>DATKCT010000196.1:0-30728 GCA_035513055.1 Verrucomicrobiales bacterium | reverse complement strand
ACAACACGCTGATTCTCGGGCCGGGCGGCTTCCGCTTCGGCGACTACTGGAAGCTGGGCCTGCCGCTGGAAATCATTGTGGTGGCGGTCACCATCCCGCTGCTGCCGCTGGTCTGGCCGTTGTAGGAATCCGCATACGCGGACTGCATGGGCGCTACCAGCACCAAAACCTCGCCGTGGCATGTGATTCCCGCCGGCGGTGTTGCGTCGGCAAGGCTGCGGGCCTTCGAAAGGCCGGCCCGCGGCGGAGGCGGGGAGCCGCTTTCGCGGCGGGGCCGGGGAGCGCCGGTGAGGCGGGAGCCGCTTTCGGGGCGGGGCGGGTGGGCGCCCCGGGGTGCCCCGGACTCAGGCGCTGAGCGCTTGCTGCGGCTGCGCGGAAGCCAGGGCTTCCTGGTAATTCCAGGGCAGTCAGCGGCCGGGATCATCCTCCACGGCCGGGCGTTTCCAACCACGGCGATTAGGTAGTCAAGAGACAACTTCAATTCAACCCATGTTTCGTTAACGGCTTTCCCGAGGAACAATTAGCAGATCGCCTTCCTGGTCAGTGCCCGCCCAATCATCCCTTAACCTCGATTTCCCAGGAGTGGTCAGCGGGCCGACGGCCGGTTGCGCTGGGTCACGGTTGGCGCCGGCTCAGCAAGCCGTATTTCGGCGAGACCAAATAACTGAGAAGGAAAAGCCCGCCGAGAAAGAGGACGATGGTGGAACCGGCGGCCCAATCGAATTGATAGGCCAGGATAAAGGCCAGGCAGGAACCCACGGCTCCGATGATTCCGCCGCCGTAGAAGAGCGTCGTCGCCTTGTCCGAGAACATGGAGACGGTGGCGGCGGGAGCGACGAGCAGACCTACGCTGAGGATGCAGCCGACGGCTTGCAGACTGGAGACGAGGACGAGAATGACCACGCCCAGGAGCGCATAGTGAAGAGCCCGGACGGAAACGCCGAGGCTTGCGGCCACGTCAGGCTCAAAAAGAAGCAGGAGGATGGACCGTTGCCAGGCCGTGAGCACGAGAATGGCGATGGCGCTGATGCCAAAGGCGATCCAGAGATCGGAGTCGGCCATGCCCAGCAAGCCGCCGAAGAGCCACTCGTCTAACTTCTGGCGAGTGCCGTGATGGGAAATGATGAGGAGTCCTCCCGCGAAACCGGCGGTATAAAAAATACCGAGGACCGTGTCTTGATCGAGCCGGGAGGTGCGGGAGACGAATAGGGAACCGAGACCCATGAACAGAGCGGCGGCGATGGCGCCGCCCAACACGCTCCATTGGCCGAGACCGAGGAGAAAGACCCCCAGGGCAATCCCCGGAAGGAGTCCATGGCTGATGGTGCCCACTTTCAAGGCGCTCTTTTTCAGCACCACGAACGCGCTGACGTAACCATTGGCGAAGCCGATCAACAGACAGGCGAGCAAGGCCCGTTGCGTGATGGGCATGGTGAGGCATTCCTGCAAGGCTTGCATGTGCGGCGAGGCGGTCAGTGAGCGTAGGCGGCCGACACGCTCTCTGGAGTGAAGGCTGCGCCGATGGAACCGAAGGCGATCTGGGCCGTGCGCAGAAGCAGGACCTCATCGAAAGTGTCGCGCACCGAGTCGAGATCGTGGTGGCTTGCGACGAGGAGCCGTCCCTCGGCGCTGAGCGAACGAAAGAGGCCGCGGAGCATGACTTGAGCGGTGCGGTCTAGGCCGGCAAAAGGTTCATCGAGCAGAAGGACATGGGCCTCTTGCGCCAGGGCCCGGGCGATAAAGGCCCGCTGCTGTTGCCCGCCGCTCAGCGCTCCGATCTGCCGGTCCGCGACGCTGACCAATTCCATGGCGGTGAGCGCCTTTTCGACGATCTCGCGGTCGTGGGACCGGAAGGGTCTCCAGTTGCCGAGCTGAGCGTAGCGCCCCATCTCGACGAGGCCGCGCACTGTGACGGGAAAGCTCCAATCGACCTGACTGCGTTGGGGCAGGTAGGCGAGTTCCTGGTGGGCTTCGCTCAAAGGGCGGTTGCGCCAGAGAATCTCGCCGGCCCGGATGGGGAGCACGCCGGCCAGCGCTTTGAGGAGAGAACTCTTGCCGGCTCCATTGGGACCGATGAGTGCGAGACAGCGTCCGCAAGCCGTGCTGAACGCGATGTCCTCGAGAGCCAAATGGTTTCCGTAGGCCACGCTCAGGCCTCGCACCTCGAGGCGGTGATGCTCGTGGGGCCGCCGATCCGCTCCCCAGCAAACATGGCCGGCATCCGCGGGGCCCGTATCGGCATGCGAGTGGTCATGCGGCAAGTCTCGGTGGACGCTCCCGCTCATCTCCATTGGTAAAGAAAATATTCTTTCATTTCCGGACCGTCGGTCCACGCTGTCCGGGAGAGGATCTCGAGTCCCTCCGGTTCCACCTCGAGACTCAACACGGCCTGTCGGGGTTCCAGCGGCCATTGAGCTTCCACCACCAGCTCGATTCCTTCGGGCGGAATGACGAATGAGGATTGGATTTCATGGATCCGTTCCGCGGGTTCGACCAAGCGTATCAGCTCGCGGCCTTCTAGCAGAACAGTCACAGCGCTGGGTTGAGGTGAGAAGCGGAGTCGAAGAAGCGCCGGAGTTTCCCCGGTCTCGCCGGCGGGCATGCCGGGAAGGGATGGGGCTGTCGGCGGGACTTCCCGTGCCCGAGTGAGGCGGGCCAGAGGGATGACGGCGAGACCGACGCCCAGGAGGGCGACGGCGATGCGCAACGGGGGCGATCCTCTCATGCTGCGGAGGTGATCCGGATGTTGGGGAACGAATTCAGGGCTTCGCTAGTGTCTCGACGATGGTGGCGACATTGTGGCGCAACATCCCTTCGAAGGTGGATCCGGCTCCGGGATTCGTGCCGTCGGCAATGAGCGGCTTCGCCACCGCCACTCCCGATTGGCGCGAGATCTCCCGGAGAATTTTCGGGTTGGTTTGATCCTCGGGAAATATCCCGATGATTTTGTCTTCACGAATAATACGAATCGCTTCGGCGACAAACTTTGGAGAGTAGTCCTCTTCCTGTGCGAGCCCCATGACCGGGATGAACTGGAAGCCGAATTCCCGGCAGAAGTAGCCGAAGGCGGCATGGGACGTCACCAATTTGCGTTTGGACCGCGGGATCACCGAGATTTGCTCCTTGGCCCAGGCTTTGAGGGCTTGGATGCGTTTGGCAGCGGCGACTCCGTTGGCCTTGTAGGCGGCGGCATTGGGAGGATCCGCCTCCGTGAACGCCTTGGCGACGACGCCGGCGGCCCGGGCCATGTTGCTGGGGCTGTGCCACCAATGGGGATCGATGCCTCCGGCCATGTGCTCGGGGCAACAGAGGAACACCGCATCGCCCGGGGTGACTTTGAGGGAAGGGATGGAGCGGCCGACTTCGACGATCCGGACTCCTGGTCCCAACGAATCCCGGAGCTTCGGCAGGTAACTCTCGAGATTCTTGCCAGAAGCTAACACAAGGGCTACGCCCGCCAGGGCCCGGAGATCGCTGGCGGCAGGCTCGAAATGGTGAAGGTCCTGGCCGGGGCGCAGGATGTCGATGACAGCAACGCGCTCTCCACCGACTTGCCGGGCCAGATCTCCAATGAGAGGATGGGTTGTCGCTACGCGGAGCTGGGCCGGGAGCGAGACGAGGCTTTGCGCGCCGAGGATGAGGACGGCGATGATGCTTCGGGCAGGGATGGTCATGGCTACGGATGGTGCGGGCTAACGGACCTCCGCTCCGCCCCAGTTGAAGACCAGGCCCAGCCAAATGCTGTGCTCGTCTCCACCGTCGCGGCCGCCGAGGTGGTCGTAGTTGTACTGTAGTTTGAAGCGCGTATTGGTCCACGGTTTGTAGACGAGAATCGGCGAGAGTCGACAGCGCTTTGGAACATCCGCTTCGGCGATACCTTCCACCCAGGAGAGGCCCAACCCCGTTTCCCAGCGCTCGGCGAATCCGAGTTCTGCGGAGAGGCCAGCTCCCCATTCCCGAAGATCGCGGGAGCGGCCCCGGCGGTGGGCTTCGTCCTCGTGCTCCTCCTCCTCCTCCTCATGATGATGGTGCGGTTCCTCGCCCGGGAGTTCGCCGCTTCGCGCCCCGATATCACGGAGAATCGCGGAAGCGCGCAACCGGAGATGTTTTCCGCCTGGTTCAAAGCCATTCTGCCGCCACAAGTACTCGAGTCCTCCCGCAAAAAGGATCGTGTCGCGCCGGAAAAAGTTCTCTCCCCAAGCAGCGGAGATGTGACCGGTGAATTGGTGGAAGTCGTTGTAATTCCAACGGTTGATCCAGTGCAGGGTCTGGACATTCCCGGCGAAACCGGCTCCCTCGATTTCAAAGAGAGCCTCGCCGGCGTGCTCGGCGTCGCCATGAGCGTGTCCCTCGTCTTCCACGAAGACTTCGCCGTAAGAGTAGGAGACGAGACTGGTGAAAGGCGTGGGCAGGCGCCAAGTCAGTTCAGCGCCTTCGGAAGTGATGCCGTCCTCTCCGAACATCCGGGCCTCGACCAGGTCCTTGTCCACGAAGAAATACCCGTGCGGATGCAGTGCGTTGGCGAAGCCCAGGCGGTTGAAGTAGCGGCCTCCGCGCAGTTCGAAGCCCCCCGGAAGGTTTTCGAGTTTGCCGAAGACCTCCTCCCAGCCACCGGACCATTCGTCGTCGAGATCGATCGCCGCGGCGTAAGTCGCGAACCCGCGCACAGAGTCGCCCAAGCGCAGCGAGGCTCCCATCTCGACGTTCTGAACGGTGAACCCGTCGCGGTTCGGATCGTGGTGCCCGGCGACCACGGTACCGTCGAGGTCGTCCGCAGTCGAGGCGCCGAGAGAGCCCAGGAAATGAAAATGGGGGAAGAGCACTCCGCCGAGGCTGACATTCTCTCCGGTCCACAAGTTGGGACGCGCTTCGTTGGAGGAGGAGGAATCCACCGGGTTAGGGTCGAGCTTGGAGAGAGCGGATTCGCCGCCGGGGCAGGGAAACGGGGCGGCGCAGGCGAGGACAACGGTGCAGAAGCCTAGAAAACTGGGATATCGGGACAAGGAACGCATGGGAAAATGCAGACAGCTTGCATTTTGAGGGAGGCATCGGGAAAACGCAAGCGAATTGCATCAAATAAAGCGCTGAAATGCCACTCAGTCGTGAACCGGCCGGGCGTTCCGGAGTGCCAGTCGTGGGGGCCGCCTGCGTTCTGCGGTGAGCGGGTCCTTTGAAGAACGCGACTATAGCCTCACGCCGATGGGCGACCTCGTTTTGCTCCGCCGCCACTTCGCCATGCTGGAAGATTACCGTTGGCCGCTGCAGCCGGGGCAGGTTCCGAAGAACTCGAGTTCATGTTCCAAATCGTTCCAGCCGGAGCGGGCGGCGAGTTCTGTTTCGACCCGTTCCAGTTCGCAGTGCAAAGGGGCTTGTTGGACGCGCCCGCAGTGGCGGCAGACGAGGTAGTCGTGATGGTGACCGGGCACGACCAGCTCGTAGTGACTGCTGCGGCCGACCAGACCACGGCGCCGGACCACGCCGGCTTCTTCGAGCTTGCAGACGAGGCGGTAAATCGTCGCTTGATCCCGCTTTCGGAGGTCTGGAGATTCCCCCAGTTCGGCCAGGGTAGCGGGATGATGATGATTGGCCATCGCTAGCAGAAGAGCTTCGAGGGCTTTCGATCTGCGGAGGCCGCGCTGGCGCAGTTTTTCGATGATGCCCGCGACGAGGATTTCCGCGTCCGCAGAAGGAACGGAACAGGCGGAAGGCGCCCTGGAGCGAGGGGAGCGGGGCATGGAGAAGAGAACAGTTAGACAAACAACTCTGCGGCAACAGGATCGACGAGGGCGCGAGCCCGGCCCTGGAGGCTGTAGCAGCCGTCGAGGAGCTGGAGAAGACCTTGTTTGGCCAACCAATCGGCGCGGGACCGCGCTTGGGGTTCGAGCAGGGCGGCGGGAAGGCCCTCCGCGGTGCGCAAGAGCAAAGCGACGCGTTCATTGTGCCGATCGGTCGCGCTGAGTGTTTCCACTTCCATATGGAGAGAGCGTGGATCGAGGAGACTTTCCTGGCAATAGCGCTCTGTGTCGGGGAGGTTGCGCCAGCGTTTCCCGTTGATGGTGGAAACGGCCCCCGGACCGAGACCGAGGAAATCTTCTCCGGTCCAGTAAGCGCGGTTGTGGAGGGACTCGCGACCCGGGAGGCAGTAGTTCGACGTTTCGTAGTGGCGATAGCCGGCGGATACGAGAAAGCGGCGGCTCCAGCGAAAAAGCCGGGCATTGCGATGCTCGTTCTCGGGAAACTCGCCCCGGAGACGGCGGCGAAAGAATTCGGTATCCTCTTCAATGGTGAGGTTGTAGCAGGAGATGTGCTCCGGCTGAAGCGCTGCGGTGGCGGCGAGATCGTGATGCCAGTCGTGGAGGGTTTGACCGGGGAGGGAGAACATCAGATCGATTCCGACGTTATCGTGGCCGGCGCTCCGGAGGTTTTCGAAGGCGATCCGGGCATCGCCGGGATCGTGGTCGCGCCCCAAGGTGGCTAGATGGCGCGGTGTCCAGGATTGAACGCCGAGGCTGACGCGGTTGATGCCGGCGTCTTTCCACAAGGCGGCCTTGTTTCGGTGAAAGGTGCGTGGATTTGCCTCGAGGGTCCACTCCTTGAGGGAATCGAGGGTCAGGATGGAACGGATGCCCTCCAACAGCCGTTGTGTGGGGCCGCGCGCCAGAAAGCTGGGGGTTCCGCCGCCGAAATAGATGGATTCCGGGTCGATGGCGAAAGTGGAGTTGGCGTGCCGCAACTCAGCGAGGAGCGCTTCGACGACGCGACCGGCGGCGGTTGCCCCCGGCAGATGTTTGTAGAACGCGCAGTAGGGACAAATCCGGTGGCAGAACGGAATGTGGAAATAGAGGCGCCGGATAGGCATCGGACTTGCGGGGCGGCGGGCTCGATGGGTTTGTCGTCCTAGGACTGCGCATGCTGGCGCCGGAAACTGCGGACCGCGAACTGCGCCCCAACCACCGAACGCGTTGAACGCATTGGATGACAGGAACAAAGCAGCTCAGGTCTCTCTGAGCAAGGAACTGCTGGCGTCGGTGTCGCGCTCGTTCTCCTTGAGTCTGCGTGCATTGCCGGCGGCGGTGCGGCCGGCTTTGGAACTTGGGTATTTGCTGGCCCGGGCCTCGGACACCTTGGCCGACACCGTCGGGGTGCCGGTGTCCGGCCGGGCGGCTTGCCTTGAGGAGTATTGCGGCGTGTTGTTTGAGGGCGGCGCTTCGGATTGCTTGACCGGCATGATTGAAGAGGCTTTTCTTCCAAGGCAAAGCCACGCCGGTGAACGAGAGCTGTTGCGGCGGCTGCCGGAATGCTTGCTTTGGCTGGATCGCCGGCCACCGCGGGAGCAGGACGAATTGCGGGCGGTGTTGAAGGAGATCACGAGGGGGCAGTTGGAGGATTGTGTCAGAGGAGGGGAGCCGGGGCGCGTGGTCTGGCTCGAATCGGCTGAGGAACTTGATCGCTACACCTATTTGGTGGCGGGTAGTGTGGGCCGGTTTTGGACGCGCATTGCAGATTTGCACCTTTCCGGATGGCGTTCCCAAAGCGTGCTGCCGGATGAGGAAATGACGGCTTGCGGAATTCGCTTTGGCAAAGCGTTGCAGTTGGTGAACATCCTGCGCGATTTGCCGGCCGACTTGAGGGCCGGGCGCGGGTATTTGCCGAGAAATGAGGTTCGCGAGGCCGGAGGTTGGGGAGAGCGCGCAATGGACGGCATCCCCGAGGGCAACGCCATGACGTCAGTGGCCCGCCGTTGGGAGAGGCGGGCGCAAGAATGGCTCGAGGACGGACGGCGATATGCCGGGGCGCTGCGGTCCCGGCGCATGCGTTTGGCCACAGTGCTGCCGCTGCGTCTGGGCGAGGAAACTTTGGCCTTGTTGAGTCGCGCCGGTTGGGAGGAGCGGGCCAAGGGAATCAAAATTTCCCGCCGGCGGGTCAGGCGGATTTTGGCGGTCGAGACGGTTCGCTCGTTCGCGACGGTCTGGCGCGGCTGACGGAGGGGCGGATGCGGGCAGAGGCCAGTTTCCAGGCCGGCTCCGTTCCCGCGACGGAGCGCGATGAGGGATCACTCCTTTTTGCGGGCAAGAGGACTTTGTGCCGGGGGGTCTGCCTCATTCCGCGGCTACCATTCACAATCAACCTGTCAGTGCTTCGACGGCGGTCTCGAGGGAGGATTGGTCGTCGATGGTAAGGCAACGAGCTTCGGGATCGATGCGTTGGAGTAAGCCGCGGAGGATCGCGCCGGGTCCGCACTCGACAAAGGTGTTGAAACCGCTGTCTCGCAAGGACCGCATGGATTCTTCCCAGCGGACAGATCCGGTGACCTGTTCCTCGAGCGTTCGCTTGATTTCAGTGGGATCCGCGGCAGGCCGGGCGGCGATATTGCTGATCACGGGAAAGTCCGGGGAATGCAGGGTCGTCGCCGAGAGTTCCCGCGCCAGGCCCTCGCGAGCCGAGATCATGAGGCGCGAATGATAGGCACCGGCCACTTTGAGTTCGCGTCCTATCCGCACTCCGAACTCTTTGGCGCGGGCGATCGCGGCTTGGACAGCGGGTTTGGAACCGGACACGACGATCTGGCCGGGGGCGTTGAAGTTGGCGATATCGACGTTACAGGATTGCGCCAGGCGCCGCACCGATTCGGAATCGCCGCCGATCATGGCCGCCATTGTTCCCTCGGTTTCCGCGCAGGCTTGTTCCATGAAGACGCCGCGTTGGGAGACGAGGCGGAGGCCGTCCTCGAAGGAAAACGTTCCGGCGGCCGCATGAGCGGTGAACTCGCCGAGCGAGAGTCCGGCTGCGGCGGCGGGCTGGAGGCCGGGGAGGCGTTGGCTCAAGGCATTCCAGCAGGCCAGGCCATGAACATAGAGGGCAGGCTGGCAGCGGCTGGTTAGGGTGAGTTCTTCCTCGGGACCCTCTTGGAGAAGACGGGAGAGGGACCACCCGAGGAGCGCGTCGGCTTGCGCGAGGAGGGCGCGCGCGGCGTCATCCGATTCGAAGAGGGCGGCGCCCATGCCGGCGCGTTGAGCGCCTTGGCCTGAGAACAGAAGGACGATGGTGGGTCGCGCCATGGCCGTCTTCTAACTGGGAGGATGCGGAGGGGAGAAAGGATGATCACACGGTGGAGCGGCCGATGCTGGAGCCGCCGTCGACGAAGAGAGTTTGTCCGGTGATGAACGAAGATTCCTCGGAAAGGAGGAAGACGTTGGCGGCGGCGATCTCGGCGGGTTCGCCGGTGCGTTTCATCGGCACTCCGTCGATGTAACGTTGCCGGCTTTCGCTGCCGGGCGGATTGTTGGTGTTGAACAGGCCGGTGGCGACGGGTCCCGGCGCGACGGCGTTGACGGTGATCCCGGACGAAGCCAGTTCGAGGGCCCAACTGCGGGTGAAGCTGATGAGGGCGGTCTTGGCTGCGGCGTAGCAAGTGCGGAAGGGCACTCCGGCGGCGGTGAGACTCGAGATGTTGACGATTCGGCCCCAACGCTGGGATTTCATGTGCGGCAACGCGTTCTGGACGGTTTGGAGCGCGACCCGGAGGTTCAGATCGAGCACGGCGTCGAGGTCGGCGAGCGAGACCTCTTCGAGCGGCGCGGGCCGGACCAAGCCGACATTGTTGAGGATGCCGTCGATGCCGTATTGGGTTGCGAGACTGGTCAGGAGCGCGGCTGAGGCGGCGCGATCGGCGAGATCGATGGGGTGGAACGTATGGAACGGGGAGGCGTCCTGGGGAGCGGACCGGGCCAGACCGAGGACGCGATGACCGTGGTTGGCAAGCAGTTGCGAGGTGGCGTAGCCGATACCTTTACTGGCTCCGGTGACGAGGTAGGTGCGGGGAGGCATGAAGTGGAGGGTGACATGGAGAGCGGCGGCTGCCCAGCGGGAAACCACCGTACGGCGCTGGGCAACGGCTGGGACCGGGCGGGGCGCTTCGGCCGGTTCTTGTGCGACAGGGGCCTCACGGAGTTCGTTGTTCCGCGTTTAGGACCTGTTGATTGATTCAGCAAATCTGGGTTAGCGCTGGAGCTTGGCGCCGAGGGTCTCGGAAAGGTCTTCCAAGAGCTGAGCGGCGTCGCGGAGCGCGGTTTCGAGGGCGATTCCTTCGGTTTGCAGCAGATGGATGGAGTCGAAGTGTTTGCCGAGCGCGGAGAGGTCTTCTGCGGAGGCGGATCCACCGATGGCATGAACGGGTTTGCCAAGGCGGCGGGCCATGGCGGCGACACCCGCAGGCGCTTTCCCTAACAGGGTCTGATGGTCCAGCCTGCCTTCGCCGGTAATGACCCAGTCGCAAGCGCGCATGGCCTCCTCCAGTCCGGTGATCTGCGCGATCCGCTCGAAGCCGGATTCGATGCGGGCGCCGAGAAAAGCGAGCAACCCGAATCCGCATCCCCCCGCGGCGCCGGCGCCCGGCGCATCGCGGAAATCGCATTTCAGGCTGGCGGCGACTTGGTTGGCGAGATGAGCGAGCGCGGATTCGAGCAGAGGTTCCAGGGCTGGGCTGACGCCTTTTTGCGGGCCGAAGACCGCGGTGGCTCCCTGGGGCCCGAGAAGTGGGTTGGTCACATCGGCCAGGGCCACGACGAAAGGCAGCGGCGGCGAAGCCTCCGCGGTTGGCGGCACGATGCTGGCGACGCGATGGAGGTTGAGGGGCAGAGGATCGAGGGCGTTGCCTTGGGAGTCGAGGAAGTGGTAGCCGAGGGCTGCGGCGAGGCCCGCTCCGCCGTCGTTGGTGGCGCTGCCGCCCAAGCCGGCGAGGATCGTGTGAGCGCCTTCCCGTTGGGCGGCGCGGATGAGCTGGCCGACACCGCGGGTCGTGGCTCGGAGAGGATCCCGGAGGCCCGGAGGGATAGGTTCCAGGCCCGCGGCAGCCGCCATCTCGAGGACGGCAAAGGGGGACGGGCTGTCGATTGCGAGGAAAAATGGCGCGTCGATGGGGCGGCCAAGCGCATCCACGACAGGGGCATGGACGATGCGGCCGGGCAGTGAAGCGGCCACGCCTTGGACGGTCCCTTCGCCGCCGTCGGCGACGGGAACCTGACAGATATCGAAAAATGGTTTCGCCCGCGCGAGCCCACGAGCAGCAGCTTGACAGGCTTCCGTCGCGCTGAGAGAGCCTTTGAACTTGTCGAAGGCGACCAAGACACGCATGCCGCTGCCGATCGTGGCTCCGTTAGTGTTTCGTGCGGACTTCGTCCCGCAGATTCAGGAGGCGTTTCATGACGTGATGGAGATTGACTTGGATTCGCGGGGTTCCGAAGACATCGTGGAGCTGTCGGTAGAGGCCATAGATCTCCATATAGATTGCATGGTTGGCAGGATCGGGCTGGTATTGAAGCGGACGAACCCGGCAATTGCGTTCGCGGGCTTCGTCGAGGGTCATCCGGCCGCTGGCGGCTGCTCCGAACAGCGCCGCTCCCAAGGCGCAGGTTTGGTCGCTGGCCGCCACTTTGAGGGGACGACCGAGCACGTCGGCATAGATCTGCATGAGGACTGGACTTTTCACCGCGAGACCTCCGGTGTTGATGACTTCGCGGACCGGGACTCCGTAGTCTTCGATTTGCTCGATGATGCGCAGGGCTCCAAACGCCGTGGATTCGATGAGGGCGCGGTAGATCTCGTGGGCTTCGGTGTGGAGGGTTTGCCCGAGGATCAATCCGGTCAGGCGGGCATCGACCAGGATGGTGCGATTGCCGTTGTTCCAATCGAGAGCAAGGAGGCCGCTTTCACCCGGCCGCAATCGGGCCAGGCTATTTTCGAGCGCGTTGAATTTCTCTTCCGTCGTCCGGCCATAACTGCCGGGAACGAGGTGATGGACGAACCAGAGGAAAATATCGCCGACGGCGGACTGACCGGCTTCCAAGCCATAGTGATTGGGAAGGACGGAACCATCGACGATGCCGCACAGTCCAGGGATATCGGCGAGAGGTTGATCGTGAGGAACGACCATGAGATCGCAAGTGGATGTGCCGAGTATCTTGACCAGAACGCCTTCGCGGATCCCGGCTCCGACGGCGCCCATGTGGGCGTCAAAGGCGCCGACGGCGACGGCGGTTTCGGTGGGGAGGCCGAGGCTCTCCGCCCACGACTTCGTTAGGGTTCCGGCGGGTTGGTCGGCGGAAAAGGCTTCGTTGAAAAGACGGTCGCGCAGAGAAGCGAGATCCGGATCGAGACGGGAGAGGAAGTCATGGTCGGGAAGCCCGCCCCAGCCGGGATGAAACATGGCTTTGTGGCCGGCGGCGCAGCGGCTGCGGCGGATGGATTCGGGACTTCGCGCGCCGGTCAATACGGCGGGGATATAGTCGCAATGTTCGACGAAGCTGTGGGCAGCATGGAAGACCTCGGGGTCAGTCCGTTTCAGGTGCAAGATTTTGCTCCACCACCATTCCGAGGAATAGATGCCCCCGCATTTGGCGAGGTAGTGTGGGCGCTGGCCGGCGGCGAGCCGGGTGATCTCCTCGGCTTCTGCGTGAGCGGTGTGATCTTTCCAAAGCCAGACCTGAGCGGCGAGCCGGTCGCGGAACCTCGGGTCGAAGGCAAGAGGCGTTCCTTGGCGATCCACGGGTAGGGGTGTGCTCCCGGTGGTGTCGACCCCGATGCCCACGATGTCGCTGGCGGAGAAACCGGGATCGGCGGCGCGAGCGTCGGCCAGCGCTCCGTTCACCGTTTCCGCGAGTCCGGCGAGATAATCTTGAGGATTTTGACGGGCAACATTCGGGTTGGAGGGGTCGAGCAGGACGCCGGCTTCCCCGGATGGGTAGGGAAAGACTCGCGAGGCGAGTTCCCTGCCTTCATCGAGATCGACGAGAAGGGAGCGGCAAGAATTTGTTCCATAATCCAATCCGATAGCGCAGCGGCCCATGGACATGGTGATAAACCGCGGCGCCCACCGGAGTCAATATGAGGGAAGGGAGAGGAGCGAGTGCGACTTGTCGAGAGAAGCCCGGGCGGCTATGAGTGGCGCGACATGGAGGAGACGGCGCAAGCATTGGGAGTCCGCGAGCTGATCCGGCGAGGGGCGGAGAGGGACGCCGCTGCGCCGGCATTGCTCGCGCCTGGCGGTTTCCGCATGAGCTACGGGGAGTTGCTGGTCGCGACCGATCGATTTGCGGGCCGCCTCCAAGCCTGCGGGCTCTCGCCCGGAGCGCGGATTGCGACGGTGGCGCCCGACGGTCCCCAGGCGGCGGCGGCATTTCTGGCGGCCGCCAGCTTCGGGATCGCGGCCCCGCTCAATCCCGGCTATCGCGAATCCGAGTTCGCGTTTTATCTCGAGGACGCGAAGGCCGAGGTTCTCGTCGCTTCGGAGGAAGACCATCGAGCGGCGGAGTGGATGAGAGCTGCTGCCGGGCTCGGATTGCCGGTGATTCCGCCTGATTTTGATGGGCTCGGATCCGTGGAACATTCAACCCCCTTTTGTGGGGACGATGATGTGGCTTTGCTGCTGCATACCTCCGGGACGACGGGCCGGCCCAAGGCGGCTCCGCTGACCCACCGCAATCTGCTGTGTTCCGCCGCCCGGATCGCGGAGACGCTGAGGCTCGAACCAACGGATCTCTGCCTCGGGATCATGCCCCTCTTCCATATCCACGGGCTGGCGGCGGGATTGTTGGCGACTTTGCGAGCCGGGGCTGCGTTGATCTGTACTCCAGGGTTTCGGGCTCCGGAGTTCTTCGGCTGGCTGGAGGAGTTTGAGCCGACTTGGTATACAGCGGCGCCGGCGATGCATCAGGCCATCATGGCGCGGGCGCGCGACCACGGAGAGCGCGTCAGGGGTGGCCGGCTGCGCTTGATTCGATCATCTTCAGCGGCGTTGCCGGTCGCGGTATCGCGGGAGTTGGAGGAGGTTTTCGGGGCGCCGGTGCTGGAGGCCTATGGAATGACTGAGGCATCGCACCAAATCGCTTGCAATCCGCTGCCGCCGGCTCCGCGCAAACCGGGGACGGTGGGACTTCCCGCCGGGCCGGACGTGGTTGTTCTCGATGCTGAGGGACGCGCCGTGGCGCAGGGTGAGACGGGCGAGATCTGCATTCGCGGCGAGAGCGTCTTCAACGGCTACCTTGACAGGCCTGAGGTGAACGCGGAGGCGTTCGTCGCGGGATGGTTCCGAACGGGCGACCTCGGTTACTTCGATGCCGGCGGTTACCTGACGATTTGCGGCCGGCTCAAGGAGATGATCAACCGGGGCGGCGAGAAGATCGCGCCGCGAGAGATCGACGAGGTTTTGCTGCAACATCCCGCGGTGACGCAAGCGGTGGCCTTTTCCGTGCCGGATGCGCGCTTGGGAGAAGAGATCGCCGCGGCGGTGGTGTGCAGTCCCGGGGTTAGGATTGAGGAGCGAGAGCTGCGGAAATGGGTTGCGGACCGGTTGGCCGCGTTCAAGGCGCCCAGACGAGTCCTGTTTCTGGAGGACATCCCCAAGGGAGCGACTGGGAAGATTCAACGCTTGCAGTTGGCAAAGCAGCTCGGCATAGACGGCGTCGATGGCGCCGGGTCAATGGATAGCCGGGAGGCAACGGAATCGAGGGATTTCCCGGCGGATGGCGAAGCCGGCCTTCCGTTGATGCGGCGCTTGTGGAAGGAGGTGTTGCGCAGCGATGCCGGCGAGCAGGGGGTTGGATTCGTGGAGGCAGGCGGAGACTCGGTGACGGCCACGCAGTTAGCAGCGCGGATCTGGGAAGAATCCGGGGTGGAGATCCCGGTTTGGGAACTGTTGGATCGATCGACGATGCGCGGGATGGCATCTCTGTTAGGAGAAGGAGCCGGAATTGAGGACCGGGCATGACGGCGGATGGACCGGCAGCCATGGAGGAGCAAAAAGCGGGCGGCGAACCGGTTGCTGCCGCGCGGCGGGGCTCCCGGCCGGCGCCCATACCGCGCGTGTCTGAGGACGCCGTGGTTCCCATGGCGTTTGGTCAACTGCTCATGTGGGTATTGCACCGGACGGATCCGACGGAATCGGCCTACTACAACCCGGTGGTCTTCGGCTTTCGGCGTAAGGTCGACTCCGGAATGCTGCGCGAGGCGCTTCGGGAGGTGCTGCGACGCCATGAGGCGCTCCGGACCCGTTTTGATTTCGCGTCAGGCGACGGCGTCTTGATTGTGGATCCGGTTCCCGAGGAAATTCCGCTGACGGAGCGACGTTGCGCAACACTGGAGGAGGCGAGACGCTGGTTGGAGGGAGTCACCTGCAAAGGATTGGACCTGGAAAAGGGCCCGGCAGCGCTCTTCTATTTGATCGAGGTCGAGGAGGGCCCGATGCCATCTCTGGCCGCCATCGTCGCGCACCACGCCATGGTGGATGGTTGGTCCAAGAGTCTCTTGATCGGCGATGTATGCGAGATGCTGGCGGGCTCACGAGGCCTGGCGGCGGCGCAGGTCCCGCGGCACCGGGACTGGGCGGCCTGGCAGGCTCTTCGCTACGGTCGCGACCGGGAAACAGAGGAGGAGCAGCGGGTGCTGGCGTTTTGGCAGGAACGACTTGCGGGCGAACTTCCGGTGATGCGGTGGCCGCTGGACCGTGCCCGGCCGTTGCGCCGGACGATGCGTGGGGCGAGTTGGGGAGGGCCGATTGCTGCGGGGCTGACGCCGCGTTTGCGACGGATTGCCTCCGGCCAAGGCGCGACCTTGTTTGGGGTGTTGCTGGCGGGCTACGCCACACTGCTCCACCGTTATGGCGGACAGGATGAGGTGTTGGTGGGTGTTCCTGTCGCATGCCGGACGCGGATCGAGTTGCAGAGCCTGGTGGGGATGCTGATGCAGACCTTTCCAATCCGTTTGGAATTCACGGAGGGGCTGACGTTTTGCCAGTTGGTCCGCCGCTGTCACCGTGAACTCATGACGACTCTGGCGCATCAGGAGGCTCCATTCGGAAAGTTGCTTTCGTCGTTGAGCCTGAAGCGGGACCCGGCGGTTCCGCCTCTGTTTCAGACTGCTTTCCAATTGCGCAATCTTCCTCGCCCGCGAGTGAGCGATCCTGCCTGGCTGGCGGAAGAGCTGTGGAGTCCTTCGGGAGGCAGCAAGCTGGACCTCTCGATGGACTTGCTCGAGCGCGGAGATGGATTGGAGTGCCGGATCGAGTATGCGACGGATCTCTTCGATGAGGAGACGATTCGGGGAATTGCTGCGCATCTGGACCTGCTCTTGCGCGCTGCGGCGCAGAATCCTGAATGTGAGCTGGATGCGCTTCCGATGATTGGGGTCGAGGAACGGAGACGAATTCTCGAGGACTGGAACCATCCTGAGAAACCGTCTGAGATGCGGCGACCCTGTCTCATAGAGTTGGTGGAGGAACGGGCGCGAAGCGGCCCGGACCTGCCGGCGTGTGAGGATGACCGCGAAACATTGAGCTTCCGGGATCTGTGGAAGTGGTCGGGCGCGGCGGCACAGAGGTTGAGGTCGGGGCCGTTGGCTTCCATTCGCGGGGAGAGCTGCGTGGGAGTTTGTGTGAAACGAACCGTCCAGTTGCCGGCGGCGCTTCTTGGGGTGTGGCGGGCGGGCGCCGCCTACCTGCTGATAGACCCTGCGGATCCCTTGGAGCGTCAGCGATTTCTGTTGAGAGATTGCGGCGCCGCGGCGGTTCTGGCGGCGGACGAGTTCGACGGCAGATTTGGCGAGGGCGACCCACCGGTGGCGCTGATGCCGGGCAACGGGCGGTCCATGTTCGAAGGGGAAAGAGATGGCGACGGGAAAGGATGGGAAAGCGCGCCCGCGGTTGCGGGGGAATTGGCCTGTGTGGTCTACACTTCCGGTTCGACGGGAGAACCGAAGGGGGTGGAGATTGAGCACGGGGCTTTGGCGGCCTATGCCGGAGCTTTCGCTCGACAGTTGGGATTGGGCCCGGAAGACCGCGGATCGGTGCTTTCGCAAGTTACCTTTGACGCATTGGGAGAGGAGCTGTGGCCGGCATTGTCGGTGGGAGCGCCCGTGGTCGTGTGTCCGGAGGCGATTCGCCGGGATCCAACGGCGCTGCCGCTTTGGTTGTGCGAGCGACGAGTGACGGTGAGCACCATTTTGACCGCGTTGATGGAGTTAGCGGCCGAGGAACCGTGGCCGGCGGACGCAACGTTGCGGGATGTTGTTACCGGAGGAGACCGGTTTGGACGTCCCCCGCCGCGGCGGCTTCCTTTTCGATTGTGGAATTCCTACGGACCCACCGAGGCCACCATCGCGGTATGCATGGGCCTGATCGATACCGGCGTGGAAGATGCGCTCCCTCCGCCGATTGGGCGGCCGATGGAACAGGCCCGGGTTTATATTGTGGACACGGCGGGATGTTTGGCTTCGCCGGGTGTGGCGGGCGAGCTTTGGTTAGGCGGAGAGGCCGTGGCCCGGGGTTACCGAAGGCGGGTTCAAGAAACGCAGGAGAAGTTCGTTTCGGACCCGTTTTCGTCCGTGGCGGGAGCGCGAGTGTACCGCAGCGGGGATGTCGCCCGTTGGCGGAGAGACGGATCGATCGAGTTCCTGGGGCGGCGGGACAGCCAAATCCAGATCCACGGTCACCGGGTGGAACCTGCCGAAGTCGAGGCCGGACTGATCGCCTATCCCGGAGTCGAATCGGCTGTCGTTTTGCCTTGGTCGACGGACTCCGGGGGACGGATCCTGGCCGGGTTCTACCGGAAGCAGAGAGGCGAGTCGCTGGATAGATCGAGGCTGGAAAAGCATCTGCGGCGGAGGCTGCCGTCCTACATGGTCCCGGCGGCACTGCATGGGATGGAACAATGGCCCATGACGGACCGGGGGAAGATCGACCGGAAAGCGCTGGAACAAAAAATCCCGGAGATTCTGGCTGAAGGAGAAGCCAAGCCCGGCCAGACGGCGCCCCCGAGTTGGAACGACGCGATCGAGGCGGAGTTGGCGGAGATTTGGAGAGATGTGTTGGGGAGGACGCCCGGGTCGGCGCAGGACTCGTTCTTCGAGATGGCCGGAGACTCGGTGCAGGCAATCCGGATTCTGACGCGTGCGGGACGGCGTTTTGGATGCCGGCTGTCTTTGTCGCGATTCCTCGAAGAGGGGACCGTCGCGGACTTGCGGCTTCAGATCGCCGAGGCGGAGAGGAAGGATGCCGATGGCGGCGATGGAAAGTGAGGACCGCAAGTGGGTCACCCGCTTTGCGCCGTCGCCGACGGGCCACTTGCATCTCGGGCATGCCTACGCGGCATGGACGGCGTGGAGAGAGGCGCGGGCCAGCGACGGACGGTACTTGTTGCGCTGGGAAGACATCGACGGACCGCGTTGCCGGAAGGAGTATGAGGCGAGCATTCTCGAGGATTTACACTGGTTAGGGCTCGATCCGGATGAAGAGCCGGTCCGGCAGTCGGAGCGGAAAGATGTTTATGCGGAGGTGTTGGACCGGCTGGAGGCTTTGAAGCTGGTGTATCCGTGCTTTTGTTCGCGGCGCGAGATTCGAGACGAATGGGAACGGATGGCGGCGGCTCCGCACGGAAGTGAAGGACCGCTCTATACGGGCAGGTGCCGGAGACTGAGCCGGGACGAGGCGGCGCGGCGAATGCGAGACGGAGATCCCTGGGCGCTGCGACTGCTCAGCGAGAAAGCGATCGAGGCTGCGGGGCGCCCGCGTTGGGCGGACCGGAAACGGGGGGTTCAGGAAGTGGATTTGCTTGGGTTCGGCGATCTGGTCTTGGGCCGGAAGGATGTCGCGACGAGTTTTCATCTCGCAGTTACGGTCGATGACGCTCAGCAGGGTGTGAGTTTGGTTACGCGGGGAGACGATCTCTTTGACGCCAGCGGCATTCACCGCGTTTTGCAGTGTCTGTTGGAGTTGCCGGAACCTCTGTGGCAGCACCACGGGTTGGTTTGCGACTCGGACGGAAGACGGCTGGCCAAGCGGGACGCAGCGCTTTCTCTGCGGGAACTGAGGCGGCGCGGCGCGGGATCCGGTCACGTGCAGGAGCTGTTGGAAGCGATGCGATGCGCGGATGAGGAAGGGGATTCGGCAGCCGGGTGGGAGATCGCCGGAACGAGATTCCGCTTCCGCGCCGGTGGAGGCCGGGAGGATTGCGGGAGCGGCCGGGAAGGCAGATTGTCATAAAGGTTGCCGACAGGAGTATTCGCTTCTATCCATCGGGCATGCCGGACATACGCATTCAGATGAAAACGGACCGGGGCGACATTGAAGCAGCGCTTTTCGCCGAGGGTGTTCCGGTAACGGTGGCCAATTTTCTCAATCTGGCCTCGCGCGGGTATTATGACGGGGTCACGTTTCACCGGGTCATCCCCAATTTCATGGTTCAAGGGGGGGATCCGACGGGGACGGGGAGGGGAGGACCGGGCTACCAGTTTGAGGACGAGTTTCGACCGCACCTCAAGCATGACCGGGCAGGGGTGTTTTCCATGGCCAACTCCGGACCGCACACCAATGGCAGCCAGTTTTTCATCACCCATGGGCCGCAGCCGCATCTCGATCACCGGCACAGTGTCTTCGGCCGGGTCACCGAAGGGCAGGATGTGGTGGATGCGATCCGGCAGGGCGACGCCCTTGTCGCGATCGAGATCCTCGATGCGGTGGAGGAGTTCTTCGAGAGCCAGCAGGAGCGGATTGCGCGCTGGAATGCGGTTCTTGACTGAGCCTCCGGCGGGGAAGGCAAAGGGGCAGGCATGGACGCCAGGGCGTTGCAGATCGGGCTGGCCGGCTTCGGAAACGTCGGGGCGGGGGTTTATTTGAACCTGGTCCGGAACGGCGATTTGGTGGCTGCGCGCTGCGGTTGCCGGTTGGAGGTTCGACGCATCGCGGTGCGGGATGTGAACCGGGTTCGCGCGGTCGATCCCCCGGCCGCGCTGGTGACGGCGGATTGGCGCGAGCTGGCGGCGGATCCTGAGATCGACGTCATTGTCGAGCTGATGGGCGGCGTGAGCGAAGCGTATGATTTGGTGAAAGCGGCGTTGGAAGCGGGACGGATCGTGGTGACGGGAAACAAGGCCCTCTTGGCGGAACGTGGGCGGGAACTCTTCGCCTTGGCGCGGGAACGCGGAGTTCCTCTGTTGTTCGAGGCCGCGGTGGCGGGCGGGATCCCTATCATCAAGGCCATTCAAGAATCCTTGGTGGGCAACCGGATCGAGTCGATTTACGGCATCGTCAACGGCACCTGCAACTACATTCTGACGCGGATGCAGGAAGCGGGAATTGCGTATGCCGAGGCCTTGGAAGAGGCCCAGCGGCTGGGGTATGCGGAAGCGGATCCGGCCTTGGATGTGAGCGGCTGGGACGCGGGCCACAAAGCCATCTTGTTAGGATCTCTGGTGAGCGGGGCCTGGGTGGACCCGGGCTCGGTGGTGGTGGAAGGCATCGAGCACATTGCCGCTGCGGATATCGGTTATGCGGAACGTCTGGGTTACGCGGTGAAACTGCTGGCGGTGATCCGGCGGAAGGGGGAAGCGGGGCTTTTGGAGGTGCGGGTCCAGCCTTCTCTGGTGCCTTCCCAACACATGCTGGCGGCGGTCCATGGCGTGTTCAACGCCGTGTTGGTGCGCGGGGATGTGGTCGGCGACGCGCTGTTCTACGGAAGCGGCGCGGGACGCGATCCCACTTCCAGCGCGGTGATCAGCGATCTGGGAGAAGCTTGCCGGGCGAAGCGGGGAGTGATCCAGACCGCTCTGATCAATCCCGCGGAAGAAGCCGCTTTGCTTCCGGTGGATGAATCCTTTTCGCATTACTATTTGCGCCTGAACGTAGACAACCTGCCCGGCGTGCTGGCCCGGGTCGCCGCTTTGCTGGGCGATCATGGGGCCGGCATTACAACGGTGCTTCAACCGGAAACGGAAGGGGATTCTGCGGAGCTGGTTATGGTGCTCGGCGACGCGCCCTATGGCTCGATCCGGCGGGCCCTGCGTGAGATTGCCGAGTTGGATTGCACCCGCGAGACGCCGGTCTTGCTGCGGCTCGAGCCCTTGGAAACACGAGCGACAGCATGACCACGATGCCGCATGACCGGGGCGTGATCGCGCGTTACCGGGAATTCCTTCCGGTAACCGGAAGCACACCTGTGGTTTCGTTGTGTGAGGGTTCCACTCCGCTCATTCATTGTCCGGTCCTGAGCGGCCAAGCCGGGCGCGGATGCGGGGTCTATGTGAAGTTCGAAGGAGCGAATCCAACGGGTTCCTTCAAGGACCGGGGAATGACCCTGGCGATTTCCAAAGCGGCCGAAGCGGGGGTCCGGGCGGTGATCTGCGCATCGACGGGCAACACTTCGGCCTCGGCGGCGGCCTACGCTGTGCGGGCGGGGATGGATTGCGTAGTGCTGTTGCCGGCTGGAAAGATCGCCAAGGGAAAACTGGCCCAGGCCTTGGTCTACGGGGCCAAGGTGGTGGCGATCGAAGGAAACTTCGACGATGCGCTGCGGTTGGTGCGGGAGATCGGGGCACGCGACGATTTCGAGATCGTGAATTCGATCAATCCGTTTCGCTTGGAGGGGCAGAAGACTGCCGCGTTTGAGATTGTGGATGTGTTGGGGGATGCGCCGCAATTCCACCTGTTGCCGGTCGGCAACGCGGGCAACATCACGGCCTATTGGAGAGGGTACCGGGAATACCATGCCATGGGCCGCAGCAGCACGCGTCCACGTCTGCTCGGCTTCCAGGCGGCAGGGGCCGCTCCCTTGGTGCTCGGGCATCCGGTCGAGAATCCGGAGACGGTGGCGACGGCAATCCGGATCGGCAATCCCGCGAGCTGGGAGGGCGCCGTGGAAGCGGTTCAGGAGTCACATGGAATCATCGACGCCGTGAGCGATGGGGAGATACTAGCGGCGCAGCGTTGGTTGGCCTCCCACGAGGGAGTGTTCGTGGAGCCTGCAAGCGCGGCGTCGATCGCCGGGCTTTTCAAATGTCTGAGGGGCGAGGGCGGCGGCGGAGCGGCGCTGAAGGAGTTGGAGGCGGGGAGCGCCATTGTGTGCACGGTGACGGGCCATGGGTTGAAAGACGCCGACGTGATCCTGAGCGCAAACTTTCCGGCGCTTGAGGCCCCGGCGGAAAGAGACGCCGTCTTGCGGAGGCTTGGCTTCGAAGCTTGAGAGGGCAGCGGCGAGAGTATCGGCAATGAGGTTGGTTGTGCAGAAGTACGGGGGAACTTCCGTGGGCAGACCGGAGCGGATCCGCCAGGTAGCCCGCCGGATTCTGGATGCGGAGCAGGCCGGCTCGCGCGTGGTGGCGGTCGTTTCGGCTATGGCAGGAGTGACCGACAATCTACTCCGGCTGGCCCGTGAGGTGGCAGAACGGCCTACCGAAGAGGAGTTGGACGTGCTGTTGGCCACCGGGGAGCAGACCACGATCGCATTGGTGGCCATGGCGGTTCACGCGCTGGGTGGCAGGGCCGTGTGTTTCACCGGAGCGCAAGCCGGCATCGAAACCGACGCTGCACATACGCGGGCCAGGATCCGCGCCGTGACGCCCGAGGAGATCAAGCGGCGGCTCGAGGATGGGCGGATCGTGATCGTCGCGGGCTTCCAAGGACGCACGGCTTCGGGCCGGATCACGACTCTCGGCCGGGGGGGGTCGGACCTGACGGCGATCGCGTTGGCGGCGGCGCTCAGCGCAGACGCCTGTCAGATCTTCACGGATGTCGACGGGGTCTACACTTGCGATCCGCGCATTGTGCCGCAGGCGGTGCGGATTCCGGAGCTGAGTTACGATGAAATGCTGGAAATGGCCAGTTCCGGGTCGAAGGTCATGCAATCTCGCTCGGTCGAGTTTGCCAAGCGCTTCGGCGTGGCCTTCGAAGTGCGAAACAGTCTAAATGATAACCCGGGAACGCTGGTGACCGAAGAGAACCGTTACATGGAGGCCGTGGTGGTGCGAGGCGTGAGCGTCGAGCAGCATCAGGCCAAGGTCACGGTGCGGAACGTGCCGGATCGTCCGGGATACGCCGCCCAGATATTCGTGGCCTTGGCCGAGGCGGGTGTGGTTATCGATATGATCGTGCAGAACGTATCGGAGCAAGGCGCGACTGACCTTTCCTTCACTTTGGCCAAGGCGGATTTGGCGAGGGCGGAGGCGGCTCTGCGGGAGTTTGTGGAGTCCGCGGGTCCGCCGGTGACCTTGCGATCGGAAGACGGCATCGCGAAGATCAGTGCGGTGGGCATTGGCATGCGCTCGCACTCGGGGGTGGCGGCACGCATGTTCAGCGCGCTGGCGGAGGCTGGCATCAATATCCGGATGATCGCAACCTCTGAAATCAAGGTTTCCGTGATCGTGGACGAACCGCATTTGTGCGAGGCTGCTTCCGCGGTACACGATGCTTTTGGATTGGGCGGAGCTTAACGACTGGGGCCGGTTAAGCCGCTTGCCAGATCAGGCGGGCGGATGGCGGGCGTCCTCGACCGCCTAACGATGGGCAGGAACCCATGCCCAGGCCGGGGCGTGCCGGCTGGAATAGTGTGGCGCGGGCATTCCTGCCCCCTGGAGTTTGTACACTTGCTACTGGACGTGCCCCCAAACTTCAATGGAAGGAGCTTGCAGAGCCTCGGGAGAAGCCGGAGGCTTCCCAGCTTGTAGCTCTGATCCCTTCGGGATCACCGCATCTTCGGCCTCCCGGGCAGGCCAGAAATGTAGAAACTTCAGGTGCGGGCATTCCTGCCCGCGAACACTTGCGGGCCAACGGCGGATAAGAGCGCCCGCCCCCCGGCAGAGGATCTCGCGTCGCCCGGCTCAGCCGTCGCGGTTTGGGGGAGCCTGTAGATTCGAGAGGCGTTCCTTGTATTCCGGCGGGATAAAATCGGACTGGAGGAGTTGGGCGCGCGCGGTGTCGAAGTCGCGTTGGAGCCATTCCCGGGCCGCGCCCCCGATGGATCGCATCCGGACGCGTTCGTCCTTGATGATGCTGGACCAAGCGACGGCCGCTTCGGGGTCTTCGTTTCGAATACCTTCGGCAAAGGCCCGGACCACCGGATCCCAAGTTGCGTCCAGGGGCCTTTCGCTCAACCACTGAGCGGTGTCGTTGGGTTCTCGAGAGGCCCAACGTTCGACGACCTCGCGCAGGGCTTCCGTTCCGCGGTCTCCGGCCTCAATGCTGAGGATCCAATCGGCAGCGACTTGGGGGTTATCGCCCGAAGAGCGGTAGGCCACATCCCGCAAGGTATCGGCGCTGGCGAGTCCTTCCGCAGCGTGTTTCTCGACCCAGACTTTGGCGGCTTCGGGATCTTCGCGGGAAAGCAGTCGCGCGGCCTGTTCAAAGGCAAATTGTTTGTAGGACTCGCTGTCTTCTCCGGCGCCGGCGTCGATCTGCTCGACCCAGGCCTTGAGAGCTTCTGGGCCGCGCTGCCGTAAGATTTCGCCAGAGAGGTGTTCGATCCCCTGGCCCCGGGCGCGGCTGCGGCTGGCTTCCAGCGAGGCGGTCATGGCGCCGTCGAGATCGTTTTGAGCCAGACCGGTCACATAGCCGAACTCGAGCCAGGACTTTGTGTCGCTGCCTTCCATCCCATCGAGGTAAAGCTTGGCGCCCGCGGGATCTTGGGCCGCCCATCCCCGAATGGCTGAGCTGGCGCCCCAACGCACTTTGTTGCCGCCCTCTCCCAGAGCGTATTCCAACGCAGACGCTCCGTCGACCTTGCCCCAGACCTGCATGAACGAGCGGAAATCGCGCTCGCTGTCTTCCGAGCGTGGGGCGCTCTCGAAGATGGCCAGAGCCTCGGGGATGGATTCTTTATCCAGCGAGGAAAGGATCCGGCTGATGGCGCTCATTCGCCGGACCGGGTCTCGTTCCTCCAGGGCGGCCGGGAGCAGGGATAAGATGGCTTCCTTGGACAACTTGCCGACCTCGAACACGGAGGTGGACCCGGCGGAACTGGCTGGGGCCGGGGCACCGGCTTCTCCGGGCGCGGCCGGAGCGAAGAGGCTGACCGAGGACCGGGTTACGGGCTCCGGGGCCGAATCCCCGGTCGAAACCTTGCCGGTCTGGCTGCGTCCGTAGAAGAATAAAGCCGCCGCGACGCCGGCCCAGAGCAATTGGATGCCGAGGAAGGCGGCGAGGGGCATTCCCACACGTTTCACAGGCTACATATGCGCCGGAATGCGCCTTCACGCAACGGCTGGACGCGGGCCGGGCCTTGCCTCGGAGTCCGGACTCCGATATGGGTGTTTTCCATGAAGGAGTTTTCGATCTCTCGAAGGGCCCGGCTGGGCATCGTCGCTGGTTTACTTGCCGGGGCGGCAGCGACCCCGGTGCCGGCGGCCGATCCGGTCTTCCGGGCTCAGACTATCGACGACAAGATCGCCATCGGCTACGGCCTGGTGATCTGCGACATGGACGGCGACGGCGCCGGAGACATCCTTTTGGCGGATCAGAAGGAAATCGTGTGGTATGAGGCGCCGGACTGGAAAAAACACGTCATCGCGCGGAACTTGACCCTCCGCGACAACGTGTGCGTGGCGGCCCGCGATATCGATGGAGACGGAAAGGCCGAGGTGGCGGTGGGGGGAAATTGGAATCCCAGTGAAACGAGCAACGAGACGGAATCCGGATCGGTGCATTATTTGATCCGGCCCGGAGATCCCCGTGACCGCTGGGAATCCGTCCGGCTTCCGCACGAACCGGCGGTTCACCGGATGCACTGGGTCCGGGACGGAGCGGGGCGGTTTCAGTTAGCGGTGCTGCCGCTGCACGGACGCGACAACCGGGATGGCGACGGTGAGAACGGGGCGCGCCTTTTCGCTTATTTGCCGCCCGAGGACCCCCGGCAGGTGGATCAATGGAAACGGACGCTGGTCGATGCTTCGATGCATATGACCCACAACTTCGACGTGTTGACGCAAGCCGGAGGCGCGGAGCAAATGCTTGTCGGCGGCAAGGAAGGCGCTCTGCGAGTGAGCATTCCGGCGGAGGGCGCTGCGCCAAAGGCGGAGTGGCTGATCCAGGCCGGCGATTCCGAGGGGGATTGCCGCGGGTTTGGAGAAATCCGCTATGCGCCTGGCGCCGATTCCGGCGCCGAACGCGTGGTTTTCGCCGGGATCGAACCTATGCACGGCGACCAACTCACGCTCTACGCCGAGGACGGTAAGCGCTCGGTGCTCCTGGCAACGATGAACCAAGGACACGCGCTGGCTTGGGGCGCGTTTTCGGGGCCGGCCGCCCGTGAACTCGTCGCGGGCTGGCGAAATCCGGATCCGGACGGAAAGGTGGGAATCAAAGTGTTCTCTGGCGGCAATGCGGAGGCGGGAGGTTGGAACGAGCGATGGGTCGACGAGAACGGCATGGCCTGCGAGGACTTACAGGTTGCCGATCTGAACGGCGATGAGAAACCCGACATCGTGGCTTGTGGCCGGGCCACCAAGAACGTGGTGATCTATTGGAACGAAACGCCATGAAGCGCTTCGAGTTGGCGCGTTTCGACGAGCTGGAACCGGTGCGTTGCCCCTGTGGGGAAGCCCGGCGGGCATTTGCGGGGATCCCCGGGGCGGTGGCCTCGATGCACGTGGTCGAGATTTGGGAGGATTCCCGGACCCACTATCACAAGAAAACCACGGAATTGTATTACGTGTTGGAAGGCGAAGGAAAACTCGAGGCGGACGGCGAGGAGATCCTTTTGCGTCCGGGAACTGCGGTCCTGATCAAACCGGGCTGCCGGCACCGGGCCGTGGGCCGGCTCTGCATTCTCAATGTGCCCGTTCCGGCGTTCGATCCTGCGGACGAATGGTTGGACGATGAGTCATGAGCCGGTTCCGGCAGGGGCCGGCTTGGAACCAGCGGGTCAACGGGTGATTTCCGTGCCGACTCCCGAGCGGGTGAAAATTTCCAGGAGCACGGAATGTGGGATGCGTCCGTCGATGAGGTGGACTTTACCGACGCCGGCTTCGAGGGCTTCGAGAGCGGAGCGGACTTTCGGAATCATGCCTCCCGAGATGACGCGATCGCCAATGGCCGTTTCGACCGCGGCCCGGTCGAGCGAGGGGATGAGGCTCGACGGGTCGGCGGGATCGCGCAATACGCCGAGCACATCGCTGAGGTAAAGGATTTTTGCGGCTTGCAGGCGTGATCCGAGAGCGCTGGCGGCGAGATCGGCGTTGATGTTCAGGGTTTCGCCGGTGCTGCGATCCCTTCCGATGGGGGAGAGAACCGGCACAATCTCTTCGGCGATAGCCTGTGCCACTTGGTCGAGGTGAAAATCGACGACCTGACCGACGTAACCGAGATCGACTGCTTGGCCGGTGGCGGGATCCTTTCCGTGATGACGTTCCGCGATGAAAACGGAGTTGCCGGGCACTCCGAGCGCGCGTCCTCCGGCCGACTCGATCCCGGCGACGAGTTGCGGGTTGATCGTTTCGCCGAGGGTTTGTTCCACGATGGCCACGGCGGAGGCGTCAGTTACCCTGAGGCCGCCGACGAACCGCGCCTCCAAGCCGGCTTCCTGCATGGCCCGGGAAATCGCCTTTCCGCCTCCGTGCACGATCACGGGATTGATTCCGACGACTTCAAGAAACACGATGTCGCGCAGCAGACTGCCCACGAGTTCGGGGTCCTCCATGGCGCTTCCCCCCACCTTGATCAGAAAGGTGGCGCCGCGGAACTCTTGCAGGTAGGGCAAGGCCTCGATGAGGACGGCGGCTTTTCGGATGTGCGTTTCCATGAGGGTGCGGGTAGGGCATAGCCCGCATTTCTCATACCGTTTCGTCGCGAGGCGCTGCGAGCCCCTTACTGCCCGAAGGGCGGAGCGACACGGCCAGCACTCTGGGCTGCCCGAAGAGCGCAGCGCAGCGACGGGAACGCCGCGCGCAGGCGAGGGCGCAGAGCTTGGGTGACTACACGCGGTTCAAGCTCGAGGCAAGAGGAACGAAGGCAGAATGGGGTGCAGCGCGCCACGGCAGAAAGGATAGGAGAAATGTGCGATAGGACAGGCGAGGCGCGCCGGCAAGGAAAATGGGGGTTTGGAACCGGAGCGGGATGAACAGCCGCGCCGAGCCAGGCCAGCCGCCCGGGCGCCGGCTGCCGGGCTGGAACATCCGGCGGGCTGCCGGCGGAAGAAAAGGGGCGACCCGCAGCGGAGTATTCCGGCGCGTGCTTGAACCGCATCGACGGACGGGGCCGCGGCATCGCCTCGACGGAAGCGACTTTCGGCTGTTAGGCAGTTCTCGGAGCTTGCGCGCGGGCCGGGATTGGATTGAAATGGCGCAGAGACGGGACTGCGCGCTGCCGGAACGAGGACCGGCGCGACGTTTCCGTCCGCATGCTCGCCGATGAATCCTTCCGACTCTCCCTTTCGCTTGCCCGGAGATCCGGGAGAATCCGCGTCGCCAGACATCCGGCAGAGTTTTCCTCCCCTTCCGGTCAAGGGATTTGCGGGCGCTTCGCCCGGCCGGGAAACTGGGAACGAGCTTCGGCCGGAATCGAAACAACGTGGATTTCGCGTAACGGGACTCGGGGATGCGGTTCCCGAGGGGGGAGCGAAGCCGGCGCCGGTCGCCGCGCCAATATCAATGCCCGTTGAGGCTTGCGCGATCGAGCCCGGGAAGGCGGAAGCCGATGGAGATTCCGGCGTCCGGCGGAGTTTGTCCGTGGATGGTCCAGTGGAAGCTCTGACCGAAGCATCGTCTACCACCAGTCTGCCGCCTGGGTTGCCCCGGCCCACCGCGGTGGATTCCGCCGCGGAAGAAGGAATCGATCTTTTGCGCCTTCCGGGAAATGGATTCAGCCTGTGGACAGCCTGCTGCGGAGATTCGGCAGAGTTCGTCGCCGCCGGCGACGCGCCGCTGCAGCTCCCCGGTGAGGCCTTCACCGTCTGGCTTCCGGACCGGCAATTGGTCCTAACGGCGGGCCTGGGTTTTACCGTATGGCTTCCCGGGCAGCCCTTTTCGCAGGCGCAGGCTGATTCCGCCAAGGTGTTTCCAGCAGAAGAAACGCTCGCGGCGAATGCGGTCGAGGGACCCGAGGCGAGAAAACCTCCAGGCGCGGTGGAACCGGCGGCGCCAGTACAAGAAGTGGCCGCGAGACCAATAGAGACGGTCCAGGTTTTTGCCGGCGCCGGAGATGTTGCAGAGCAGCTTGAAATGGGAAGTGCGGAACTCCGGCCGCGGCGCAAAGGGGGCGGCGCGAATCTGTTGCGCTGGGCGGCACTTTTCTTCCTGGTCGCTGTGGGCGTGACCTTCTTCACGTTGCGTGCAGAACTCCAAGACGTCCGCGGAGAGTTGACGCGACAAGCCGGGGAGATCAGACAATTGAGTGGTGAAAGCAGGCAGCTTGAATCCCGCTTGCAAGATCGCGCGGAACGTAATCGCCAGCTCTTGGCGGACGTGGACCGGTTAGAAGAACTGCTCGACGAGACCCGGGGCAGTCTCGATTCCATGACCCGTGCCCGCAATGTGCTCACCGTGCAGCTCGAAGAGTTGGAAGTCTCCTTGCGAACGGCGGCGGCCAGGCATGAACTGGAAAAGACAGCGTTGCAGAGCCGGGTGGCGGACCTGGATTCCGCGAATTCGACATTGCACAGCGACATCGAGGCCCAGGGGCGCGTGCTGGCGGAAGTGCAAGCCACTCTGGCGGCCGCAGGTCAGGAACTGAAGGCGCGAGACCAACGCATTGCGGGTTTGGAATCGGAGCGCGACCGCCTGGCCTCGCAGGGGCAGGAAGATGATCAACGGATCGCGGCGTTGGAGAGCGCCCTTGACGGTGTGCGGAGGGCCATGGTCCGTGGCGAAGAGGTCTCGGCAATGGAGTTTGCCGCTTTGGGCGCCGAGAATGGAGTGCTGCGCCGGGCATTGAACGGTGAGATCGATGCGGTCCTGGGTTGGCGGCAACAAGGCCGGACTTCGGAGCTGCGACTGGCGGCTCTGACCCGCGAGCGGGACGAACTCGCCCCGCGCTTGGGCTCGGCGCCGGATGCCGGAGAGTTGGCGGGTTTGCGCCGCCAGCTCAACGAAGTAGAATCGGCCAACGCCGCGCTGCGAGCGAGTTTGGAGACCGGACAGGTCAAGTTGACCGGGCTCGAAGTGAGTTTGCAGGAAGCCGCGCAGAAACTGCAGACGGCGACTGCCGATCGTGAGAGCTTGCGCGAGGAAAACAGCGCCTTGGTCGCGCAGGTCGATTCTCTGAACCGCGATCTGGACGCCGTGGAATCACGGAACTCGGAAGAGAAGACCTTTTTGCGCCGGAGGATCGTGGCGTTGAGCACGGAGAACCGCCGGTTGACCGATGCCGCGCGGACGGAGAATGCCGTTCGCCTTGAAGCCGCCTCCCAAGACAAAACGCCCACCGAAGACCGGGAAGAACCCGAGGCGGTCAAGGATGAGGACGAGAAGGAAGAGGAGCCCGACGTCCGGGATGTGGATGACCCCGGATTTCCTCCGCAGGCTCTCCTTCGGGAGAACGAAGAGTTGCGAGAGACGGTGGTTACCTTGGAGGGGGCCGTTCGCGCCGTACTCGCTGAAGGAGAGGAGAGACTCAGCTCGGGCCGGCAAGAAACGATGACCTTGCGCCAAGAGGGGGCGCAGCTTGGTCAGATGCTCCGGGATCGGACGAGCCGGATCGCGGCTCTCCAAACGGAGTTGGAAACGGCCCGGACCCAGCTCGAAGAGGCGAGCCGGGCCGCGGCTTTGGTGAACGATCTGCGCGAGGAAGCCGGTCATCTCCGGCGCCAGGTGGGCGAGCTGGAGAGCGGCGTCCAGGAACGCGAAGACCGGATCGCCTTTCTCGATGTCGAGTATGCTTCGCTGCGTCGTACCGCGTTGGAATTGCAGGAACTCCTTTCCCGCGAACACGAGGTCAACGAAGAACTCGCCGAATATGTCGGGAAACTCCGCGGCGAAGTGGA
>DATKCT010000195.1:0-6052 GCA_035513055.1 Verrucomicrobiales bacterium | reverse complement strand
CGAAAGCGGAAAAATCCTTGCCGGATTTCGGGGCGATCGCCCGCGGCTGCTTGCGGGATCTCGCGAGCTTCAACCCGCCTCCGAATCTCCGCCTCGCCGGGTGGCGGAGCTGGATCAGTGGCTTCAGGCCGTGAGGGGCGGAAAGCCCTCGAGCGCCTCCTTCGAAAACGTTCGACGACTTTGCGAAACGATCCATACCGGCAACATCGCTTTGCGCATCAACCGGAAGCTGGAATGGGACGCCGATCGGCGGCGCTTCTCGAATTCGGAGGAGGCCAACAAGCTGCTGCGACGCGGGCGGTATCGGCCTGGCTGGGACGTGTTCGGATAAGGCCGGGAAGCGGAGCTGCAATCAATGGCGGGCGATGCAAAGTACGCCCAAGGAGAAGGAGAAGTTGGAATGAATAATGCTCGCGTCATACTCGCTGGCGAAGGCGAAAGCGTCGATCTGGGCGGCCTGGGCATCGACTGGAAGATTGACGGGGCGGATGCCGGGCAGCGCTTTTCAATCGTGCACCATCCGATTGCGCCCCACGCTCTGGCCGCTCCTTTGCACTTTCATCACAATGAAGACGAGTACTCATTTGTTTTGAAAGGAAAACTCGGCGCACTGCTGGGAGACGAGGTCGTCGAGGCGGGGCCCGGCTCCTGGGTGTTCAAACCCCGCGGGCAATGGCACACCTTCTGGAATCCCGGCGACGATCCATGCGAGATCATCGAAGTCATTTCGCCCGCCGGCTTCGAAAATTACTTCCGGGCGGTGGCCGCCGCATGGGGAGATCTGAAAAAGTTTGCGGAAATCAACAGCCGCTATTCGCTGGAGATGAAATTCGAAAGCGTGCCGGAGCTTTGCAGCCGCTTCGGCTTGACGTTTCCGGAGCTTTGACCTGCTTCAAGTCGGGAAGGGTCGCCCTGTCCGGTTGCGAACCGCCTGATCCGATAAGGCGGAAATGAAAGGACCTGGAAATGACGATTGCTTCGCAGGAAGACTGGCCCAGCCTGCCGCTGGAGGATTGGAGCGACACGTGCGCGACATTGCACATGTGGACGCAGATCGTCGGAAAGATCCGAACGACCCTGAGCCCCTGGGCCAACCATTCATGGAATTGCGCGCTGCACGTGACCGCTCGCGGCTTGACGACTTCGCCCATCCCTTACGGCCGGCGCGTCTTTCAGATCGATTTCGATTTCATCGACCATCGGGTGCGCATCGATGCGGCGGACGGCGCGAGAGCTGAAATCCCACTCGAGCCGCAGTCGGTCGCGCATTTTTATCGGCGACTGATGGGGGCGCTCAAAGACATGGGCCTGGAGGTCGCCATCTATCCGTCTCCCAACGAAGTGGTCGATCCAATCCGTTTCGATCGGGATGAAGCCAATGCGTCGTACGATCCGGGCTACGCAAACCGCTACTGGCGCATTCTGGTTCAGGCGAACCGTGTGATTCACGAATTTCGGGCCCGGTTCATCGGAAAGTGCAGCCCGGTGCATTATTTCTGGGGCGCCCCGGATCTGGCGGTCACGCGGTTCTCGGGCCGCAGAGCGCCGGAGCACCGGGGCGGAGTGCCGCATCTTCCCGACTGGATCGCAAAGGAAGCGTATTCGCACGAGGTCAGCAGCTGCGGCTTCTGGCATGGAGGGGGGCCCGTTCCCTACCCCGCGTTCTACTCCTACGCCTACCCGGAGCCCGCAAAGTTTGCGGTTGCGAAGATCGGTCCCGAGCCGGCCTTCTACAGCGCGGATATGCGGGAGTTCATCCTGCCCTACGAGGCGGTCCGCCAGGCCGAATCTCCGGACGATGCTTTGCTGGAATTCCTGGAGACCACATACGCGGCCGCCGCCGAACTGGGAGACTGGGACAGAAAGAATCTCGAACGGGGCCCGGATCCGAGGGATTCTGGAGGCGGCTAACATGCACGACCGATAGTTTTGCCTGGCTGTCGACCTTAGCCATCGACTCCCACAAACCTTCCGTAAAGGTTCTTGGTCCAATTGGGCGCCCTGTGCCGACGACTGCTGCACGCGTTACATCCGACCCCTTCACACCCTCCAAGATCTTTGGAAGGCTCGCCCCATCATCCGTACTGTCCGGCCTTCCAGAAGGGGCAAATGATCCCCGTCAAATCCCTCTCCCCGATGACCCCCTCGATCGAACCCAGGATGAACTCCCCGGGCGGAGGTGGAAGATGACCCACTCGAAGTTCGCCTCTCACTACCGTTTCTTCCTCTCACTGGTCCTCTCAGCGACCACTCGCTATTCCTCTATCCAAAACCTTCCTGCTCTTACCCACCAACCCTCAGCCAATCCCTTTCTTTTCTTTCCCACACCGCCCCTGACTCCTCTCCTCACCCTCGCCAACCACTCCACCCCTTCGTCGGCTGTCTATCTGCTCGCCCACTCACCGATTGAATGCCCATAGCCACAGCGCGGCTCAGTTCAACGGGATTGTATCCGGAATGCTCGCAACCGCCTGCCGGTGAGAAACACCGTGCCTTTTCGCCGCACTCCGGATACAATCCTTATCGTTAGGCCGCTCCCGCGCTCTCCTCGATCGGTCCATGAGCATAGGCGAGCGACGATCACGAGAGGAACCGCATGAATGTCATCGAATGGCTGCTGGATTCCGACCCCTCGATCGAATGGCAGGTGATGCGCGACATTACTCATGAGCCTGACGCAGTGGTGGCCGCCGAGCGGTCTCGTGTCGCTGTCGAAGGCTGGGGCGCCCGGTTGGTCAGCCTCCAGGAACCTGATGGGAACTGGGGAGGTGGCCCATGGGTTTTTCAGAGCTGGGCCTCCACCATGGAAACCCTGATGCTGCTGAGGGAACTGGGGCTGGACCCGGCAAGCCCGCAGGCCCGAAAGGCGATCGGCCTGGTCCGTGACAAGACTGACTGGGGGCCGTACCACGGCCATTCGCCCTTCTTCGAGGGCGAGGTAGAACCCTGTATCAACGGCAGGGTTCTCGCCTGCGGCGCGTACTTCGGCGAGGCAAGCGACCGGCTGGTCGACCGGCTTCTCAGCGAACAGTTGCAGGATGGCGGCTGGAACTGCGACGCTCCACCGAGCAAGCGGTCCTCCTTCAATTCCACCATCTGCGTCCTGGAAGGACTGCTGGAATACGAGAAGGCGAAAGGCGCCACCAGCGCAGTAAAGGATGCTCGCCTCCGAGGCCAGGAGTATCTGCTGGAACGGAAGCTCTTCAGGTCCCTGTCAACCGGAAAAGTGATCGATCACGACCGGAAGAGTGATCGCGACTGGAGGGAATTCTCGTTTCCGACTCGCTGCCACTACGACGTCCTGTGGGGCCTGGACTACTTGCGGAAAGCCGGGGCCGGTCCCGATGAACGAGCGGCTGAGGCCATCGACCTGGTGGCCGGGAAGCAACAGCAGGACGGACGATGGCCGCTCGATTACGTTCACGCCGGCAAGGTCCACTTCGATATGGAGGAGGGTGGGAGGGGAACGGCGAGCCGCTGGAACACACTCCGTGCCTTGCGGGCGCTGACGTGGTACCAGCAAGCCCATGACCCGGGAGCGGCCTAACCTCTCGCTGGAGCGGACCGGGGATGGCGCGGCAAGAGGAAGAGATAATCATGGGCGGGGCGCCGGGGAAAGCTTGTGAGGCAGCGTGCCCCGGCCGCTCAGCTCGCGACCGTTAGGCCACTCCCAAAGTTGCGAAGAGGAGCCCATGAACTGGATACCTTTTTTGGTGGCATCAAGCAGGGTTTCTAACGAGCGGCTGAAGCTGACAACTCGGCGCTCAACGGTTTCGGAGATGTGAAGGGAATTGCTCGCGCCGATTGCCGCTGATCGTGTAACCGTTGAACTAAACCGCTTTCAGCGGTATCGCTGCACTCGCCGTTTTATCCCAGCAAAAGTCGATCGGAGCTCGCATCGCCTGCGGACTTCTCCGCCTTCAGCCCGCATTTCTCAAACCCCTCTTGCTGAGACGCCGGATAGCGGCGTGTCTGCTGCGTTGCCGCTCCTCGGCCTCCTCGACGTACTACACGAGTACGACTGCGGGGCCTCGACAGGCCCTCGATCGTGTTTGGAACTCTGTCACCAAGCGATGCCGTAGTCTTCCCCGTGATGGCTGGATCCGCCCCACATCGTTGCGTGCTTGCGGTCAAAGAAAATGGCGTTGATGGGGCCGGAGGTCCGCTCTCCAAACGTCAAATCGTATTCCATCCGGCGCAGCTCGGAACGCACCCATGAGGGCACCTCTTCATGAAGCAGCAGACGCCCCGGCTGCGACGCGTGCCGTCCGAAGGAGGCGCGCAACTGAAACGAGTTGAAGTTGGCCGCTTCGGCCGCCAGCTGGACGTTCATTCCGAACTCCACGACGTTCAGGAAGAATTGCAGCAGGTTCTGATCCTGGCTATCGCCGCCCTGGACGGCGAATGAGAGGAACGGCTTGCCGTCCTTGAGCGCCATCGACGGCGTCAACGTCACCCGCGGCTGCTTTCCTGGCTCCAGGACGTTGAACGGGCCCTCCGCCTCATCCAGCACGAAGCTCTGCATACGCTGGCTCAATCCCACGCCCGTCTCGCCGGCAATCACCGCCGGGATCCAGCCCCCGCTCGGCGTTACCGAAACCACCCACCCCTCGGCGTCCGCCGCCTGAATGCTGGTTGTGCCTCGGTAAAACGCTTCCTCGAACGGCGTGGCGCCGGTTGGACCAGCCGCGGCTTCGCCCGGTGGCGGGGTTCGGTCGTGGGCCGGGGCGGGGGAAGTAGATTCTTCGCGATCCGGTTCCTGCGACCCCGTTTCCATTTTACGCCAGCTTTCCAAGTGCTCCAGGAACGGATTGACTTTCCCCTGGAACGGGTACGGATCACCGGGACCCGCACGCGGATCGTTGCGCTCCCAATCGATCTGTTTTATGCGTTCTCTGGCGTAATCCTTTGAGAGAAGGCCCCGGATGGGCTCTTCGGGCAAGAAAGCCGGATCGCCGTAATAGAAGTCGCGGTCCGCGAAAGCCAGATTCATGACCTGATAGAGGGTATGGATGTAGCGCGCGCTGTTGTAGCCCATCGCCTTCAAGTCGAAGTTTTCAAGCATGTTCAACGCCTGAAGCATGACCGGTCCCTGCGTCCAATGAGTGAGCTTGTAGACGTGGATTCCCTTATAGTCAGTCGTGACCGGCTCCTCTATTTTGACGCTCCAGCCGGCTAGATCCTCCAGCGTGATCAGGCCGCCTTCCTCCTGGACTCCGCGAACGAACTCCCGAGCGATATCGCCCCGATAGAAGCGGTCGTAGGCCGCGTATATGGCGTCCCCCCGGCTTTTTCCCTGCTCGAGCGCCTGTCGCTCCGCCTGCACCAGTTTTTTCAAAGTCGTCGCCAGGTCCGTCTGCCGGAAGATCTCGCCCCCCCGCGGCGCCTCGCGCTCTTGCCCGAGGTGCGGAAGCATCACGCGGCGCGAATTCCTCCACTGCTTGAGGCGCTCCTTGTGGCGCTCAATGATGTTGGCCGTCTGAGTCTCAATGGGATAGCCTTCCGCCAGCTCGATGGCGGGTGACAAAACGTCCTCCAAGGAAAGCCTGCCGAACTCGGCCAGCATCACCATCAATCCGCCCGGAGTGCCCGGCGTGACGGCTGCCAGCGGACCGAATTCCGGAGGGTGCCTCATGTCCCGGGAGCGAAAGAAGTCCACGGTCGCTCCCGTGGGCGCCACGCCCAGCGCGTTGATTCCAATCACTTTTCCTGTTTTCGGATGGTAGATCAGCGCCTGGGTTTCACCGCCCCAGCTCAGGGTGTCCCACATCGTGCAGGTGGCGGCTAGCATGGCTGCAGCCGCGTCGACGGCGTTTCCTCCCTTCTCGAACATCATCGCGCCGGCAGTTGCAGCAAGCGGCTTTCCCGTTATCGCCACCCAGTGCCGGCCATGCAGCACGGGTTTCTGAGTCCGTTGTCCAGAGGATCCCGCAGGGGCGACAAGCAACACGGTCAGAAGTGCAAGAATTCTCGATCGACGCATCGTTTCATTCCCCCATTTACGAGTTGATTGGAATCGGCGCGAATTCCCGTGCAACGCCTCGACTGGCGC
>DATKCT010000194.1:0-4576 GCA_035513055.1 Verrucomicrobiales bacterium | reverse complement strand
ACCCCTGCCGGGGTGCGGATCGAGATGCAACTCAGACCGGTGGTGTCGCTGCGCTTCACCACCGGCTACAAGCTGGGAAGCCTCCGGCTTCTCCCGAGGCTCTGCAAGCTCCTTCCATTGAAGTTTGGGGCCACGTCCAGTAGCAAATGTAAAAACTCCAGGCGCGGGCACTCCTGCCCGCGAAGGCTTGCGGCTGCACGGCGATCAGGAGTTCCACATGAAGAGTGTCGATTCGATGATCGCGAGCACTCCGGAAACTTTGGGGCGCCAGTCGTTTCTCAGATCGCGGCGGACGGGAGAATCCAGTGCTTCTTAATCATGGGTAGGACGCTTCTCAGCGAGTAATCGGCTGGGATTGCCTCAGGTAGGCGAAGAAGTCGCGGATTTCCGCATCTGTCAATCCGTCGAGGAGTCCGGGCGGCATCAGGCTGCGCCCTGCGGGCGTCAGACTTGCAATGTCTTCCCGGCGGAGCACGCTGTCCGCTCCGTCCAACCCTCGCAGGACCACCACCGCTGCATCTTCGTCGGCGAGAAAGCCCGCCAACGTGCGGCCGTCGACCGTGGAAACGACGATATTCTCGTATCCCTCGCGAATTTCGGAGTCCGGATCCACGATGCTCAGCAGCATGGTTTCGAGATCGTCGCGCTGGTATCCGGTCAGGCCGGGACCGATCCGGCCCCCCTTGAAAAACAGCGTGTGACACGCTCCGCACCGCTCTGCAAAGAGCGGTTCGCCGCGGTAGGGATCCCCGGGCCCGGAGGCGACGATCCGCCGCACTTCCTCGATTCGGGCCCGGACCTCAGCAGTCGCAGCCGCGGCGGGCTGGAGGGGGAACTCCGCCGCAATCAGCGCCGCCACGTTCTCTTGCCGATGCTGCCGGAGCCGGTCGAGAAGTCCGGCGGATAACGCGTCGCGCGCAACCCTTCCGGCAGCAACGGCTTCCAGCAGTTTCAAACTCCAGGCAGGCCTGCTGGCCAGGAGATGAAGGACCGATTCACGCGCCGCGCCCGGCGATTCCGGCCAGTTAGCCAGAAGCCGCTCGGCGATCACGGGATCATCGTAGATCTGCAGCGCGCCGCAGGCGGCGCCCCGTAATTCCTCAGGTCCTTCGCCCTGCACAGCCGCTAACAACACGGGAACGGCGGCAGGATGACGGATTTCTCCGAACACGCGGACCGCGGCGACCCGGGCGCCGGTCTCGGCGGCCGGATCGCCGATCAGTTCCAAGGCTTCGGCGGCGGCCGCCGCTTCTCCCTGCCGAACCCTTAACGCCAATGTAAGGCGACCCGAGGCAGCCAGAGCCTGCGCCAGTTCCTCCGGCAACGGCGGAAGGGCTCGACCCCGGAAGGCTTCCTCAAATCCCTCGAGGAGCGCGCGACGATCCTCCTCGTTAGGAGCAGTGTCCAAAAGTTGGGCGCACGCCAGCAGTTCTTGCCGGGTTCCCGACGCGGCGAATCGCCGCATCAGCCGGGGCGTCCAATGCCTTCGCACCAGGGGCGCAGTCCGGAACGCGGGCTGGTCCCACAACTTGAGCACCTCTTCCCGCTCCGCGGCGCAGTGCGACTCCAGAACGAACCATCCCATCAGCGGAATAAAGGCGTCATCGCTGTCCGCGGAACGCTCGCCCAAAATTCGCGCCAGCGGCAGGGCCTGCGCCGCCGGCAGGCGCCGCGCCGTCGACAGGATTTGGCAACGGACCTCTGCTTCGGACTCGGCGGCGGCAGCCGATTGCAGCGCCGCCGCGAACCCCTCCGGCAAGCGTCGCGCGTCCCCGAGCAACCGAACGGTCCAGGCGCGGACCATGGGCGCCGGATGCCGGAGACTCTGAAGCGCCGTCGTTTCATCGAGCTGACCTAACTGATGCAAGGCCCAGAGAGCCTCCAAGGCGGGATGCGCTCCATCTTCCCGCAACGCCGCCTGCAGCAACGGAGCTGCCGCCGGATCGCCGCGCTCGCCCAGCAGGCGCACGGCTGTCTGGCGATGCCAAAGGTTGGAGTGGGTCAGCAACGCCACCAGTTCCTCAACGCGTTTGTTAGACAAATCGACATCCCGTTCCAGCGGTTGTTCCCGGCCCCGCAAGCGGTAAACACGGCCTGTCGACGGATCGATCTGGCTCTGATAATGCTGCCCATGCGCGATGTGCTCCTCGCGGAAATCGGCGATCACCACCGAACCATCCGGGGCGTTCGCCAAGTAGACCGGCCGGAAGGTCGCGTCGTCCGAACGCAGCGGAAAACCGAGGTCGGTCGTTTCGAAAGTCGATCCGGCGCGCACCCGCTCCGCCGCGACCACGCAGTGATGCAGAGGATCGATCGCGAAGAACCGGCCGCGCCAGCGCCGCGGCAGCGCCGTGCCCTCTGCGAGAACGATCATGTGCGTGAACCTCGGGACCGGATGCGGGCTCCGCATCATTTGCAGTTCGCCGAAGGCGTAGGGATTCGCGGGCGGCCCGAACTTACCGGGATCTTTGCCTTGCTTCAGGTAGAGCCCCTCCTGCACGTGATGCCAGCCCCGCGTATCACCTCCGTTGTGACCGGTGAAGAGGCGGCCTTCACTGTCGAAGGAAACGCCGAAGGTATTGCCCCCGCCATCGGCGAAGATCTCGTAGAGCCTCCGCTCCGGATGATAGCGCCAGACCATGCACCCCTCGACGTAGTGACCTGGGGCATCGTCCGGATCAATGCCGGGCCGCGTGACCCGGCTTGTTGTGGTGCTACCCTGCGCGCCGTAGAGCCAGCCGTCGGGGCCCCAAGCCAGCCCGTTCGCCAGGCTGTGCGAGTCTTCCAGGCCAAACCCCTGCAAGCGCGCCTCCGGCGGCCCATCCGGCACGTCGTCGCCGTCTGCGTCCGGGTAAAACAGAAGAAACGGCGTGTGCATGATCCAGAGTCCGCCGCGGCCGCGCAGCACCGCGTTGGCCATGTTCAGACCGGTGAGCACCTGCCGGTGCGTCTCATAAATGCCGTCGCCGTCCCGGTCCTCATGCACGCTAACAATGTCCGCGCCCGGATCATGCGCCGGGGGCGGCTGCGGAATGCGGTCGTAGTGCGACCGGTAATACTTGTCCCGGCTGATCATCCGGACTCCCGCCGGGTAGGGATACTGCCGGAACTGTGCCACCCACATTCGCCCCCGTTCGTCGAAGCTGAGGTGCGCCGGCTGCGCTGTTTCGGGCTCGCGCAGCAATTCCTCGATCAGCAGATCGTCTTCCGTCTGGAGCTGCCGCAACGCGTCTTCGGGCGAAACGTAACGGCCACGTTCCGGTTCCGGGTTGGCTTGTAACACGGTCGTGGCGGGCCGGAAATCGATTTCGGTATAGACTGCGGTTCCCGGAATTTCCGCGGACGCGACGAACTCCTCCTCGGCAGGGGCATCCCGGCGGAACTCCCAGGGACGGCTGAGAATGATCTCGTCGAAGTATCCGGCGAAAACGGGTGCGAGCGTCAATCCGGATCCCGAGCCGCCGCCATCCGTCCGGATCACGAGGGCGTTGTAGACCCCCTTCTCAAGAATCCCCTTCGGCGCCTTGAAGCGTCGCGGCTCTTCCGCCGGAACATCCCGGGTCTCGATGATCGTCTTACCATTGAGGAAAACGGCGACGGAGCCGGGGAGATCCTGCAGCGTCAGAGTCATGGAATCTCGCCACAGATCGCTCTGCGCCGGATCGACGAGAGCATCGGGAACCTTTAGCCAGGCACGGAACCAGGCGGGACCGTCCGGCAGCTCGCCGGCGGCCCGAGGGTCCACCCTCCATTCCACCCACTGCGCCGCCGACTGGAGCGGGAGGGCGATCACCAGGCTGAGGGCGACGCAGCCGAGCCCAGCAATCCCCGGAAGCCTGAGAGCGATCACGGCCCGAGACTACCTCTCGCTCGCAGGCGCATCAAGCTCCCTGCCCACCGGAACCGGTTACTGTGTGCGCCGACGAGCGCTTTCTGTCTTGCCTCTCCTGGCGATGACGGGGTTTGTTTCGACCCGTCCAATAGCCCAGGGGGAGCCTGAAGAGGCGTAAGCGCAGGGGAAGAGCTAAACGATCAGGTCCGCATCGCGCGCGTCGCGGCGGATCCGGCCAATGCATCCAGCCGGCAGCAACGCCGAAAGGGCGAGGACGGCTTCGATGCTCGTGAAGACGAAGAGGCTTGTCCAAACCGTGGAAAAACCGTGCTGGGCGATACGGGAGCTTTGCCAAGCGTTCGCGCCGAACCAACTCCACGCGACGAGGACGCCGCCGACGCAAGCCGCCAGCATGGGGATGTGACCTGTGATGCGCCGCAAACGCGTTCCCCACCATGCCGCCGCACTCCAGAATGTGACGAGGATCCCGCCGGTATCCCGCGCGTCCCAAATGAAGTAGCCGCCGAGATGCGCATTGGCCCAAATCGATCCGCTGACCACGCCGATTCCGGTGAGCACGGCGGCCGCCCCGGCGACGGAAGTGAGCAACCGCAAGCGCTTTTGATAGGCCTTGAGCGTGGGCGAGCGGAACAGGCGTTGAATCAGGTAGACCGCGGCGAGGAAGGCGCCGAGGAACACCGCTCCGTATCCCAAGCTGACTGACGCGATGTGAAAGGTGAGCAG
>DATKCT010000193.1:0-26862 GCA_035513055.1 Verrucomicrobiales bacterium | reverse complement strand
TTGTAATAGTTCTGCATCATGGGGCGGACGAGGTCGGCTTCTCTGACCCAAGGCACGAGATCCTCCCAGGATTTGGCCAGGTAATAGCCGCGAAGTGTGGCGCGGATGGACTCGGCGCTGGCGACGTCGAGCGGGCCGGGCGGGGGAAATTCTGCGGCCTCGGCGGCGCGTTCATCGGCGAGCTGGGACGAGCGCCAGGTCATGATGCCGACCGAGGCGAGAGCGACGATGAGGAGGATGGTGAAAGTGGAGACGATAAAGCCAATCCGCCAATGCCCGTCGCGGACGAGCGCCCGGCCGAGAAGGGGGATTTCTCCGGCGAGATACACGAGAAGATTTCGGGCCTTGGCCCGGTCATCGACTTGGGAGGCTCCGGTTTGCAGGGGTCCCCAGGACGAGTCCGAGGGCGGAGCGGAAGAAGCAGCCGGAGCAGGCGTTTTCTTTTCGGCGCCACCGAAGGATTCCGGCGAGAGCGTTTCCGGGAGAATCGTTTCGGTGGAAGTCGTGGGGGATACCGCCGGGCCAATAACCCGCTTGCGAACTTTTTGGGCCGGCTCCGGCGCGGCGACCGGGGAGTCTTGCAGGCCGAGTGAGCGGGCAAGAGTGGCCAGACGATCGGGGTCCATCTGGGCCAAACGCCGTTGGAGGAGCGCTTCCATTTCGGCCGGCGAGAGTGAACCCATATTGGATTGGCCTAGCAGTGCTTGTAAGAGAATGGTCTGCTGCAACTGAGCCAGCAGCGCGGCAGCCCCGTTCAGCGGGGGTGCGGCCTCGGGATCCGCGGGGATCGGGGTGGGAGCTGGAGCAGCGAGAGTCGCCGGGGTCGGCGCGTGCTTCATCGAGGGGAGAGAAGTCTTCCGGCGATGACGGCGTTCGGGTTCGGCCCAGGCGCCGTCAATTCGCGGTTCCTCGGAATCCGGTGAGGGCTTGGATGGGTGAACCGGCGTTGTTTCCAGCGCCTCGGTCGACGCGTCCGGAGACGACGGGGTCGCCGGAGAAGCGTTTTCGGATGAGTTCCCGCTGGGGCGGCGCGCCATGAGTGAAGGGGATCTTACTGGAGGGCCGAATGGGGTGCAAGGGGGGAGGCGCGCAGGGGGGAGGCGCCATCAGTGCGTATGCACCAACGGGGCGTCGGAAGGCGGAAGGAGCCTCCGAATCTCTGGGGGTCGTCTCTGAGCGGCGGCGGAGCAACCCCCGGTTGGGAAATACTGGGGCGCGGGCACTCCTTCCCGCGATCTTGTGCGGCCCAATGGCGGAAAGAGTGTCCGCCCCCCGGTAAGGGCAGTAAGGGGTTCGCGGCGCCTCGCGGCGAAACGGTATGAGAAATGCGGATTAACTCCCGGAGCAAGAGAAGACCTCGACGAGGAGCATGGTGGCGAGGAGCGTGAGAAAGAGTACGGCGAAAAGCATGATGGCGGAAAATGGAGTTCCTACCCGTTTGGTATGGGGACTTCCGCCGGGAGTTACGGAACTTTTTCAAAACGCCGGGAAAGGGCGGTCCGCGGGCGGGTTAATCGGCCAGTCGCAGGGCGTCATCGATTGCCTCGAGCACGAAGCAGAGTTCCTCGCGAGTGGCGACCAGGGGTGGGACGACCCAGATGCCGAATTTGTCCGAAGGCACGTAGACATCGCGTTCGCGAAGGAGGTACTCAGCAATATCGTTGACGACGCTGCGTTCGTATTTCTCGGTGAAGCGGCGGAGAGGTTGGCGAGAGGCTTGATCCCGGACGAGATCGAGGGTCCAGAACATTCCCAGGCCACGAATGTCTCCGACGCAGGGGTGGCGCATTCCGATTTCCTGGAGGCGCTCGCCGAGCCAGGCGCCATTGGACTGCGATTGTTCGAGGAGACCGTCGTCGAGCAGCACTTCAAGTGCGGCGAGTGCGGCGGCGCAGGCCAGTGCGTGCCCCGAATGACTTTGGCCGTGGCCGAAGATATTGGTTTCGAAGGCTGCGGCGACCCTGGGACCGAAGATGGTGGCGGCCAGAGGACAATAGGCGCCCAAAGCCTTTCCGAGGACGAGGATGTCCGGGACGACCCCATCGTGTTCGACCGCGAAGAGCTTGCCGGTGCGGCCGAGGCCGGTCATGGTTTCATCGGCGATGAGGAGAAGGTTCCATTGGTCGCACAGCTTCCGGATGCGCTGGAGGTAACCTGGCGGAGGCGGGATGATGCCGTTGCTGCCGACGACGGGTTCGATGAGCAAGGCGGCGACTTTTCCGCTGCCTCCTTCCTGTTCGATTTGATAATCGAGAAAGGAGAGAGAAGCTTCGAAGGGATCGCTGCCCGGACCGAAGGGGGAGCGGTAGAGGTTGATTTCTGGAGTAAAGACGACCCCCGGCATGGTAGAGGGTTCCTGAAACCAGCGGCGCGGGTCGCCGCTCAGAGAAGCGGCGCCCGCGGTGGCTCCATGCCAGGACCGGTAGCGGGAGATGATTTTGTAAGGGAAAGGATATTGGCTCCGGGCATTTGGAAGCGAGGCAGATTGCGGGCCGAAAGTTTCGTGATAGCGACAGAGGCGAGCGGCCTTGACGGCGGCCTCGACGGCAGCGGAACCGCTTTGGGTGAAAAGGACTTTCTTATCGGGCGGGCCAGGGGCGAGCTGGGCGAGGCGGTCGGCGAGGCGGGCGGTGGGTTCGGTGGCGAAGTCGTCGGTGACGAAGATAACCGATTCCAGTTGCCGGCGGATGGCATCCACGACCTTGGGGTGGCGGAAGCCCAGGTTGATGCATTCGTGAGCGCTGCGGAGGTCGAAGATGCGGCGGCCTGCGGCGGTATGAATCCAGCAGCCTTCTGCTGAGAGAGCCGGGATGGGTTGGTAGCCGGCCTGGGAAGACCAGCATTGCATGAGGCGCCGTTTCTGGAGGGCGGCGATGTCGACGGGATCCACGGGTTTTCCTAGATCAATCCGGCGTGACATAGGCGGCGGTGATGCCCCCGTCTACCAGAAACTCGGTTCCCGTGACAAAGCTGGATTCGTCGCTGGCGAGGAAGAGGGCGGCCTGGGCGATCTCTGTGGCGAGGCCGAAGCGGCCCATGGGGATATGGACGAGACGGCGCTGTTTCTTGGTTTCCGTGTTGAGAACTTTCATCAGCAGTTCGGTGTGCAGAGGGCCGGGGCAAAGAGCATTGACCCGGATGTTCTCGCGAGCGTGGATGACGGCCAGTTCTCGCGTCATGGCCAGGACTCCCCCCTTGGAAGCGGTATAGGCGATTTGGGGGGTAGCGGCGCCCATCCGGGCCACGAATGAACCGGTGTTGATGACGGAACCGCCGCCGGCGCGACGCAGGGCCGGGAGGCCGTACTTGCAGCCGAGAAAGACGCCTTTGAGATTGATCTGCAGGGTGAGATCAAAAATGCGCTCGTTGGTGATTTCCGCTCCGTCGTCGTCGGCATGCATGATTCCGGCGTTGTTGAACAGGATGTCCAGACGGCCGAAGGTTTCCTCGGCGATGCGGATCATGTTGCGGCAATCGGCGTCGTGGGAGACGTCAGTATGCACGAAAACAGCGGAGCCGCCCTGGGTCGCAATGGTTTGGCAGGTGGCGTTTCCGGCGCTGTCATTGACATCGGCGACCACAATTTTAGAACCTTCGCGGGCGAAGAGGAGAGCGGATTCACGGCCGATGCCGCTGGAGGCGCCGGTGATCAGAGCAACCTTGTCCTTGAGACGCATGCGCGAGACTGCCTGGGACGCTTGCAAAAGTCAAACGGTCCCAGGAGCCGGCGTGGAATAGGGGACCGCAAGGGACGCCGTGGGCGTCGGTGGAAAGGGAGAATCCACGGCGGGATCGCTTTGGATTTGCCGAACTCGGAAGAGACGTGGTAGTTTGGCGGCATGAAGTCCAAAATGTTGCTTCGATGCTTGCCGGCGGGGCTGGCGATGGTTTTGATCGCAGGCGCCGGGTCGAGCGGGCTCCTGGGGGCGGAAGAAGAGTCCGGCGAGGGTTGGGTGGATTTGTTGGAGGAGCACCCGCGGAAGCACTGGACGACCACGGGCAACTGGTCCTTCGAGGGCGGCACAGTCACTTTGACTCCGCGGGAGGGCGAGCAGGGGTGGTCGCGGTGGACGGCGTATTTGTGGTCCAAGAAGGTCTACGGCGATTTCGAGATCACTTTCGAGTATCGGCTGGAGAAAGGCGGAAACAGCGGGTTCTATTTCCGGGTGGGAGATGTGGACGATCCGGTGGCGAAAGGGATCGAAGTACAGATATACGACTCGGCGAGCGTCCCGGCGGACCGTCCGCTGAACGATCACGACAGCGGCGGCGTGATCCCTGGGGTGGCTCCGGCGAAGCGCGCGGCGAAACCGCCTGGGGAATGGAACCGTTTTCACATCACGAACCGGGATGGCAAGCTGACCGTGGTGTTGAACGGAGAAACCGTGAATGAGATTGACCTGAGCAAGGAACCGCTGTCGAGCCGGCCGGCGGAAGGAAACATCGGGTTTCAAGATCACGCGCTGCCGATCTCACTGCGGAACATCCGGATCCGGCCGGTCGAGGATTGAGAAGAACTGAAAAGGGCGGGCTGGGATCTCGATCACAGCAGGCCGGTATTCAGGAAAAGCCGGCGCGCGTCGCGTCCTCAGCGGTGAAGGGCTGAGGAAGAGTTGCCCGCCAGGTAGGACGAGGACGAGTTTTCGGCTCCTCCACGGAGCGCCCAGCGGAGCATGGTTTCGGCGTCGTTCCAGATCCGGCTGCTGTTGGAGCCGAGCTGGACAAGGATGACTTGGCGCGGGCCGTATCCGGCGCTTGCGACCAGGCATCGGCCGCTGGCGTCGGTGTAGCCGGTCTTCATGCCGGTGCACTCTGGCATGCGCTTCAACAGCTTGTTCGTCGTTTCGTAGGACTTCGCTCCGTTCGGAGTGATGATAGAGCAGCCGGTGCGGCAGACGACACTGCGGATGAAGGGATTCCGGTAGGCGTGGTAGGCGATGCGGGCCATGTCGCGGGCGGTGGAATACTGGCCGGGGGCGGTCAGACCGTGCGGATTGACGAAGTGGGATTGGGTCGCGCCGAGCTGGCGGGCTTTGCGGTTCATCTTGGCGCAGAAGGCGGGAACGCTGCCGGCGTTGTCGCGGGCGAGAGCTTCGGCGACGTCGTTGTGGCTCTTGATAAGGAAAGCGGTCAAGAGTTGGCGGCGCGTGTAGCGTTCCCCGGCTTTGAAGTACATTTTCGAAGGTGGAGCACGGGTGTCTTCCGGCGCTATGGTGACGAGTTGATCGAGATCTCCGTCCTCGAGAATGACGAGGGCGGTGAGAAGCTTTTGGGTGCTGGCGACCGGGCGGATTTGATCGGGATTCCGGTAGGCCAGGGTTTTTCCGGTGAGGGCGTCGATGAGGATGTAGGAGGAGGCGTAGAGACCTGGCGCGTTTGGGGGGTACTGGCGGCTGCCTGCGAATCCGACCTGGAGAGGTGCTGCGACGGCGGCGGGGCTGGAGGTTCCATAGGACGGCGATCGCGAGGAGGGGTTGCCCGGGGCGTCGCTGGTGCTGCTGCAAGAACACCATGGGACGCTGGCGGCGGCGAGTGCGCAGAGGAGCAGAGATCCGTGCCTGGGAGCGCGCAGGGGTCGGAACGTCATTGGGGAGTATGGAATGTGGAAAAGGAATGCGCAAGAGGCGGGGATAAACGGAGTCTATGATTGCGTCAGGATTGAAGCCGGACGCGATCCGGGTCGTAGGGGGCGCGGAGAGAAGGCGCAGCGGCGTGATGGCATCCGTCTTCGAGCACGCTGTAGGAGCCGGAATTGAGGTCGCGCAGGGCGACAGCCTGGCGGCCCGGCAGAGAGATCCAGGCGAGGGCGACGCTGGCTTGCAGGGTGGGACTCCAGGCGGCGGAACTCGTATAGCCGCAGGGCCGGCCGTTGTGGAAGACGGGTTCAGCGCCCCACAGCACGGGTTCGGAATCGTTGAGCACGAGGCTGAGCAGGCGTTTGGCGACCCCGTTTCGGCGCTGGGCGAGGAGGGCGTCGCGGCCGAGGAAGGCGGGCTTGTTCCAGTCGACCGCGAAGGTGAGGCCGGCTTCAATGGGGGTATCATCGGGAGAAAGATCAAGGCCCCAGGCGCGGTAGGCTTTCTCGAGGCGCAGGCACTGGAGGGCGTAACTGCCGGCGGGCCGGAGACCGTAGGGCTCGCCCGTTTCCCGGATGGCGTCGTAGATCGCCGGGATATCATGGAAGGGCGCGTGCAATTCCCAGCCCAGTTCACCGGCGTAGGAGATGCGGAGGGCTTGGGCGGAGACGCCGGCTAGGACGATGCGTTGGGTCGAGCCGAAGGGGAAGGCGGCGTTGTCCAAGGCGGCGGAAGTCAAAGGCCTCAGGATTTCGCGGGAGAGAGGGCCCATGACGCTGACGACGCCGATGCCAGCGGTGACGTCCGTGAGTTCGGCGTCTTTTGCGGCGAGCCGGCGGCAGATCCAATCGGCGTCTCGCACGGTTTGAGCTGTGGAACTGATCAGGTAGAAGATCTCCGGCGCGATGCGGGCGACGACGAGGTCGCTCTCGTATCCGCCGCGGGCGTTGAGCATCGGCGTGTAGACGACAGCGCCGACGGGGACCCTGAGGTTGTTGGCGCAGAGAAGATCGAGGGCATCCTCGGCGCCGCGACCCGCCAGATAGTATTTTGTGAGGGTGGATTGATCGAAGATCGCGGCTCGATTGCGGCAGGCGGCGACTTCTTCGGCGACGGCGGCGGACCAATTTTGGCGTCCGAAGCTGTAGTGGGTGACGGGGGACTCCCCGGGCGGCGCGAACCAATTAGGCCGTTCCCAACCCATGGATTGTCCAAAGCAGGCGTTGGCGGCGCGATGGCGGGCGTAGAGGGGGGTGAAGCGGACGCCGCGGGCTGATTCCAACTCCCGGTTAGGCCAAGCCGGCTGATAGTGGAGACCGAGCGTTTCGGCGGCGCGTTCCTTCAGGTAGGCGCGATCGTTCTGGAAGGGAAGGAAACGGCGGAGATCGACCGCCCAGAGGTCGATGGGCGGCTCGCCCTCTTGCAGCCATTGGGCGGCGTAGAGACCGGCGCCACCGGCGCTGGCGATCCCGACGGAGTTGAAGCCAGCGAGGACGAAGAGTCCGTCGAACTGCGGCGGGGGGCCCATGAGGAACTGGTTATCCGGGGTAAAGCTTTCCGGACCGTTGACGAAGCGCGGCAACGCCGCCTTTTGGAGAGAGGGCACGCGCTTCCGGGCGGCGGCGAGCGGCTCGGCAAACCGGTCCCAATCCGGTTCGAGAAGTTGGTAGGCGAAATCGGAAGGGATCCGGGCGATATTCCAAGGGACGGACTTTTTCTGGAAGGCGCCGATCATGAGGGCGCCATCGTCGAGGGCGCGCAGGTAGAGAGCGGCGTCGGGATCGCGGAGACAGGGGAGACCGCGGTGGGCGCCGTCCAGGGGTTCACTGAGCACATAGTGATGTTCCACGGGCCAGAGAGGAATGTCGACGCCGATCCGGAGGCCCAATTCACGGCTCCACATGCCTCCGCAGAGGATGACCCATTCCGCCCGGATATCGCCGCGGCTGGTCCGGACTCCCACAGCTCGAGGACCGTTGGTTAAGATGGATTCGACCCGGGTGTGAGTGTGAAAGGCGGCCCCGCGGCGGACCGCTCCAAGGGCGAGGGAGACGGCGAGTTCCCCGGGAATGACGCGTCCATCGAGCGGCAGCCAGACGGCTCCGAGGACGTCGCCGGCGTCGATGAGAGGCCAGTGATTGCGGGCTTCCCGAGGAGTGATGAGATGGGCATCCACTCCGAAGGCCTTGGCCATGGCGGCGCTGCGCCGGAGCTGGGTCATACGTTCCGGCGTAGTGGCCAGGACCAGGCTGCCGACTTCGAGCCAGCCTGGGTCGTGACCGGTCTCCGCGGCCAGGGCGCGGTAGAGTTCAACGCTGGCTTTATTGATTTTTGTGAGGCTGTTGCTGGTGCGCAATTGCCCGACCATGCCTGCCGCGTGCCAGGTGGCGCCCGCGGCGATGCCGTTTTGTTCAAGAAGAACAACGCCGTCCCAGCCCGCGCGGGTGAGATGAAAAGCCAAGCTGCAGCCGGCGACGCCGCCGCCGATAATGACGGCGCGGGCATCGGAGGGGAAGTCTTGCGACGGAAAGCTTGCTTGGGGGCGAACAGGCGTATTTGTAATGAGAGTCGAAGCGGTCACGGGATCCTCGGGAGGCACGGGGCAGACGTTAGCGGAGCCAGACTTGACTGCGAAAGGAAAAGGAAGGGTTGCGGGCGTCGATGGACCGGCCCAGGACTCGGCGCGGTTGCATCCGCCGGGGCGCAAAGTTCGTTTTTTCGGTAGGCGAAGAGCGCGCGGGCGGGCAGTCTTGTTGGCGACGTATGGAAATTCTCGAGAAAAGGACGGTGATGCCGGTTCCTGCCTCACTCTTGGACGAGTGGCATCGGCGGGAGGCGGCGCTGGAGCGGCTGCGGCCGCCCTGGGAGCGGGTTCGGGTGGTGGACGCGGGACAGGGGATCCGGGACGGGAGCCGGGTGATCCTGGAATTGGCTTGGGGACCCGCGCGGGTGCGTTGGGTGGCCGAGCATTTTGACTGCCGGCCGGGCGAGGGTTTTTCCGACCGGCAGCTCGAGGGTCCTTTCGCGGCCTGGGAACACCGGCATGAGTTCCGGGATTTGGGAGACGGGAAGAGCGAATTGGTCGACCGGGTTCGCTACGCGCTGCCTGGGGGAGTCGCCGGCGCCGTGGCCGCTGGGGGCGCCGTGCGACGGCGACTCGAGCGCACGTTTGCCTATCGCCACGCGGTGACCCGGGCTGACTTAGAACGAAGTCCGGGCTCTCAAGAAGCTTCGCCTCAGACGGTGGTGGTGACCGGGGCGACGGGATTGATCGGCGAAGCGTTGGGCGTGTATTTGCGCTTGCAGGGAAACCGGGTGGTGCGCGTCACTCGTAGTCCCCGGAACGAGCGAGACCTGTTTTGGGATCCCGTCGCGGGCACTCTGGATTTGCGATCGGCAGGACACGTGGATTCGGTGGTCCATCTTGCCGGCGAGAACATCGCCGGAGGCAGATGGACCCAGGCGAAAAAGACGGCCATACGGAAAAGCCGGCGCATGGGAACCCGGACGGTGGTCCGGGCATTGGCCCAATGCCCGGAGCCGCGTCCGGCTCTCTTGAGCGTTTCCGGCGTGAATTATTATCGGGCGGCGCCAGGGACCGTTCATGATGAGGAATCGGAGTCAGGAGAAGATTTTTTGGCGGAGGTTTGCCGGATCTGGGAAGGAGAGGCTTTGGCGGCGGCCGAGGAGGAGGGAATCCGGGTAGTGATCCTGCGGTTGGGAATGGTGTTGAGTCCGGCCGGAGGCGCCCTGGGGAAAATGCTCCCGGTATTTCGAATGGGTGCGGGAGGGCCGTTTGGATCTGGGGCGCAGCGAACGCCTTGGGTGGTTGTGGATGATGTGGTGGACATCATGCACCGGGCGCTGGTGGATGCGACTTGGAGTGGTGTGTTCAACGCCGTTGGCCCGGAGATCGTGTCGAATCGCCGCTTTACGGAAGTCCTCGGGCAGGTGTTGGGGCGTCCGGTGTGGATGCCCGTCCCTGCGGCGGCGATCCGGGCGCTCTTCGGGGAGATGGGTGAAGCGACGCTGCTGGCTGACTTGGGTGTGCGTCCGGCGCGACTGGAGGAGCGCGGGTATCCGTTCCGGTATCCGCGGCTGGAGGAGGGGTTACGGTTTCTCCTGGGCCGGGAGGGCTGAGAACCACTGGCGGGGCCAGTGGAATTGCTGCGTGCGGGTCAGGGTTCGGATGGGCGAGGCGAGCTGCGCGACCAATCTCCGATGTTGATGGAGAGCTGGGGCAATTTCGCCTGAAGCTTTTCGGCTCCCTGCGGGGTGGCGCGGGACTGCCAGAGGAAGAGTTTCCGGAGGTTCTCGAGCCCGGTGAGATGAGCGAGACCGGCGTCGGTAACCCGGGTGCCGTAGAGGTTAAGATATTCCAGGGAGGACAAATCGGCGAGATGAGCAAGACCGGCGTCCGTGATTCCCGTCCGGCTGAGGTGAAGGCGGGTCAGATTCCGGCAGGACTGGAGGACGGCGAGGTCGTCGTCGGACACGGAGGCACCGGTGAGATCAAGGGAGCTGATCTTGTCGGCGATGGAAGCGATACGGTCGAGACGGAGGGGCAGGCTGGGATCGTTCCTGTGGCTGAAGTCGATCTCGAGAAGGCTTGAGGCGCCATCCAAGGTTCGGACAAGGATGTATTCGGCGGCGAAATCGGCCGCGAGAGGTCCGAGCGCAGCGAGAGCAGAGGGATCCGATCCGCTTGGCTGGGTTTGCTTGGGAAGGGGCTGACCGGCCTTGGATTGGCCGGGGAAGGGAATGCCGTCGCCCAGGTCGGCGCCTTGGAGAATCCAAAGGCGGAAACTCTCGGATTGGTCGCCGCGGAGAGGATCGCCGTCGGCCGGCATGATATCGGCGTCATCCTTGGGAAGGACGGTGAGGGAGTAGAGGCGGCTCTCGTCGGGATGACCAGGCGTCACGATGGGTCCGGATTTGCCGCCGTGCCGAATGGCATTGGGACTGTCGAGCCGGAGGTCGCCCTTTTGTTTGGAGGGTCCGTGGCAGGAGATGCACTTGCTCTGGAGAACGGAGCGGACAGTAGCGAAGGCCACGCGCGGATGTGAGGATTGGCCGGACGGGCCAGACGAGCCGGACGGGTCCGGCTGATCCGGCTGGTCCGGCTGGTCCGGCTGGTCCGACGGGTCCGGCTGATCTGGCTGGTCCGACGGGTCCGCCGGGTCCGACGAGCCGGACGAGTCGAACGGGTCGAACGGGTCGGACTCGTCGGGCGACGCGGATGGGCCGGGCGAGGCGGATGGAACGGACGAGGCGGATGGGACGGACGAGGCAGAGGCCAATTCTGGTGGGTTGGGACGAAGCTTGGTCTGTCCCGGCTGGACCCAGGTCAGCCCCAAGGCGGCAAGTGCGGCGAGCAACGCTGTGCGGTAAGTCAGAATTCTGGCGGTTTGGCGGCTTTCCTGGAGCCGGACTTTTCCGCTTTTGCGCCCTCCCGGTTTGGGCAATTCGTGAGCACCGGCCTGACCACAGGCGTTTTTGAGCCAGGCCGCTAGGGAACAGGCTGCGGCGAGAGCGAGGGGCGCCAGGCGTTCGGCAGGCGGCTGGTCCGGCCGTGAAAGCGCTCCGGAAATACCGGCCAGGACCGCAGTCAGGATGGCGGCAAGGGCGGCGAGAGTGAGGAGAATGCCAGCGGCGCGGTCGCCGCCAGGCCGCCGCGCGATCCGGGCGTCGAGTTCCAGAACGATCGCGGCCAGAAGAAAGGCCGCAGGCAAGTGGATCAACGTTTGCTCTGCGCCTTCGAGGAACAGGCCAATGAGATTGCCGGACGGCGGCGGCGAGACCTCGGCAGGCATGAAAGATCGAGCGCGCTCGTTGCGGACCGGGTCTGAAGGAGGATCAGAACAGGGCGGTGACGGGTCTTCCGTCGTGAGCGACCTTGAAGGGACGCTTGGTCGCCGAGTAGACGACCTTATCAACGGGAAGGCCCAGGGCGTAAGCGATGGTGGCGTTGAAGTCCGGAATCAGGACGGGATTCTCGACGATCTCGGATCCCATGGAGTCGGTGGCGCCATAGGCGCGCCCGCCTTGGATGCCTCCCCCCGCAAGCAAGCAACTGAAAGCCTTGGGGAAGTGATCGCGGCCGTCGTCGTCGTTGATCTGGGGTGTCCGGCCGAATTCCGTGGCGACGACGACGAGAGTTTCCTCCAAGAGACCGCGGCGCGCCAGATCGACGAGGAGACCGGAGAGTCCTCGATCGAGCGTGGAGGCTTGTCTGGCCACGGAAGTAAAGTTGTTGCTGTGCGTGTCCCAGCCGCCCAGGGAGACTTCGACAAACCGGACATCATGTTCGATCAGGCGGCGCGCGAGCAGACAGCCGTCGCCAAAGGAGTTCCGGCCGTAGAGGTCGCGGCATTCGCCGGGTTCCCGGTCGATGTCGAAGGCTTTGAGGTCCTCGCTTTTCATGAGGCGCACGGCGTCATGGTACATGCCCTGATAGGCTTGGACGGTGCGGGTGCTGTAACGCGAATGGAAGCGGCGATCGAAGGCTTCAGCGAGGGCGAGGCGATTGGTGAATTCCTCTTCGGCGACACCGTTCGCAAGACGGCTGTTGCGGAGCCCTTCGTGGGGATTGGAGAGCAACAGGGGAGCATAATGCGACTCCATCCATCCGGGGCCGCTTCCGGGATTGCCGCCACCGATGAGAACGGTGGCTGGGAGGGTGCGGTTGATTTTTCCGTCCAGCTTTTCAATCCAGGCGCCGAGCCCGGGATGCTTGATGGTGCCCCGCATCGTATAACTGGAATGTATGTAATAGGCGCCTTGTTCGTGGGCGCCTTGGGTCGAGTTCACGGAACGGATGAGGGCGACCTTGTCCATTTGCTGAGCGAGCGCGGGGAAATGCTCGCTGAGAAAGACGCCGTCCGCGCGGGTGCGGATGGAGGCGACGGGACCCTGGACATCGGAATCCGGTTTGGGGTCGAAGGTATCGAGATGGCTCATCCCGCCAGCCATATACAGGTAGATGACCTTGCGGGCAGTGGGTCTTGGGGCCACGGGTTTCTGGAGGGCCAGAGCGGCGGGGGCCAAAGTCGGGAGCAGGCCCACACCGAGAAGAGACTTGGCGGCGCGGGTCATGAAGAGACGGCGCGTGAGTTCGTCGGAAGAGCTGAGGAGCGGGTTCATGGGTCCTAGAGGCTGAGCAGAGTGGGATTCGACAGGGAGCGGGAAGTTGCGGGGCAATCAGGGATAGAAGAGAAACTCTTGGGTATTCAAGAGGGCCCAGACCAAGGCGGGCCGGGCCTTGTCGAAGGATCCGCGGGCCTGTACCTGTCCGCGAATCGTGGCGCGCTCGTCGTCGCTGGGCCGGCGGCCGAGGAGTGAAAGGAAGAGGATGTCCTCCCGTTCTTCATCATTGTGGGCGGCGGCGCAGGCCTGGGTGACGACGGCTTGCGGGGAAGCGAGATGATCGGAGAGGGGTCCATTGAGCAGAGCGAGGACTTGGGCCACCGAGGGATCCTGGTGCGCGTTTTCGATGACCTCCCGGTCCGACTGCCCGAAGAGATGGAGGAAATGGCCTGCCGGAGCGGGGGAGGGCAGTTCGGAGGCGCGCACGAAATCGTCAGGGAACCCTTGCCAGCGTTCGTCTTCGGGAGTCGCAGGCGAAGCGGTTCCGGCGCCGCTGGAGGTGGTCGCCATCGCCGGCGACCGGGACATCATGGCCGCGTTCTGCGCCGACTGTTCCCGGCGGAGGCGTTCGATGGTCTCGCGGCGCTGCCCATCGGCCCGGTCCAACTCCCCCTGCAACCGGTCGGCCTCGGCGTTGGAACCGCTTTCGCGAGCGGCGAGAATCTGCTGGCGGATGTTCCGGGCCTTCTCGTCAAATTCCCGTTCCGCCGCTGCGATCGGCTCGGCGAGTTTGAGAATATCCTGGGGCTTCAGCGCCATGAGTTGCTCGGCCTGTTTTTTGATTTCGTTCTGGCGAGTGAGGTAATCGCGTTTGCCGCGGCGGAGGTCGACCGAAGGAATGACGGCGGTGAGCACGGAATCCCAGAGCTGTTCCGCGTCGAGGCGGCGAAGAACGGGGCCGGGGAAGTGATAGGATTGATCCGGATAGACTTCTTCGGCGGTGGTTTCACGCTGGAAGGTTCTCGTATTGTAAAGGACCCGGAGGAAGCGCTTCATGTCGTATTGCATGGCCGCCATTTGGCGCGTGAGATAGGACATGAGTTCCGGGTTGGAGGCTTCGGTGTCGTCTTTGAGATCGTCGACAGGCTCGATGAGGCCTCGGCCCATGACTTGCTTCCAGAGGCGGTTGGCGATGACCAAGGTGAAGCGCGGGTTTTCGGGAGCGGTCATCCAGCGGACATAGGCTTCTCGCTGATTGCGGCTGGAGCGGGCGGAACGTCCGAAGGGAGTGTCGGGTTCGACCATCTCGCCCGGCCGGGAGTCTTTGTACTGATAGTCGTCAGGGAGGCGCAAGGTGCGGCCGGTATCCCGCACTCCATAACTGAGAGGCTGGAGGACTTCGTTGACGGCTTGGCGGAGGTGGGCGTCGATTCCCTCATAGCTGCGGCGCCGTTTGCGGCGTTCCTCGAGCTTATCGAGGCCCACCACGCTATCGGGATCGATGCGGGTTTCGACGCCGTAGGTGTAGGCGGCCAATTCGTAATAGTCCTTCTGCGACCACTTATCGAAGGGGTGGTCGTGGCACTGCGCGCAGACCAGGCGGGTGCCGAGGAAGACTTGGGCGGTGTTGGACATGTTGTCCAAGGGCATGCCGGCATCGCGCATGTAATAACCGACGGCGGCGTTGTCCCAGACGTAGCCTTGCGCGGCCACCAATTCGCGGACAATGGCGTCGTAGGATTTGTTTTCGCGGAGCGCTCCCTTGAGCCAATCCGCATAAGCTTCTCCGGCGTCGCCTTGGATATCGGAGCGAAGACGGAGAAGATCAGCCCAGTAGTTAAACTGCCGGCTGACGTGGGCCGGAGAGTCGAGCAAGCGGTCGATGAGCGCGGAGCGTTTGCCGGGCGCTTCCGACTCCAAAAACTCCCGGGCCTCCGCGGCGGTGGGGATTCGGCCCGCAATGTTCAAGTAAGTCCGGCGCAGGAACACCTCGTCGGAGGCCGGCGCATTGGGCTGGACTCCTTTCTTCCGGCAGGCGTCCTCGATCAAGCGATCGATTTGCTGGCTGATGTTCCGGTCGGGCGAATCGGCCCCCCGGAGCAGAGAAGAAGGAAGGAGGATCGCGGAGAGCAACACCGCTCCCGCTGAGATGATCCGGGGACGGATAGGGCGCATACCGGCAGTTCCAAGAAGAGACTGCGATCATGCTAAACGAGAAAGTTGCCGGGAGCAAATCGGGGAAAGAGCCTGCAATGCCGTGAACCGGGCTCAAAGCCGCCCCGACGTGGCGCTCTGCAGCTTGTGGAGGCCGTAGCGGATGCGTGATTTCACCGTTCCGAGAGGGGTGAGGGTGCGTTCGGCGATGCTGGTCTGCGTCAAAAAATCTATATACTGTATAAAAGGATCATGAATTGCGCTGGATGGAGGCGCCGAAGTCTTCTATGAAATCTTCGAGGATCTCGTCGATCGGTGGAGCGGGGAGGATGCCGAGGCGGAGAGAGCGTTGGGCGAGGGTGGCGACGGGCCAGGCGGCGACGATGCATTGGATAGTGGGATCGGGTTCGTCGAGCAGAGGACCGAGGGTGATGCCTTTGCGAGCGGCGAAGGCTTCTAGGGCGTCGATCATTTCCTGAACGGTGATGTGGAGCGAGGGGAGGGTAAGGACCCGGTCGCGCTCCAGGGCGGACGCGGGGAGTTGATGGAGCCGGAGGAGGCTATCGATGACGGCGCGATAACCGAGGACGGGCACGGCTTGGTGGCGATCGACCGGCAGCGAGCAGGGTTGGCCGTGAAGGGGTTCGCGAAACAGTCCGCTGGCGAAACTGGAGGCGGCGGCGTTGGGCTGGCCGGGCCGGACCACGACGGTGGGGAGGCGAGCGGCGCGGGCGTCGACGAAACCGCGCCGGGAGTAATCGTTGACGAAGAGTTCGCCGATGACTTTGGTCATACCGTAGGTGGTCTCGGGGCAGCGTTTGGTATCGTCGCCGACGGCGGGCGGCATGGCGGGTCCTCCGAAGGCTGCGACGCTGCTGGTGAAGACGATTTTTGGCTGCGACTTGCGGGCGCGACAGGCTTCGAAGACATGGCGTGTTCCTTCGAGATTGACGCGCATGGCCAGGTCGAAATCGCGTTCTCCTTCACCGCTGACGACGGAGGCGAGATGGAAGACGGAGAGGTCATCGCGATCGGCGAGAGCGAAGACGGCGTCTCTTTCGGAGACATCGCCTTCTTGGAAGTGGACGTGAGAGGGAAAGCCGGAGCGGGACTCCGGGGACAGGCGACGATCGAAGAGGACGAGGGTATCGATGGGCTCTTCGCTGCCGGAGACTCCGGAGAGAGTAGCGCGAGAGCTGAGGGCGCGGGCGAGGCGGTTTCCAAGGAAACCGCCGCCGCCGGTGATGACGACTTTCATTGGGCGGCGCGGTTTGATTGAGTGGATCAGAGGGAAACCCATCATATGGAGAAGGAGAAGGCAATGGGAGAGGAAGAGAAGGGCGGGAATGGGGGACCGCTGGAAGGTCTGGCGGCGGGGTTCATCGGATTGGGTTTGATGGGACTTCCGATGGCGTTGCGGGCGCGGGCGGCGGGGGCGCGGGTGACGGCGTGGAACCGTTCGCCGGGTGGTGCGGCCGAGGCGTTGCGGGGAGGCTGTGTCTGTTGTGGCCGTGTGGAAGAGGTGGCGGATCGCTTGGCGGGAGGGATCATCGTCCTGATGCTTTGGGACGGTGCGGTAGTGCGTGGAGTGCTGGACGGAAGGGAAAGGTTTTTGGAGCGGGTGAAACCGGGGACCCTGGTGATCGACATGGGGACGACCGATTTGGAAACGACGCATTGGCTGCAGGCGCAGCTTGCCGGGCGGGGCGCCTCCTTTCTCGATGCGCCGGTATCGGGAGGGCAGGTGGGTGCGAGGGAAGGGACGCTCTCGATATTTGCCGGCGGAGAAGAGGCGGATTTTCAGCGGGCCCGGCCGCTATTCGAAGTGTTGGGCCAACGGATCACGCATTTGGGGGGATATGGCGCGGGCCAGATCACCAAGCTGGTCAACCAGGTCATCGTGGCTGAAAGCGTGACGGCGGTGGCGGAGGGGTTATTGCTGGCGGAGGCGGCGGGTGTGGATCCGGCGAAAGTGCGAGAGGCGCTGCGCGGGGGCTTTGCGGACAGCCGGATTCTCAATTTGCACGGCGGGCGGATGGTGACGGGGCGTTTCGAGCCTGGAGGCAGGGCGTCGGCTCAGTTGAAAGACGTCCGGTTGGCTCTGGCTTTGCAGCGGGAAACGGGTGTGGATTTGCCCGGGTTGACCTGCAACGCCGGCTTGTGGGAGGACATGGTCCGCTCGGGCATGGGGGACCTGGATCACAGCGCGATTCACGCTTTTTTGAAGGGCGGGACGGGAGTGAGCCGGCCGGGTTTTGGAGAATTGCGGGAAGACGGCGAGCGGTAGTGGACCGCAAAATCCTTTGAATTCCCCCTTGTGAGACCGCTGGAATTCGATCTCTATGGAGCGCGTGATGCACAAAGACGTGGCCAAGCTGGTGGAAGCCGGCAAACTCTCTCCCGCTGTAGGCGAGCAGTTGTCGCGCTTGGCGCCGGGTTCGTTCTGTCGCATCCGGACCTGGGGGGTGGGGCGGGTAGCAGGCTGGGACTTGTTCGGGGACGTTCTGACGGTGGATTTTGAGAACAGGCCGGGGCATCCTTTCAAGCTGGCCTTTGCCCTAAAGTCGCTCGAGCCGATTGCGGAGAGCCATGTGTCGGCGCGTTGGATCACGGAGCCGGAGGCGCTGCGCGCTCTGGCGGCGGAAGATCCGGTGGAGTTGGTGCGGGAGATTCTGCGAAGCAGCGGGGGTTCGGCGTCGTTCGATGAGCTGGAGGGGATCATCAAGGGGAAGATTGTGGAGGAGAAGGCCTACCGGACCTGGTGGGAATCGACGAAGAAGAAGTTGCGGCAGCACCGGGACTTTGTGGTTCCGGCCAAGCGGAACCTGCCTCTGGAACTACGGGATGGAGCGGTGGATCCGGCGGAGCTGTTGGCGGCTGCCGTCGTGGATGCCCGGGACAGCCGGGCCAAAGCGAAAGCGCTGCAGTCCGTTCTGAATGAGATCGGTCACGTGCGCAGCCAAACGGAAGCGGTACGCCGTGTCTTGGAGGACGTTGAATCGGCGATTGCGGCGAGCCGCCGGTTGAGTCCGGCTCAAACGATCGAGTTGATAGTGGTGCGGGATCATTTTCGGCGAGAGGCGGGAGTGCCGGCGAGCGGCGAGGGTGCGGGTCTAGCCGATGTGCTGCGCGACTACCGGGATAAACTGACCGCTGTATTTCTGGAACTTCCGGTTTCGGTGCAGAAGCGGGTGTTGGAGGGATTTCCTCAAGCTTTCGGCGAGGAATGGCCGCAAGTGATGCTGGGGTTGACGGGTGTTGCCAGCATTCGGGGAATGAGCGATATGGCCCGGTTCGTCACGGATCAAGGGCAGGGCGTGCTATTGCAGGAGTTTCTCCGGGAAGGTTTGCAGCAGCGCCGGCTTTCGCCTGATATTTTGGCCTGGATTTGCCGCGAACGCCGCCGGGCGACGAAGGACGTTTTCGACTCCGAGACAGTGGCGGCGGTGATGAATTCTTTGGAACGGAACCAACTGGACGATGAGACGCGGAGGGTGAACCGGCTGGCCGACATCATGGTCAGCGATCCAGAGTTGGCGACGGATTTTCTCGAGGGAGCTTCGCGGCAGCAGGTACGGACTTTCGTGCGGCGCCTGATATCGACGCCGGCTTTCGACGAGTTGAGCCGGCGTTCGCTCTTGGCCCGGGTCATCCGGGTGTATCCAGAAGTTCAGGAACTGGTGACCGGCCGGCCGGACAGTGGAGAGCCGGACTCCCTGATTGTGTCCTGGGAAAGTCTGGAGAAGCGGAAAAGGGATCTGGAAGAAATTGTGATCAAGCGGATTCCGGAGAACAGCCGCGAGATCGCGGTGGCGCGTTCCTACGGGGACCTGCGGGAGAACTCCGAGTTCAAGGCGGCCAAAGAAATGCAGGCCGTGCTCATGCGCCGGAAGTCGGATCTTGAGCGCGAGATCGGATTGGCGAGGGGAACGGATTTCCGGGGGGCCGATGTGACTCAGGTTTCGATCGGGACGGTGGCGACATTGCGGGATCCGAAGACGGGGGAGACGGAGCGGCTGACGGTGTTGGGGGCTTGGGACAGCGATCCGGAGAGTGGGGTGGTTTCTTATCTCAGCGGGGCGGGCAAGGCGGTATTGGGGCGCCGGCCGGGGGATGAAGTCGAATTGCTCGATGAGCATGGAGAGACCAGCCGGGTGCTCGTCGTCGAGGCCATCGAGGCCTACGCGAAGTAAGAGTATTTTTCTTGAAGGAACACGAACGGCTATGAGGGAAGCAACGCAGATACGGCGGATTGCCGGTCGCGAGATTCTGGATTCGCGCGGGAACCCGACAGTGGAGGTGGATGTCTTTCTGCAAGGCGGCGCCTGCGGGCGGGCAGCCGTTCCAAGCGGAGCCAGCACTGGAGAACACGAAGCGTGGGAGTTGCGGGACGGAGACAAAGGGCGCTACCTCGGAAAGGGAGTGCGCAAGGCGGTCGAAGCGATTCAGACGACGATCGAACCCGCGCTCGTGGGATGGGATGGCCTCGATCAAGCCGGCATCGATAGTGAGATGCGGCGGCTCGACGGAAGCGCGAACAAGGAGGTTTTGGGCGCCAACGCGATCTTGGGGGTCTCCCTGGCCACGGCCCATGCCGCGGCGCGTCAATTGGGGATTCCGCTCTACCGCTACATCGGCGGGACCAACGCCAAGGTGCTGCCGGTGCCGATGATGAACATTCTTAATGGCGGCGCTCACTCGGACGCCCCCATCGATTTTCAGGAGTTCATGATCATGCCAGTGGGCGCGCCGTCTTTTTGTGAGGCGTTGCGTTATGGAACCGAGGTGTTCCACGCGCTGAAGACGGTGCTCCGCGATCGGGGTTTGTCCACGGCCGTGGGTGACGAGGGCGGATTCGCGCCGGCGTTGAAGTCCGCGGAGGACGCCTTGGAGGTGATCGCCCTGGCCGTGGAACGGGCCGGCTACAAGCTGGCGACAGATATTGTTCTCGCCTTGGATGTGGCTTCGAGCGAGTTCTACGATGCCGAACACGACGATTACGTCTTCAAGAAATCGGATGGCTCCCGGCGCAGCGCCGAAGAACTGGTGGCCTACTATATAGAGTTGCAGAAGCGCTTCCCCATCGTGTCGATCGAAGACGGTTGTGCGGAGAACGATTGGGAGGGCTGGAAGCTTCTGACGGAGCGCATGGGACGGGAAACGCAATTGGTGGGCGACGATTTGTTCGTGACCAACGTCGATTTTCTCGGGCGCGGAATCCGGGAAGGGGTGGGAAACTCGATTTTGGTAAAGGTCAACCAGATCGGCTCGCTGACCGAGACGCTGGACGCCGTCGAGTTGGCACGGGAGAATGCCTACACCGCGGTCATCAGCCATCGGTCAGGGGAGACGGAGGACGCCACCATCGCGGACATCGCCGTGGCGACCAACGCAGGCCAGATCAAGACGGGGTCGTTGAGCCGTTCGGACCGGATTGCGAAGTACAATCAATTGTTGCGAATCGAGGAAGAACTGGGTGACAGAGCGGTATTTGGCGGTAAACTGAAGACCGGGTAAGCTTGATATTCAGCGATGGGCGGGCAGAAGTGGCGAAGAGGGTCGCGCCTTCGTTCCGACGAAGAGCGGGTCCGGATGTATGTTTTTTGGGTGCGCCGCAATTATAGTCTGCGGCGGGCCTCCAACTACACCCTGTCATTGGCCGTGGTTTTCGGCTTGGGCGGAGTGGCCTTAGAGGTCTTTCCGGAAGGCGAAAAGCTGCAGCGGCTCCGCGAGGAGGTGGCTGTTCTGGAAAAGGAGCGGGAGGAAAAGCGCTGGGTGAAGAACGACTTGAAGCAGTCGGTGGATTTGCTCGAGAACGGCGACCTGGATTCTTTGGAGACCGAGGCGCGGAAAACCATACGCAACCTCCAAGCGCCCGATGAGCGCATTCTTCGAATCACCCGCCCGATGAACGACCGGTTCAACCGTCTGGACGAGCCGGGCGAAAGGGTGAAGGACGAGGAGGATGGCGCCCGTACCCCGTGAGGTTGAGGGGGGGGTGAAGGAGGGGGGTGTGCAGGGGAGGAGGGGAGGAAGGGCCTCAGGAACGGGGCCTTGGGAGAGGCTTTGATTGGCTAAAGCGCATTGCGGCCGGGAATTCCGAGCCGGGACGTTGACAAACAGGGGTGATTTCCCCAGTCTACGCTCGTCGATCCCGAAGTTACCCAGACTCCCCAGCGTGTTTGCCAACGAAGACTATATCATCGAGGCCCTGACCGATGCCGGTTATGTGAATGCGGAAACGGTCGAGCAGGCCCGGAGCAAGGGGGACAGCGTGATTGAAGCGCTGGTGGAGGGGGGGCATGTGACTTCGGAACAGGTGGCGCAGACGGCCGCCTCGAATGCGGGCTTGGGTTACGTGGATCTCACCGAGGTTCATATCGATCCGGCGGTCATCAATGTCATCGACGAGCCTTCCGCGATTCGCTACCGGGTGATTCCACTGGGATTTCAGGACGACCGTTTGATGGTGGCGATCGCCGATCCCTACGATTTCGAGACGATCGACACGCTGCCTCACGTGTTCCATCACGAATTGGAGGTCGTGTGCGCCTCGCAGGAGCAGATCCAGAGAGCGCTGCAAGAGTACTACAACGCTCCAGCTCCGGGGGAGGAGGGACGCTTTGAGGGCTTGATTTTGAGCACGGCGGACTCCGGGCAAGGGAGTGAGGATCCGGAAGCGCCGATCATCCGGATGGTTTCCAACACCTTGGCGGAAGCCTTTAAGAACCGGTCCAGCGACATCCATATCGAGCCGCTGGAGAAGTCGATCCGAATCCGGTACCGCATCGACGGCACCTTGCACGTCATGGAGGAGCACCCGCGGAAGCTGCTTCCTTCGATTGTCAGCCGGTTGAAGATCATGACCGGCACCATGAGCATCGCGGAGAAACGGGTGCCCCAGGACGGTCGAATTCAGGTTCGTCTGGGCGACCGCCAGTTGGATTTACGGGTCTCCACGGTGCCGACCAGTCACGGCGAGAGCGTAGTCATGCGGATCCTGGACAAGGCGAGCTTGCTGCTGGGCTTGCCTCAATTGGGTTTCTTCAGCGATGACCAAGAGGTCTTTGAGAAGTTGATTACCTTGCCCGACGGGATCTTGCTGGTGACGGGCCCGACGGGATCGGGCAAGACCACCACGCTCTACGCCTGTCTCAATCACATCAACACGCCGGACCGGAAAATCATCACGGTGGAAGACCCGGTGGAATACCAGTTGAGCGGAATAAACCAGGTCATGGTCAAAGAAAGTATTGGGATGACCTTTCAGGCCGCCTTGCGCTCGATACTGCGGCAGGCGCCCAATATCATCATGATCGGGGAGATCCGGGATATCGAAACGGCGTCGATCGCCATCAACGCGAGTTTGACCGGGCACTTGGTGTTCAGCACGCTGCACACCAACGACGCGCCGGGGGCGGTGGCGCGTTTGGTGGACATCGGGGTGAAACCGTTTCTGGTCGCCAGTGCGGTGCGGGCGATCATTGCCCAGCGGTTGGTGCGAAAGATTTGCGAGCGTTGCAAGATTCCCACCGAGCTGACGCGGAAGGAGATGGAGATGCTGGGGATCGACTCAACTCGTGTCGTGGATTCCAACGCGATGAAGGGCGAAGGCTGTGACCTTTGCAAAATGACTGGATACAAGGGGCGGATGGGGATTTACGAGATATTCCGGATCGACGATGAGGCCCGGCACATGATCAACGAAAGTTCGACCACGGTGCAATTGCGGCGACGGGCGCGCGAATTGGGCATGCGGACCCTGCGGGAGGATGGGGTGCGAAAAGTGCTCTCCGGGATCACGACGGCGACGGAGGTGATGCGCGTGACCATGTCCGACAACCAATGATGGGAGGGCGTCCCTGCCGCGACCGGAATCGAGCCGAGCTGATGATTCATGAATGCCCATAGTGTAGTCGACGTCCTTCAGGACCGCGGAGTCCTCGACCAAGAACAGGGAGAGGAAATCCTCCACGCCGTTTCCTCAACCGGGAAAGACGTCATCGAGGTGCTCAACGACCACGGAGTGACCGACCGTCACGGTTTGTACCGGATTCTCGCGGAAGAGATCGGTGCGGAATTGGTGAATTTGGCTGGATTTGAACCGCCCGAGGCGGTGCTCCAACTCATTCCGTCGAACTTGGCGCGGCTCTACGGAGCGTTGCCGGTTGGGCTCACCGATGTCGGGATTCAGGTGGCCTTCACCGACCCCCTCAACGCCCAGAACTTGGAGGATCTGCGATTCGCCTTACACAAGAACGTCGTTCCGGTGATGGGAGACTTTTACCGGATTCAGTATTTGATCGACAAGCTCTACGGCACCGAGAGCGATTTCAGCGACATTCTGGAACTTTTGGACAGCAGGCCCAAGGATGGTCCTATGTCCGTGGAGGATCTCGAGGCGGAGGCCAATGCGGCGCCGATCGTGCGCTACGTCGACCTGGTTCTTTTGCAGGCCATCAAAGAGAGGGGTTCGGACATCCACTTCGAGCCCTTCGAAGAAGATTTCAAGATCCGTTACCGGGTGGACGGGGCTCTCTTCGAGATGTCTCCGCCGCCGCTGCACTTGGCGCCCGCGATCATTTCCCGGGTCAAGGTCATGGCCAACATGAACATTGCCGAACGCCGGCTGCCGCAGGATGGCCGCATTCAGAAGATGGTCGGCTCGATGCCTGTGGACTTGCGGGTGTCGTGTTTGCCCACGGTTTATGGGGAGAGTGTTGTGCTCCGGGTGCTGGACCGGTCCTCGGTCAACCTCGATCTGGAGCATCTGGGGCTGCCATCGGAGATTTTCAAATACGTCGAGGATACCATCCGGAAGCCGAACGGCATTTTCATTGTCACCGGGCCTACCGGGGCGGGCAAGACGACGACGCTGTATGCATGCCTGCGGAGGATCAACACGGACGACAGCAAGCTGTTGACGGCGGAAGATCCCGTCGAGTACGACATCGATGGGATCATCCAAGTGCCCACCAACGACGCCATCGGTGTGACCTTTGCCCGGATTCTGCGGGCGTTCTTGCGGCAAGACCCAGACCGGATCATGGTGGGGGAGATGCGGGATGGGGAGACCGTCCAGATCGCCATTCAGGCTTCTTTGACGGGGCATTTGGTCTTCAGCACCCTGCACACGAACGACTCGTCCGGAGCGGTGACGCGCCTGGTGGATATGGGTGCGGAACCCTTTCTGGTGTCCGCGTCTTTGGAAGCGGTGCTGGCCCAGCGTTTGGTGCGGACCATTTGCCGGGAGTGCCGGGAGCCCTATGAGCCCGGGGAGACCATCTTGGCACAATTGAATCTGGCGCCGCACGAGTTGGGGGACAAGAATTTCTACACGGGGGTGGGTTGCGACGTGTGCGGGCACTCGGGCTACAAGGGCCGCAAAGGCCTTTACGAGCTGTTCGACATCAAGGATCAGCTCCGGGACCTGATCACCGAACGTGCCCCCACGGTGGTCTTGCGGCAGAAGTCCATCGAATTGGGAATGCAGACCCTCCGGGATGACGGGCTGCGGAACATTTACACGGGCGGCACCACCATCGAGGAGGTGCTGAAGTACACCTGATTTTCCGGTGGAACTGCTTGCCAGCGCAATGGAGAAGGCCGTAGACAAAATGAGCGGACCCCGCTAGAATTCTTCACCAGAACCGTTTGGAGACGTCTTATGGCCAGCTTCAACTACATCGCCCTTGACTCTCAGGGTCAGGAAACCACAGGTCAGATCAGTGCGGGAACCGATGCGGAGGCGATCACCCTGCTGCGAGGTCAGGGGCTCTATCCGACGAAAGTTCTGGAGGACGGCAAGGGAAGCATCGGCGGCAAGAAAAAGGCGGTCAAAGCCCGCGCTCGCGCCCGCTCGAGCCGCAGGGGAGGCCGGGTCAACAATAAGACCCTGATGATCTTTACCCGGCAGTTGGCGACCCTGATTGATTCCGGATTGCCCTTGTTGCGCGGGTTGACGGTGCTGGCCAAGCAGGAGCCCAATCCCGTTCTCAAACGCACGATCAAGACGCTGGAGGAATCCGTCCAGGGCGGGTCGACCTTTTCCGAGAGTTTGGCGGCGCACCCGAAGATTTTCAATAAGCTCTACATCAACATGGTGAAAGCCGGCGAACTCGGAGGTGTGCTCGAGGTCGTGCTCATCCGCTTGGCGGAGTATCAGGAAAAGGCTCAGAAACTGAAGAACAAGATTGTCTCGGCGATGGTCTATCCTTCCATCGTGCTGTTCATCGCCGTCTCGATCATGATCTTCCTGCTGGCGGTGATCGTCCCGAGTTTCGAGAAGATTTTCGCCGATATGTTGCAAGGCAAGCCGCTGCCGTGGCTGACCCAGCAAGTGGTGGGCCTGAGCCGCTCGGTCAAGGAGCACATCTTTTTGATCTTGGGAGGAGTGATTGTCTTCTTCATCTTGTTCCGGCTCTTCGCCGCGACGAAGTTCGGCCGCCGTTTCATCGATTCGCTCAAGCTGCGGCTGCCGGTGTTTGGCAACGTGCAGAGGAAGAGCGCCATTTCGCGGTTTGCCAGGACTTTGGGAACGCTGGTGACGAGCGGTGTGCCCATCTTGCAGGCGCTGAACATCACGCGAGATACGGCGGGCAACGTGATCATTTCTAACGCCATCGACAAGGTCCACGCCAGCGTGAAGGAGGGGGAATCCATCGTCCAGCCGCTGGAGGCGAGCAAGGTGTTTCCGCCCATGGTCATCAGCATGGTCGACGTCGGCGAGGAGACGGGCCAGCTTCCCGAGATGCTCTTGAAAATCGCCGATGTGTATGACGACGAGGTGGACAACGCCGTGGCGGCGCTGACGTCGCTGCTCGAGCCGATCATGATCGTCATTCTCGCCCTCGTGGTTGGGACGATCGTACTTGCGCTCTTCCTGCCCCTGGTCGAGATTATTAAGAACCTGCAAGCTGGGGCCTGAGGGCCGTGGCCAGCGCAACGGGCGCCAGCGAATCGCAGTCAAACGTTCACCCCCTCATGCAACTCCCGAAGATCTCTTCCGGAGGACGGGTCTCCCGCTCCGGGTTTACGTTGATCGAATTGATGACCGTGGTGACCATCATCGCGGTTCTCGCCGGAATCATGCTGGCGGTGATCTCCGCCGCCACGAACAGCGCTAGGCGAAAGCAAGCGCGGATTGAAATCGAAGCCATGACCCTGGCGTTGGACCGCTACAAGGTCGAGTTCGGGGAGTATCCGGCTGTGGCGGGCGGGAGCGGGAACCCGGAAACGATGGCGAAATGCCTGTATCAGGCCTTGTCCGGGGACGGTTCCGACATGATCGACGGCGTCACCGACGGCGCATCCTCCACGGGGGAGGCCGGGAGCGCCACAGGAGGGTTGGTGTTTCTGGATACGGCGATTTACGACCGGGACAAGGTGCGGCGGAACAACCGGGGTTTCGTGCACGGCAATTACTATTTGCAGGACCCGTTTGGGCAGCCTTATCACTACAAAAGGGCGGGCGAAGGCGTGGACACGCAGAATCCCACCTACGACCTCTGGTCCTTGGGCACCGACAAGACCGGCGACAATCCGGAGAGTTGGATCACAAACTGGCAGTAGCGCTCGTTGATGGAGGGAGACCAGGTCGCCGGCCACATCGCTGAGGACGGCGAGGCGATTGAGGCTACGCTAACCCGGCTCGAGTCGAAACGAATGCAGGCCGACGACGCACCCGAAAGGATGGAAAGGAACCGTGCGACGGACCAAACGGAACCGGAGGCTCCTCCTGTGGTGCCGGGTCTACTGCAGCCGGCTGTGGCGCCGGGCGCGCCCCTAGGGCCGGTGACGGCGGCAGGGTATTCCGCCCCGCCGTGCAGCGGAATGGCCATCGTCAGCCTCGTATTGGGAATCTTTTCGATTTTGACCGTTCTGGTCGTCTGGGTCGTCGCTCCGGTGGCTATCTTGCCCGCGGTTCCGGCCGTCGTCTTTGGTTATTTGGCGCAGGGCAAGATCGGCCGGTCGGGGGGCAAATTGGGAGGCATCGCGCTGGCGAAGGCGGGGATGATCCTGGGTTATGTGGGGATTGGGTTCGGGG
>DATKCT010000192.1:0-36119 GCA_035513055.1 Verrucomicrobiales bacterium | reverse complement strand
AGACCTCTTCCTTTTCCTTACCTCTTCTCCAACGCTGCCAAAGATCGCTGCCAAGCCTTCCGATGCCAAAGGGCCCGCCCCTTTCTTTCAAGACGGACCCCCTTCTGCTTCCTCCAGCCTCCCCAGCTTTTCCAGCCGGGAGAGTTCCATAGACCATCCTCGATCCGGGTCAACTGCTTTTTCCAAAAAATCGCCGCGAAGTCACGTCCGCCGCCCAAAACGCCGCTCCAATTCGTCGAAAGAGATCTGCACCAGCGTAGGCCGGCCGTGCGGGCAACAAAACGGCATCTCGCAAGCGAGAAGATCGACGAGAAGTTGCCCCAGTTCGTCAGGCCGCAAAAGGTCCCGGGCCTTGACCGCTTGCCGGCACACCGTGGTCGCCACCAAATCTTCACCGAGACGGATGGTGGACATGCGGCGGCTCTCCTTCTTAAGTTCCTCGAGCAGCCGGTTGATGAAGACCTGAGGTTCCTCGCCTCGCAGAAAGGCTGGCAGGGAATCGATCTTCACGGCATTCCCACCGAAAGGTTCGGCCCCGATGCCCAACCGGGCCAGAACTTCGATATTCTGCTGGACCAAGTCCAAATCCCGCGGCGCCAATTCCAGCATGAGCGGAACCAGGAGACGCTGAGTGTCCACCCCACGTTCCTCCATCCGCCGGCGCATCTCCTCGAAGAGAACCCGTTCATGAGCGGCATGCTGGTCCATCAGGACCAGCCCCTCGGCCCCCTCCAAAAGCACATAAAGTCTCCCGAGAACTCCCAGAATTCGAAAATCTGAGGCGGCCAGCGCGGTTTCCTCGTTTCCCTCGCCTGAAACAGCCTTTAGCGCTTCCGAACCATCCCGCCCCGCCTTCGAACCCTCGCCGCGGGCCTCCGCCGGTCCCGGCTCTTTGTCAGAATCCTCCGGAGCCTCCTCCTCTCTTCCGCGAGCCAGAGCCTCTTCCATCCAGTCGTGCCGCAAGGCGATCTGCTCCCGCTGGGGAATCAGATCCCTCTGACGTTCCGGCTCGACTCCACCCATGCGAACCGGAGCCGGATCCATCGACCCGCCAGCGGCCGTCTGCGAGGCGCCGCCCGGCGCAGGATCCACCGGAACGGTTCGAAAACGGCTGTGCCGGGCGCCTTCCAAAGCGTCCGCCACCGCGGCCACGATCGCGCTTCGCACCGCCCCGGCCTGCCGGAATCGCACTTCTTTTTTCGACGGATGCACGTTCACGTCGAAAGCGCCCGGATCCATCTCGATGAACAGAAAAGTGACTGGGTACTGCCCCTTCATCAGCGCCGTGTGGTAACCTTCCCGAAGCGCGTAGTGCAGGACGGGACTGTCCACGGGCCGGCGATTCAAGAACACGAACTGCATCGCCCGTGTGGACCTGCCGAGGCCGGGTTCGCCCACGAGTCCCCAGACCCGGATGCCGCCCTCTTCCGTCCCGGGAATCGGCAGCAAACGCCTGCCCAAATCGCGGCCCACGAGCCCGGCGACCCTCTCGTCGAGCGCGTCGGCGGCGGGGAGTCGAAAAACCGTCCGCTCCCCGTGCGTCAACGAAAAAGCGATGTCGGGGTGGGCAACGGCTTGAACGCGCACCTGCTGCTCGACGTGGCTGAACTCCGTTGCCTCCGTCCGCAAAAACTTCCGCCGCGCAGGCACATTGTAGAAGAGCGAACGCACTTCGATCCGGGTGCCGGGAGCGTCGCCAGAATCGCGCACCTCTTGGAGACGCCCGCCATCGAGGCGAACCTCCGTGCCGGCGAGCGCACCGTGCGGCCGGGTCGAGAGCCGGAACCGGGAGACGCTGGCGATGCTGGGCAGGGCTTCTCCTCGGAATCCAAGCGTGATGATGCGATCGAGATCCTCTTTACACCGGATCTTGCTCGTGGCGTGCCGCTCGACCGCCAGCAAGGCGTCGCTGCGGTCCATTCCCCATCCGTCGTCGACAACGCAAATCCGGGCGAGTCCTCCCCGTTGCACAGCGACCTCGATCCGGCGCGCTCCGGCGTCGATGCTGTTCTCGATCAATTCCTTGACCACTGAGGCGGGACGTTCCACAACCTCGCCCGCCGCCACTTGGCTAGCGAGCGCGTCGGAGAGCAATCTTACCCGGTTCATGAAAAGGGCGCCGCAAAGCCGGAAGCGTCCATCAGCGCGCGCTCCGCAGGGAACTCCATCCCATCGCGCGGTTTGACCGGAGTCCAGCCCGGGTTACTGTAGCATGACCATGATTCACGTCACGGACGAGGCCGCTCACGAATTGAGTCTCTTGTTGGAGGGCGAAACCTCGGGACGAGGGCTTCGCCTCCGCGTGCAAAAAGGCGGGTGCGCCGGTCTTCAATACGATCTGAGCATCGATTTCCGGCAGGCCGGCGACGCCGTCGTCGAGACGCCGGGCGGTCCCCTCTTTCTGGACCCCGGCAGCGCTGCATTCCTCAGGGGGTCGACCGTTACTCACAGCAGCGATTTGAGCGACAGCGGATTTAAGATCGTTAACCCCAACGCCGCCCGGAGCTGCGGCTGCGGCACTTCCTTCGAGCCCGCCGGCGTCTCCACCAAATTCGCGGGTTCCCCCGGCTCGGAAAACGACCGGCCGGATTGAACCTTCAGGCCGGTGGCGATCAAACGCCATCCGTTTCGGATTTTCGCCCGGCACGCCGCACAACGAGGATCCATGGCCAACCGGAGACAAAGCCGAGACGGTTACCTCAGCGGGCCCGCCTTGGACTCTTCCTTCATGAATCGCGGCCGGGAACACCGGCCTTCCTCACGGCAGGACAGCGGCTCCCTGATCGGATGGACGCTCATCTTCCTGGCGCTCGGCGCCTGGACCCTCGTGTCGTGGACCCTTCCCTTCGACGTCGACGCCCACCCCGAGCGTCCGCTCTACTTTGATCTCCTCCAGAAGGTGGGAAAAATTGAGCCCTTTCGCAGTTATGGCCCGGACCGCCGGCCCGAGGGTCAGTGCGAGTTTCTCGATGCCCCCGGTCTGGCCGCGAAGGTGCAAGAGCACGCCGGCGAGAACGCTTTGCCGGATTGGAACGGCGCCCTGATGCGCAACTACGTCTTCCACTATCCGGCAGCCAGTGACAGCCCCTTCTTCCACGGAGAAATCACGATCGACTCCGTCGAGGCGCTGCGATCGCGCGGTTTCTTCCCGTCCGGCATTCTCGTCCGCGGCCGCGCTCCAGAAACTCCGTCGCTCCAGTTCGAGATCCTCTATTCCACCACGAGCGCGGCGAAAAAACCGGATCTCGGACCCACCCTGCGCTTCGAAAAGACCGCGAGTTACGCCGCGGTGCTCCGCGTCGAGCGAAACGCCTCATCCCCGGGATGGATCGTCACCCTCGTCCCGCTCGCCTATCCGGCCCTGCCCATCCCCGGAGGGGGATCCCTTCCCGGCGCCCCGCCCTCCTTCCTGAATATGCGCACCGCCTGGCCCCAATCGTCCATCTCCCAACCCTTCTCCAATTGAATCGCAAGGCCCGGCCCTTCTCCGGCATCGTTTTCGCGATTCCCAGAACTTGACAGCCCTTTCACCGCCGCCTAGCTGTCCCCTCCCTCAACCTCGGGCGAAATTCCATGGCCACCGTGCAAGTCATTCTCCAAGAGAAAATCGAAGACCTCGGCGTTGAAGCGGAAGTCGTCTCTGTGCGCCGCGGCTACGCGCGGAACTACCTTGTCCCCAAGGGACTCGCTTTGGAAGCAACACGGGCCAACCTCCGGCTTCGCAATTCGCTCGACAAAAAGCGCGCCCAACGGGAAGCCCGTGAACTCGATGAAGCTCAACTCATCGCTACCCGCCTGCGCAAGCTAAAGCTCGTTCTGGTCCTCTCCACCGGACAAGGCGGCAAAGCCTTTGGATCGATCACGACTCAAGACTTGGCCCGCGCCATCGCCGAGGAAGCCAACGGGCTCGAGATCGATCGCCACCGCATCGACCTTGAGAAACCGATCAAACAGCACGGCAAGTTCAACGTGCCCGTCCAGGTTCATCCCGAGGTCACGGCCAATCTCAAGGTCGAAGTCATCCCGCCTCCCTCTCAAGCGCCCGCGGCCGAATCCTGATTTTCTTGGTTAGACAGCCGGCTTTTTCTTGAAGCCGCGGGCCCGATTCCCCAAGCTCGTTTCCGTGCGGCGATAACGGGTATCCGGGGGGATACACGGACCGCCCGCCGCGCCTCGATCCGGTCCGTTCCTTCCGCCTGCCTTCGCCGCTCTTCATGTCCAAGGATCCTTCCTCATCCGCTCCGGAAACCTCCCGCGGCCAGCCCAAAAAAAACAAACCTGCTCAGCGGCGCGACGATCCCGCCCCTGCCATCCTCATGCCATCCGGGCAGGCGGATGACGCGCCGCCTGAATTGCTGCGGCCCGCCCCTCGCGCCGCGGGCCGGGATCAGATCCTCCGCGCCCTTCCCAGCAGCATCGACGCTGAAAAAGCTGTTCTCGGCTGCCTGCTCCGCTCCCCTAACGATCCCGAGGTCATTTCCGCCGTCGTCGAAGCTCTGGCCGGATCCGACGCCTTTCACGTTCCGGCGCACCGGCTGCTCTACGAAACTCTCCTCGAACTGTCGGGCCGTCCCGATCCCTTCGACCTCGTCGCGCTGACCCAGATCCTCGCCGACCGCAAACGCCTCGAGGAAGCCGGGGGCCATGGATATCTCGCCTCCCTCATCACCCACGGCACCGTTCCCTCCCTGCTCGGGTCCTACCTCGAACTCGTCACCAAAAAGTCCACGCTGCGCTCCATCATCGCCGCATGCAGCGAATCCGTTCAGGAAGCCTACGAAAACCAAGAAGAGGTCGATGGCGTCCTCGACCGGACGGAGGAACGTATTCTCGCTATTCGCGACCGGCGGGGAGGCCGCGATATCCCGGCCATGTTCGAACAGGTTCGCCGCGCCGTCGATTACATCGAGGTCATGCTCCGCAACCGGGGTCGCATCACCGGCCTGTCCTCCGGCTTCACCGGTCTCGACGAAGTCACCAGCGGCTTCCAAGCCGGCCAGATGATCGTCATCGCCGCACGCCCCTCCATGGGAAAAACTTCCCTGGCCCTCAACATCGTCGAACACGTCGCCCTCCACGAGCGGCGCCCCGTCGCCGTCTTCAGCCTGGAAATGCCCAGCATCCAACTCGTCCTCCGTGTGCTCTGTTCCCAGGCCAATCTCAGCCTTTCCGAACTACAGCGGGGCTTCCTCCGGGAAGGCGATTTTCCGGCCATCATGCACGCGGCGGGAACCCTCAGCGAAGCCGGCCTCTTCATCGATGACTCTCCAGCCCTCAGCATCACCGAAGTACGTTCGAAAGCGCGTCGCCTGAAGAAGCGGCACAACATCGAGTTGGTCGTGATCGACTACCTTCAGTTGATGCGCTCGACCAGCCGACGGGCACAGGAAAGCCGCCAAATCGAAATGTCGGAGATCTCGGCCTCGGTCAAGGCTTTGGCCAAAGAACTCGATCTGCCCGTCGTCGTTCTGGCTCAACTCAATCGCGGCCCGGAGAATCGCGGAGGAAAACCAAAGCTGAGCGACCTGCGCGAGTCCGGAGCCATCGAGCAAGACGCCGACGTCGTCGGCCTCCTGTTTCGAGAAAAATACTACGCCGAAGACGAGGCGCAGGAAGAACGAGCCGCCGGACGGGCCCTGCTCGATGTGGCCAAAAACCGTAACGGTCCCACTGGCAAAGTAAAGCTGACTTTCCTCGATCAACAAATGCGCTTCGTCGACCGGATCGACGACGATGACGAAGAGGAGAGTTAGCCTCAATTCCTGCGAGGCCCTGCTCCGCCGGCTCCGCTTCCGCCGCCCGGTCCAGCGGCGCTCTTTAGGCCGCGACCCAGCCACGCGTAGAGGAGAAAGGCCAGGCCCACCGGAATCATCAGGGCCGAGTAGAATTCTCCCCGGGTCAAACCGTAGATCGGCAACGCGTCCGGTTCCCGAAACCGTTCTCCCGCAATCCGCAAAACGGCGTACCCCAAGAAGAACAGTCCCGTCAGCAGCCCCGCTGGAAGCTGTTTCCAGCGCAGCCTGACCGCCATCAACAGCAGGAACAACAGCAAGCCCTCCATCAATGCCTGGTAAATCTGGGATGGATGGCGTGGCGTCAGGGTCTCCCGCAAGACCTCCTCGAGCTTCGGGTTCTCCCCGGCCCGGCGCACCGTTTCCAGCACCGCCGGAGCGCCGGCCCGCAGGTCCGGCGCCTCGGGATCCGCCAGCAAGGCGGCCCGCTCGAAGGCGATGCGACGTTCCAACGGCAGCCGCGTCAACTCGTCCGGAAACAAAACCGCCCAGGCCACCCTCGTCGCCCGGCCGTAGAGTTCTCCATTGATGAAGTTCGCCAGGCGCACAAAAAAAATCCCCAACGGCGCCACGCAGACCAAATCATCGCCCAGCCCCGGCCAGGACAGACGATGACGCCAAGCATACCAAAGCGTGAACAGCGCCAACCCCACAATGCCTCCATGACTGGCCATCCCTCCCTGCCCGAACTCCGTAAAGAAAATCCAGGGACGCGCCCTGAACTCGTCAAACTGATACAACAGCATCGAGCCCATGCGTCCGCCCAGCAACACCCCGAAGATGGCCGCCAGCACGATGAAATCCCCCACTTGTGCGGGCGAGAGACGCGTATAGCCCTTCCGCGCTAGCCGCAGTAAAATCCCATACCCGGCCATGAAGGCGGCCACGTAGGACAATCCATACCAGCGCGGACCAAATCGTTCTCCGATCCGGAAAATATACGGGTCCAGATCATGGAGATAATAGGCCAATAGCGATTCCATAAGGCGGCGGGCCTCCTAACGCCGGTCCGGCAAGGCGTAAAGCTCGATTCCGGGATGCAACACCTTTGGAAAAGCCGGCGGGCTGCTCCACAGCAACCGGCCCTTTCCCCGCAGCACAGCGTAAAATTCCCGGGCCCGGTCCCACTCCTCCTCCTGCCCTCCAGCCGCTCCGGTTCCCCAACCGACAAAGCGGTGAAAGGAATCGTAGGTCACCACCGCGTGAGTCACGCCGCTTTCCCGCAGCCCGGCGATGGTTCCGAGATCCGACGCATAAACCGCGCTGCGAATCCGGCGCGGCCGCAGCCCCGCCCGGCCCAACGCCACGTCGAGCATCACGTCCCCGTCCGCAGCCAAAACAGCGGTTCCCGGAACCTCCTCCTCGAGAAAAGCGCAAAGCTGCGCTCGGCTGTCCTCTCGAAACAGCCGGTCCGTCTGCACCAACATATACACCGGGTGAAAGAGCAGGTAGACGGCAAACCCCGCGCCGGCCGCGACCGCCGCCCGGCCGCGCCATCCCTGATCGCGCGGCCGCCTCCTCCACAGTTCCATCGCCGCCGCCGCCGCATACACAAACAGCACGAGGTAAACCGGAAGCAAATACCGCTCCGAATACTTCGCCGTGCACGAGAGCGCCGCCAGGTAGACGGCATGACTGCCCAACACCACCGCATCCGTCCGTCCCAACATCCTTCGCAGCGGCCATAGGCAGCCCAAAAGCAGCAACAACGGCAACCGGTGATCCATATACATCTGCCACAAATACAACGGGTGCGGAACTCGCTGACCGACGCCCTCGTGACCGCGCAGCATCCAATCCGTCTCGCGGAGCAAAGAACCCCGTATGCGTCCCCACACCTCCGGATCGATCAATACCCGAAAGTGCGCCGCCCCCAGCACCAACGCCATCGCCGCGGCATAGACGGCCAACATCTTTCCCTTTCTTCCCGCGCCCCGGCCCGCAGTGACCCACAGCAGGAGGACCCCGATCACGCCGTGGGCAAGTCCCGAATACTTCGCCGAAAGCGCTATCCCAGCCGCCAACCCCAGAAAGATCGCGCTGCCCTCGCCCGGCCGCTCCCTCCAGCGCATCGCCGCGGCAAGAAAGAGGGCGCATCCTGCCAGGTAGGGCGTGTCCTCTTTGAAATAGTGCGCCACATCGTAAAAGCGAAAATGCACTCCTCCCAAAATCCCGGCCCAAATGCCCGCGCCCAAAGAATAACGCCAGCCCGCCGCCAACACGAGCGCCGCCGCAGCCGCAGCCATGAACGCCGCCGATACCGTCCGCCCCAGCCTGGCCACCGCCTCAGCGTCCTGCCGGTCCAACCCCAGGCTCCGGCGGACCAGTTCCACTGTCTCCAGCAACAACACCGGATGATACAGATTCCGGAATCCCTCCTGAACCTGCTCAACCTTGCTCGGTTCGTCGCGATGATAGGCCGACGGGAATTCCTGGTGACGTAAGTAGCCCAGGAAGGCCGCCATGCCAATGCACAGCGCCGCTACACCCAACTTCCACCTTCGCTGAGGGCCGGGCCGCCCTTCCGGCCTCCCGCATTGCGCGGCAGACTCCATTCTCTGCCGCGTCAACATTCTCAATCCCTTATCCTCCACCCTATATCATTCCCCCAGGCTGCCGTGCACGCCGCCAGAATGCTTCGCCCCCAGCCGGGCCTCCACTTCCACCCGAGGAAACACCGTTCGACGGCGCTTCCGCGCCACCGTCCGCGCTTGCCGCGAGCCGAAAAGGGCCGCCACACCGGCCACCATGCCTCCCCCAATCACCAGCGAAGCCAGCAGCCACTCAAATCCCGGTCCCCACCTCCGAGGCCGGGGATCCAACACCGCCGCCCCAAGGATCGAATCCCCAACCAGCAACTCCGCCGCTGTCGCAACCAGCTCCCCCGCCTTCGCCAGATCACTCGAATCCTCAACCGACGCCAGGGATCGCATGATGGTTCGCCGAAACCCCGCCTGCAAATCCGTCTCCGTCCATATCTGTCCGGTCCCAGCGCTCGCCGCAAAGGTCATCGTGTGCTGAAGCCGGTCATAAATCAAGACGATGACCTTGTCGTTCTCCCGCGCCCATGAATCCTTGATGCCCGTTGCAAAATCTTCCACCGAGATTCCCGGAGTCACCCGGTAGGTCACCACATACAAATCGATCCCGTCGCGAGCCCGCGCTTTCGCGATTGGCTCGCGAATCCGGTCCCGTTGCGCCTCAGACAGAAGCCCGGCCTCATCCAGAATCCCGTCTTCAGGAGCCGCCGGCATATTCACACCCTCCACTCCGGGAACCAAGCCGGAAACCGCGCCGGACTGTCCCCAGGATGGCCACGCCATCCAACTCAGAGCCAGGCCCAAGACCCAGGCGACCATCCGCGGCAAACTCCTCACCAGCCGCTCCTTATACGCAGAATCCTCTAAGGAGCCACGACAATCCGTTCGACCAGAAGGGGGACATAAGTAATTCTTGTCATTCCATCTCCTATAGTGAATGGAATGGATAGAGGGATCTTCCCAGCGATCTCTTTCCCGAGACCGCTGTTGGAACGTGCCCCGTCCCGCTCCGCTTCTGACCATGCCCGAGTTCCAGCCCGAGCCTCTGCCCGAACCATTGCCGGAACTGCTTACCGTCAAAGAAACGGCCGCCTATCTCCGTATCCCGCAGCCCACCGTCTATTACCTCCTGCAGCGCCGCGAACTTCCCGCGGTCCAGATCGGAAAACGCTGGCGGATCAAACGCAGATTGCTCGATCGCGACATTCTCCAGAGCGATCAGGACTCCCCAGCTCCACTCGTCCTCGCCGTCGATGACGATCCCGGTTTGCAGCGCATCTTTCGCGAGTTCCTCAGCCGCTCCGGCTTCGGACAAATCGTCGTCGCTTCTGGCGCGGAAGCCATCGAGGAGAACCGGCGCCAAACCTTCGACCTCGTGTTCCTCGATCTCCATCTTCCCGATATGGGCGGCGATCAAGTCTACGCCGCTCTCCGTGAGCAGAGTCCAGACCTTCCCATCGTCATCATCACCGGATACCCGGACAGCGAGCCCATCAACCGCATCCTCGAACTCGGTCCCGTATTGGTCCTGCGCAAACCGCTGGAAATCGAACAACTCCTGCGAACCGTCCAACTGCTGGGTCACCGCAGTCGGCGCTGAACCCGGCGGCCCGGGCGCGATCCCGCCCGTGAGTCAGGCTGATCTTCCCCCGCTGAGGAGCAGACCGGCGACTTCACATTCTATCACTGAAGCGGGAGCGCATGACATGAACTCGAGAATGCTAGCGCTGATTTTTCAGCTCGTGTTGGCGGGCCTGGTCGTGTGCGTCTACGAGATCGAGGGACCGGCGTTCCTGAGACTGTTCGTGCTAGCCGCGGCTGGGTTCATCGTCAATCTGCTGCTGCCGGCCGCCTGGCGGCTGCCATTCTTCGTTATTCTGTCCCTGGCCGGAGTCTTCCTGGTATTCGAACCGGCGGACGGCGCGTGGCTCATTGGCTGCGGCCTGCTGCTGATCGCCTTGTGCCACCTGCCGGTCCCGCCTGCAGCGCGGGTGATCATCCTGCTCCTTGTGGGCGGCTTGCTCGCGGCTTCGCGCGCCGGCGCGATTCCCTCGCCCTGGGCCCCAGTACTCTGGCCGATCCTCGGTTCAATGTTCATGTTCCGGCTCTTGCTCTACGCGCGCGCATTGAAAGACGAGCCGGCGCCGGGCCGCTGGTGGGCTGCGCTTGGTTACTTCTTCATGTTTCCAAATCTTGTGTTCCCACTCTTTCCTGTCATCGACTATCAGACTTTTCGCCGGACCCACTACGACAAGGACGAGACCGGAATCTACGAACAAGGGCTGATGTGGATCGCGCGGGGCCTCGTGCACCTCGTGCTCTATCGCCTGATTTACCACCAGGCGCTCAATGATCCGGCGGAGGTCGCCGATCTCGGAGACCTCGTGCAATTCATGCTGGGGACCTTCCTGCTCTACCTGAAGGTGTCCGGCATGTTCCACCTGATCGTAGGGCTGCTGCACCTGTTCGGTTTCCGGCTGCCGGAGACCCACAAACTCTATTACCTCGCGCAGGGCTTCACGGAGTTGTGGCGGCGCATCAATATTTACTGGAAGGATTTTATGATGTCGCTGGTGTTTTACCCGGTGTACTTCCGGGCGAAACAGCGGGGGGCGGCGCTGTCGGTCGGCATTGCGACAGCCGCGGTCTTCGCGACGACCTGGGCGCTGCATTCCTACCAATGGTTCTGGCTACGCGGCGGATTCCCGATCACGCTGCAGGACATTCTGTTCTGGGGCTTGCTGGGAAGCCTGGTGGTCATAGGCGCCTTGCGTGAATTGAAGCGCGGACCGAAGCCGCGCCAGAAGGCCGGTGGCTGGAGTCTCCGGGCTGGGCTCAAGACCTTTGCCACGTTCGCGGTCTTCTGCTTTCTCTGGTCCCTGTGGAGCACGGAATCCATCGGCCAGTGGCTGTGGATGCTGGGGGCTGCGGCGCGGGTCGACCTGAAGGGCATCGTGCTGCTTGGCTTGATGTTCGTCACGCTCGTGCTGCTCGGCGGCCGCAACTGGGATGCGCAGGCCACCCAGGGACCGAGGTGGTGGCAGGCCGTTCAGCGCCCCGTCGTGCGAACCAGCATTTCATTGATCGTCTTGCTGGTGCTTGCGGCGCCGGCGTTGCAGGCGCTGGCGCCGGCAAGGGTCGCCGAGAGTCTGGCGGCGCTGCGGAAAACGGGATTCAACGTCCGCGACGCAGCGATGCGACACCGCGGCTACTATGAGCAACTCGACGTGCGCCCGCAGTTGATGGGGCAGGATCTACAGGCGCCCGGCCTGCGTCCCGACGACTGGCAGGAACTCTCCAGTACCGGTGTGTTCCGGATCCGCGACGATTTTCTGGAGCGCGACCTGCTGCCCTCACGCAGCGTGACTTGGAACGGCCTCCAGTTCAGCACCAACCAATGGGGTATGCGGGACCAGGAATACACCTTGCAGAAACCGGCTGGCGCCCTGCGGATCGCGCTGATGGGCCCATCGCATGTCATGGGTAATGGCGTAGGCGATGGCGAGGTCTTCGAGTCCCTTGTCGAGGAGCGCCTGAACCGGGAATTCCGGCTGACCGGTTTCGAGGGCTTCGAGATTCTGAACTTCGGAGTGGACGGCTATTGCATGACACAGCAGGTGACCATGCTGGAGGATCGGGTCTTCAACTTCTCGCCCGATGTGGTAATAGCCACCGGTTACCAGGCCGACACCGTGATGACGAACGTCTTCCTCCAAAAGATCGTGTCCCGTGGTATCGAGGTTCCCTACGCGCCCCTGGCGGAGCTGCTGGCTGGCGCGGGCTTGGAGGAGGCGCGGCACGGCAAGATCCCCATACCGTTCGAAGGCTGGAGGCGCGCCGCGCGATGGTTCGGACTGGAACCGCGTCCGCCTCACGCCGAGTCGCAGGCAAGGATCCGTCAGGTCGCCGATGATGTCAGCGCTTGGTCGGTCGCACGATTCGCAGAGGTGACGCGCTCGCACGGCGCGCGACCCGTGATTCTCGCGATGGACTCGGTCCTCGACGAGCCGGCCCGAGAGCTTCCCAACGCGGGCGCCATACGCGAGGCCGGGCTGCCGGTCATTGACCTCCTGGATGCCTATCCACAATCGCAGCGCGCGGCGCTGCGCGTAGCGACCTGGGATGAACACCCGAATGCTGCCGGCCACCAAGTCATAGCGGATAGACTGTATCCGGAACTGACGAGATTTCTTGAACGGGAGCTTGCAAAGCCATGAAGGATATCAAGACCGCCCTCAGAGACTTCATTTTGGAAAATCTGCTTCCCGGCGAGGATCCGGCCAACCTGACCGATGTCACGGAACTAAAGGAGAGTGGAATCCTCGACTCGCTCTCGACGCTCAAGCTGGTCACGTTCCTCGAAGAAATGTACAAGGTCGAGTTCGAAGCCAAAGACCTCGAGCCCGGCAATCTTTCTAGCATCGCAACCATCGAGCGTTTGGTGAAGTCGAAACTCTGAACTTGTCCGCGCTGCTCGAAAGCGCCGGCGGGCTTCCGGGCCGGGCGGGCCGGGCGGGCCGGGCGGGCCGGGCGGGCCGGGCGGGCCGGGCGGGCCGTTCGGAGCCACCCCCGAACTGGTCGCACGCTCGGGCCGGGCGCGAAACAGCCTTTGGTTAACCCACATCTCTCTTACCCTTTCTCCTATGGCGCGGCGCACCCATCCTGCCTTCGTTCCGCTTGTCTTGGGATTGAAAAGGGCGACCTGCTCACCCAGCTCGGCGCCCTCGGCCTCGCTCAGCTCGCAGTACGGGGCTCGCAACGCCTCGCGACGAGCCGGTATGAGTAATGCAAGCGTACGCCTGGGCGGCTTGGCGCCGTGGGCCAGGGCGTTTCCGGCGGTTCTTCGGAGGCCGGGCGCTGCGGAAAGCGGGGCATTTTTTAGGACGGATGGGCTGAGAGGCTTTTTGCAGTGTTTTTGATTGCAAACCTTTCCCGGATTCCACTACTTAAGAGATCGAAACTATGAAAAGACTGATTTTCGCCCTTCTGAGCGCTGGAGTCGCCGTTTCGCTGGCGGACATTCAAGCACCGCCGCGTTCGCAGCAGACTCCGATTCGCAAGCTGGGACGTGGTGTGTCGAATATTCTCTACGGCATCACCGAGTTGCCGACGCACATGATGAAAATGAACGACACGGACGGCAACAGCGCCGCCTTCGGCGAGGGTGTCGTCGAGGGGAGCTGGCGCAGTGTAGTGCGCATCGGTTACGGGGCATTCGAGGTGATTTCCTTTCCCGTCCCGACCTACAAGGGGAGTTACCGCCACGGATTGAGGAAGATCGAATACGATCCCTACCGCGGCTACATGGAGTTTCCCCCAGAACTCGGATTTGAGTCCAAGTACGACTACGTGCGGTATCAGAGCTACTGAGCCCGGCGGATCCTTCGACGAATTTCGGTGGCGGAAAGTCCGGCCCCCCCCGGGGGGGCCGGGCTTTTCTTTTTCTCGAACCGGTGCCCGGGCCGGTGGGATCAGTCTGCGCCGGGAAAATTGGAGGCCCAATCGAGTGCGGTGATCCGCTCGAGTTCGGCATCGAGATCGCTGCCACTGTAGAACGACAACCAGCCGTTCACGGCGACGGTGGATCCAGCAGCACAGTCGGGGAACTGCGGATCGGCATGGATGCACGGCACGGGGGGATTGGCCCAGGCGCGTTGGATGGGTTCCCAGCCCGTGATGATCCAGCGATCGCCGCGGGTCGAGCGGCAGGCGGCGAAAGGCGGGCGGAGAACCCGGTGTTCGTCGCCGGCTTCCGCGAACTCTGCGGCGCCGCGTAGCATGACGCACATCTGGACCCGGAGCCCGGTGAGGCCGGAGCCGGTTCCGTTGGTCAGCTTCAGGCGCATACGCACGTGGTCTTCGAGACTGACGGCAGCAGCCTCGAACGCGATGCCGTTGGGTAGGCGCCGATGAAGCGTGAGCCGGCCCTCTTGGCTGCGGTCCCATTCGAGGCGATCCAGAGCGACGCCCGCTTCGGACCAAATGGTGGGGACGTGGGTGTGAGCCAAATAGCTGAGACCGAGGTTAGACCATATGGCCTCGGGGAGATCGACCACGACGTAGGCGGACGGATCCCACGGGATGAAGACACTCATTTTGCTTTCTCGTTGGGGATCGACGGCTCCTTCGAGGAAACCGGAGCGCGGATGGCGTCCGCCGGGATAAGGAAGGATGCGGAGCCGGTCTTTGGGTGGAGTAAAGCCTCCGGGAGAGATGGCGAGACGTTCAAGGGCTTCTCGGACGACGCCGGGGTCGAGTCCGGTGGCGGCGCGCACTTCCTCGAGACTGAAGCGGTGGTGTGCGACCATGTTGTTCAGCCAGAAACTGAGATCGGCTTGGGAGACAGGTTTCCGGTGTTGCTCAGCGGGAACCGGGGGGACCAGCGGGGGAGGGTCAGGAGGAGATTCTGCTCCGGCAGGATACAACGCGAGCGCGGCGAGCAGGGAGAGGCCTGCGTGGGGGGCCGGGCGATTGGGCCCAGCGATTCGACGGCGCCAGAGGTTCATGATGGAGGGGGGATGGCGGTGAGTTCTGCGGCGAGGGCGAAGGCTCCGGCGATTCCAGAGCGATCGCCGAGGTCCGGGGGCCGAATGTAGGATTCCGGCAAATCGAGAATCTGTGGTAGCGGCAGATAGCCGTTGAGAAGCGCGCGCACTTTCCGGCGAATGAGGGGGAAGAGATGAAGTTGCTTCATCACGCCTCCGCCGAGGACGATGATTTCTGGAGAAAGCGTCAGAATCCATTGAGTGACAGCTTGTCCCAAGTATTCGGCTTCGAGGGGCCAGGCGGGGTGGTCTGAGGGGAGATTTCGAGGCTCCGTCTTCCAACGGGAAGAGAGGGCGGGACCAGAGGCGAGCCCCTCGAGGCAATCGCGATGGTAGGGGCAAATACCTTCGAAGGGATCCTGGCGGTGATCGCGGCGCAGGAGCAGATGACCCATTTCCGGATGAAACAATCCCTGGAGCGACCGCCCGTCGAGGACGAAGCCCCCGCCGATGCCGGTTCCCACCGTAATATAGAGGCAGGAACGTCCGCCGCGGCCGGCTCCCCATTTCCACTCGGCCAAGGCGGCTCCGTTGACGTCGGTGTCGAAGGCGACGGGGAGGCTGAGTTCGCGGCGAAGGGTTCCGATGAGATCGAAACCGCGCCAGCCCTCCTTGGGCGTAGTGGTCAGATGACCGAAAGTAGGTGAATTCCGCCGCAAATCGATGGGGCCGAAGGAAACGACTCCGAGAGCGCGGAGCGGGCCGTGAGACTCTTGGGTGGCGCGGAAGAAACGGACGGCCTGCGCGAGGGTTTCAGCCGGGGCGGCAGTCGCGATGCGCTCCGAGGCGGTGATCTCGTTGGGATCGGGTCCGGTGGCGCAAAGGAATTTTGTTCCGCCCGCTTCGATCGCGCCAAAAAATGGCCGATTCCGGGAATCGGGGAAAAATTTCATGCCGGACGTCGATATAACCTGGTCTGCGTTCGGGGAGGCAAGTGATAAAAGAGTTGCGTGTCGGGGGTGAGGGGCGGAACCTAGTCCGCATTTCTCACACGATTTCTGATGTGGCGCGCCGCACCCGCTCCAGCCTAGGTTCCGTTTGCTTCGGGCTTGAACAGGGTGTACTCACCCAGCTCGGTGCCCTGAGCCGCGCACGGCGTTGCCGTCGCTGCGCTCCGCCCTTCGGGCAGCCCCAGAGGGGCTGGCTGTCTGGCTTCGCTCGGCTGGCAGAAAGGGGTTCGCAGCGCCTCGCGACGAAACGGTATGAGAAAGGCGGGCTAGCGGTCCGCCTGGCGGTTTCGAGGCGGGGTGAGCGCTGCGCACCCAGCGGACGAGCGGGTTTTCCCGGTGATGAATCTCCCTCAGATCAAGCAGTACGAATTTGACCGGTTCCTTGGCGAAGGAGCATGCGGTTATGTCTATGCCTGCCGGTCGGGCGAGGAGTTCGTGGCGCTGAAGTTGTTCAAGGGGCTGGCCATAGACCGGGGCTTTCTAGGAGGGGCCATTGGGAGAATTCGTGAGGCGGGGTTGCATCCCCATGTGGCGCCGGTGCTCGGCGACGATCTCCAGGGAAAACCAGCTTATGTGGCCACGGGACTGTGGGTCCGGGAGGGTCCGGGAAGTTGTGAATCAGCAGCGGCGGACCGGGTCATGGCCGGGTGGGACCGGGAGCGAGTCTGGCCGTTGGTGCGTCAGATGGCGGATGGCCTGGCGTTTCTGCATCGTGCGGGGGTGCCTCATTGTGGCTTCGGGCCAGGAAACGTGCTGGTCGACGAGCCGAAGGGTCATGCCTGGATCACGGACTACGCTCAGGGTTGGATTTCCGGGATTTACCATATGGAAACGGCGTCGCACTGGCAGTTTAGCGCGCCGGAGCAATTGCGGAATCCTGCTGTGTCGGAGTGGGGTCGAGCGTTTCGTTGGGACGTCTATGCTTTTGGCGCAACGGCGATCTATCTGCTCACCGGACGGCATCTTCGGGCGCACGAGTTTTTGGAGACGCTGAGGAATTCCGGCGAGCGGGACCTCTCTCCGGCGGCCTTGGCGGAGCGTATCAGTGCGGAACCGGTGGAGTGGCCGGTGGAGGCGGACGAGGATCCCCGGCTTGCGGTATTGCGAAGGTGTGTCTGCGAGGATCCTGGGGAGCGCTATGCCGATATGCGGGATGTGGCCTGGGAACTGGAACGTATCGACCGGAGCGCCGCCTGCGAGACAGAGGCCAGCGACGGATCGCCACTGGCACAAACGATCGGTTTGCGAGGGGAGACGAGGGCAAGACGCCGTGGGGGAGGCCGAATCTGGAAGGTCGCAGGGGTGGCTGCGGCCGCAACGGTGATGGGAGCCGGCGCGGTGGAATGGTGGACGACGGAAAGAGAGAATCAGGACTACCGGAAGGCGATGGCGGAGCAAGCTCGCCAGGCGGACAAAGCGCAGCGCAATGCGGCGGCGGAGGCGGAAGCGGCGGTGGTCGCCCGCGGCGAGGCGCAACGCCGGGTCGAATTGCTGGGAGAGAACCTCGAGGAAGTGCTCAAGAGTTCGGAAACGTTGTTAGAGGCGTTGCTGCAGAGCGATCCGGAGTCGCCTGGACTGCGTCCCTATCAGGAGACACTGGCTAGCGTCGAAGTGGCTTTTCGTACCATGATGGAACAGACGTCGGAACGGCCGGACCTCATTTGGGCGCGCGTCAGGGCGGCGGCGGGCCTGGCGTCCATTCTCGAGCATACGGGACGCGAGGATCAGGCGACTCAACTCTACGATGAGGCCCGGCGGATTTTGGAGAGTCGTCCCGAAGGCAGCGCGACGAGAGGATCACAGCAGATTTTGGAGGTGGAGATTTATTCGGAACTGGCCGGGCACTTCGGGAGGCGCGGCCGGGCGGAAGAGGGATTGAGCGCGGCGCGGAAAGCGGTGAATCTGGCCGTCGAATCTGGGCGCGGTGAGGGTGTGTCGACGAGCTTGCAGAGGGTCACGGCGGTGGCCAAAAACCGGCTCGCGGAATTGGAGGCGAAGTCGGGCCGGACGGCGGCGGCCATTGAGGAGGGGCAGATGGCGATTCAGCTTTTGGAAACGATTCTTGAAGCCGGATCGGGAACCGCTGGGGACACACAGCTCCTGGCGCAATGTCAGGCCAATGTCGCGTGGTGGCTGGATTGGCGAGGGGAATTTGGACAAGCTCTCGAAGGTTTTCGCGAAGCCGCGAGCCATTTGGAAGCACTGGCCATTGCCTCGCCCTCCAATCACGATTACCGCTTCCAGCTCGCACGATGCCGCTTCGATCTCGGCAGAATCATCATCTGGCGCCTGGGGCAACGCGAAGAGGCGGTCCGCGAGTTTGAGGAGTCGGCGGAGTTGCTTCGATCATTGGTGGACTTGGAGCCCGCATCGCAGCGTTACCAGCTAGGGCTGGTTCAGGCGTTGACCCAGTTGGCCCAAACGGAGCGGGATTACGGATCGCACGAGCGGGCTGCGGCCTACGCCGGGGAAGCCCGGACGTTCTTGGATGACCTTGCTGCGGACGATTCCAAGCCGGAAGTGTGTGCTGAAGTCATTCTGGTGCACACATTGCTGGGGCTGCTTCTGCTCGATGGAGGTCATCCCGCGGGTGCGGCGGAACACGCCGAAGCGGCCCGGCGTTGCCTCGCGGGTCTCGAGGAGGAAGGACTTTTGGCGATGGCCGACGGCGTCACCCGGGCCCGGTTGGCGGATTTGTGCGGGGATTTGTCGCAGATGTTTTTGGCCATAGACCGGGCCGCTGAGGCCCGGGCGGTGCTTGGAGAGGCGGTGAGCACTTGGCGGGCGTTGGCGGAATGTTTTGCGGATGACGAACGAATCCACACCGGCTTGGAATGGAGCGAGGGAATGTTGTCGCGCCTTCCATAGTGGGCATTGCTGAGCCGGCTTCACTTGGCTTTGGCTCCAGGCGCCGGAAACCCTTGTCCAGCATTGATCCGCAGGAGTTGGGAGAAATGCGGACTAGAAAAAAGCTGGAAGCACGAGAGAGGATCGATTATTTGGATATGGTTGACAGTTCGATGTCCTGAATGATGCCTCGCGACAGCTTGTCCTCTGCTGCTGAGACGCAATCCCTCCTGCTCCGGGACGAGGGCGGCCCGGCGACTCCGGGGGAACAGGGGATGGAAGACCGGATGCGCCGGGCTGAGGCGCAACTTTTGCGTCTGAAGCGGGAGCGCGAGCAGTTGGAGATGGAGAGGAGACGGCTTGAGGAGTTGGGGGACCGGCAACGCAGCTTTGCCGAGGGCCGGGCGCGGATGTGCCGCCGTTTGTCGGAAGCGATTCCGGAGATCCAGGAAGCGGCGGCGGCGGCGCAGCAGGATGTGGATTCCTGCGGCCGTTTGGCCAAGGTGTTTCAGCATCACCTGCACTTGCTGAAGGGATTTCATCCGGAGGAATGGGCGGAAGAGGATCTTTCCGGCGAAGTGCTGGAAGCCGAGCGGGCGCTGGTCGAAGCAGAGGAACAATTGGGGGTTGCGCGGATGCGGGGCAAGACAGGCCGGCCCCGGCCTGTGTCCGCCGGAATGGGCGGGTTCGGATTCTGGTTCAAAGCGGGGCTTGGTTTTTTCCTCCCTTTCATGATTTTTTTGGCTGGGTTGGTTGCAGCGGTCTATTTTTTTGGAGTCAGATAGAACGATGAGTCACGATTGGTGAAGATGAAGGGCCGGGGACGAAGCGGTTTTAGGCGGAAAGAGCGCAGTTTGCGACAGCGTGAGGCCCGGGTGGATTCCTTTTTACGCCGGGCGCCGCGATTGCTGGAGGAGGAACGGAACACGATACCGCCACCGGAGGAATTTGCGGCGCGGCCGGGAATCGTCGTGCCGACACGAGCGGAGTTTATCCGGGTCAGGCGGCAGTATTATCTGCGTGGCATCCGGCTGGTGATCACAGTTTTGGCTTTCGGCGTGGCGGCGGTGTGGTTCGTTCAGCAGTTGATGAGGCACACCTACCTGTTCGACTGAGGTTCGGAGGAAGGGAAAAAAGGGGGTTTACCGGGCGCGGAAACCCTTCACTGTGCGGGCATGTCTGAGGTTCCCAGGATGGACGTCCGTTACATCGCGGACTTAGCGCGGTTGGAACTGACGGAAGAGGAGGTTCAGGCCTATCAGGGTCAGTTGAACCGCATTGTCGAGTATCTGGAAAAACTGGACTCCTGCGACCTGGCTGGGGTGAAGATGGAGATGCAGGGGGGGGGCCTCCGGGCCCGCTTGCGGGAAGACCGGGAAGGGCACTGTTTAACCCGCGAAGAGGCTTTAGGGAATGCTCCGTCGGTTGCGGACGGGCAGTTCCGGGCGCCTAAGGTCGTGGAGTGAAGTTGTGGAACCGGGAAGAAGTGCGATGAGATTCGAGGACTATTCGCTGATCGAGATCCGAGCCCTGCTTCGCAAAAGGGAGATTACGGCTGCGGAAGTGGTGCGTGCCGTCCACGAAGCGATCGAGGAGCGTGATTCCGCTTTGGGCGCCTACCTGACGCGCGACCTCGAGGCCGCGTTGGAAGAAGCCGGGAAAGCTGATGCGGGCGCCCTTTTGGGAGGGATTCCGGTGGCGCTGAAGGACAACATCAGTGTGCGGGGTCAGCCTTGCAGTTGCGGTTCGCGGATTCTGGCGGGGAAATACACGGCTCCTTTCGATGCGGGCGCGGTGCAAAAGTTGAGAGCGGCTGGGGGTATTCCGTTCGGCCGGACCAATCTCGACGAATTTGCCATGGGTTCCTCGACAGAGAACTCGGCGTTGCAGGCGACGCGCAATCCATGGAGCCCGGATCATGTGCCGGGAGGATCGAGCGGGGGATCGGCGGCGGCAGTGGCTGGGGGGGAAGCTTTGGGCGCGCTGGGATCGGATACGGGCGGGTCGATTCGCCAGCCGGCGGCCTTCTGCGGCTGCGTCGGATTGAAGCCGAGCTACGGAAGGGTGTCGCGTTACGGGTTGGTGGCCTATGCGTCATCATTGGATCAGATCGGCCCGCTCGCGCGTTCTGTGGAAGATGCAGCGCTATTGTACCAAGCCATCGCCGGACATGATCCGAAAGATTCGACCAGTCTGAGCGCGGCGGTGGATGATTCGTTGGAACTGCTGCGGGACGGCGTTCGCGGCTGGCGGGTGGGGATCCCCCGGGAATACATCCAAGAAGGGATCGATCCTCAGGTTCGCCAAGTGTTGGAGGCGGCGGCTTCCGTCCTGGAGGAAGCGGGAGTCGCGGTGGAAGAGGTTTCCTTGCCGCACACCGAGCAAAGCGTCGCGGCTTATTACGTCATTGCTACGGCGGAGGCTTCCGCGAATCTGGCGCGATTCGATGGCGTGCGTTACGGGCATCGATCGGAACGGGCGGAGGATGTGTTGGAAATGTATTGCCGCACGCGGGACGAGGGGTTTGGAGCCGAGGTCAAGCGCCGGATCCTGCTGGGGACCTATGTCTTGAGTTCCGGCTATTACGACGCCTACTACTTGAAGGCGCAAAAGCTGCGGACCTTGATCCGGGCGGACTTTACTTCGGTGTTTAGTAAGTTCGATGCGTTGCTGGCGCCGGCGGCCCCCGGACCCGCTTTTCGATTGGGCGAGTGCGCGGACGATCCTCTGCGGATGTATTTGGCTGACATTTTCACGATTCCCGCCAACCTCGCGGGTTTGTGCGCGATCAGTCTGCCCGGGGGACTGCACCGGGATGGGCAGGGGTTGACGTTGCCCATTGGATTGCAGTTTTTGGGAGCGCCGTTGTCCGAAGCGAGAATGTTGCGGTTGGCTTGGAACTTCGAGCAAGCCACAGAATGGTGGAAGCTTCGGCCGTCGCTCGCGCGGTTCCGGGAGACGCGAAGCGCGAGTGATGATGGTCTCGGTATTTCTCGCTAACGCGAGTGAAGACAGCAGGACGCGCGGGCGAGGGTATCCACTGGCGCGGGCGCTCTTGCCCGCGAACACTCGAGGCTCAACGCCGGACACAGTGTGCGCCCCACATAGTGCGCCCCACATAGAGAAACAGCCCGAGCATCGAAATAACGCCAGTCGAAAGCGGCGATCTCCACCCCGGGAATCCCGGATTCCCGGACACTCTCGGCCAACAACGCCACCCTCTCCCCACCGGTAAACGTCGTCTCCTTTTCAGGTTTCTTCCTCACTGCCTCGATCAACGATCCAAACAACGCGACTCTCTGCTCGATCATCCAGGCGTGCCCTATCCTTTCCCTCGACACTCAACACTCGACACTTTCGTCTTGCCAGGCGTCTACGACCTCCGTGATTGGCGCTTCGCTTGGGGTTGGACGCCCTCGCCGAGAAATACTCCGGCATCCCCCACGGCGCCCTCATCCGCCAACTCGGCGGCAGCAGCTAGGCCGAATCTGGAGCCGCTCCGGCCAAGTCTATCAAGCTCGAGATAAGCCCGAGACAATGCGTTCGCCGAACACGCTAATCAATTCCATCGAGCGCGACCGCCTCCTCGGCAGCGCGATAGCAGCGAAATGGGAAGTCGACCGATTCGGGATCGGTGATGGTCGTCGCATCGAGTTCCAGCGTCACCTGTTGCAGCAATTCCCAGGTCATCAGATCATCGCTCACGAAGACGAAGTAACTTCTGCCGGGAATCCCTTCCAGCGTGAACTGAAATCCCTCTCCATCCACGTACATGAGATCGGAAAGCCGCGGCCCACCTTGGCCGAGGGAAGGATCGGCTTCTACGACGATCGGAACGGATGCCTCGAAAGTTTTAGACCCTCCCGATCCCGTATTTCCGTTGTCGTTGACCTGCAGCAGCAACGCGTCCTCGCCCACAAAATCCGCATCGCTTTGGAAGACGAGACCGTTAGGAGCCGCCAGCATCGTGTTGATGGCTTCCAGGGACGCCGTCACCGCAACCATGCCGGTTCCGTTGTCCGTGATCTCATCTGGACCAACTCCATTGTCCACCGCATCCGACAAGATCAACGAGCCATGTTCCACGGACAGGGCCAGGGTGACCTCCCCTGCCCCGGCATCGGCGTCCTCCACTGAGATGCCCTCAATGGGGGTCATCTGGCCCTGGATGGCCATCACGGGACCCCCTGGAACAAGCAACGACGGCGCTTGATTGGGTCCCGCGCTCTCCGAAATCGTCAGTTGGCTCAAATAAACACGGTCGCCGGCGCCTGAAGAGCCATTGCCGTTCGCCGCATTGGCAGCCACATAAAAGGTCACGTCCCCGACCCCTTCCGCCGGAGCCGTCCAGGTCACGGTGAAGGTATGCGAACCGTCGGCGAAAACGGCCGGGGAGTGGCTGACATGGTTGCCTCCGGGACCATGGACCCGCGTGCTGGGGCCGGCCGTCCATGTCCCGGCATCCACCCGGCTATTATCGAAGTCTCGCGCGACCATCGAGAACCCGAACCTTCGCTGACCCGGGTCCCTAATGGCGACCATCAGGTCGTAGATTTCGCCCGGTTCATATTCAAGTCCGCCCGAAAAGCTCAGCGAGACCTCCCCCTGGCCCGCACTGGTGTGGCAGCTCGCGCAGGTCTGATGGCCCGGAGCGCCCGTGTGATTGAGCGGCGGCAGGGCCGAGTTGGCGGCGGCGCGGTGGCTCCACAGCGCCATACTAACGAATGCTGACGCCAGAGCCAGCAGGTGGGCATGTCTTCCGGTCTTCATAAGATATTAGCTCTACTTTGTGGGTTGTCGATCTGTGGAGGATGGAAGGTTCAGTACCAACGACAGGCAAGGCTCAGGTAAACTCCGTGGGCGTCGAAGTCGTTGATGCCGGAACTCGTCGGTTCTTGATAACGAAAATAGCGGAATTGAAGACTGGCTTCCAGCTTGTCGTTGAACTGGCGGGAGATTCCCGCCTGCAAACTGTGCTGGTCGTACTCGATTCCCAGGGGCAGCCCGGAGAGCGTCTGCGGTTGGCCGGAGGAATCCCGGTAGAACCCATCCTGGCTGAAGTCTCCCTGCGAGTACGTATAGTAAGCGGAGAGGGTTGTCCTTTTATCCAGGAGAAACGTTCCGCCAACGGTAAGGGAGTAAATCGTCCCGTCATAGTCCGCCACGGCTGGATCGCCGTTGTTTTCCGTTCGGCTATGCACATCCTGGAACGAAAGGCTTCCGTTCAAGGAAAGGCGCTTCCAGGGAGTGAGAACCACGTTCAGACTGGCAATCTGAGTGTCATACTCCCCGGCAAGCAACCGTCCACCCACGGTGTCCGTCGGCAAGGGTTCCGGCGGCAGCCCCGCCCCCCCGCCGGAGAATTCGTCGAAGTTCGAGGCGGTGACGGTTTCGTAATCCGAAGTCTGCAACTGATAACTGAGCTGGGCTCGCATCCAAGAAGCCGGCCGCACGCTCAGGCGGACCTTGCCCTCGTGAGTTTCCCAGTCGCGGGAAAGGATGAACCCTGGGTAGCCCAGGTCGGGAAGGATAATCGTGTTTCCGTCGAAATCCTCGAACGAGAATTCGTCGCGTTGATGATCGTAACTCGTGTCCTTCCGGCGGTTGCGGTAGTGGGTCGTAAGAGAGACCCGGTTCCAGGGAGACAGGGTGAAGCCGACGCGATAATCTTCCTCGTCGCTTCGCATCTCCGAGTCGCGGAGGAAGTTCCCCAGCGCTCCGGGATCCTCCTCGAAGTAGTCGGTCGTTTCTTGTTCCAGTTCCGCTTCGGCAAAGAGCACTGTGCGAGGGAGCCCGTCGTATCGCAGGGTGGCGTGTTCGGTGGTCCGGGCGCGATCCTGGCTCGAACCTACGGTTGACATAAAGAAGGGATCGATATCCATGGTCGGGTCGGGCAATCCGAAGAACAGCGTCGATCGCCCCACGGCATCCAGACTCTGCCAGTCGCTTTGCACGCCCGCCGAGAAGGTCAGTCCGTTCCACGGACCCACCTGGGAACTGAGATTGAAGACGTGGCTGTCCCAGTCCAGAACGATGGGGCGAGCGAACCATTGTTGGTCGAAAACCGGTTCGCCCGAAGCATTGAAGCTGCTTTGGTCAAACGCCGCGTCGGCGTCCAGATGCGAGTAATAGTATCCGCCGGTCAACAAGAGCCATTTCCCGAGCCGTTTCTGCACGCTCAAGGTGTTGGCCCACTGGACTGAGTCTTGCTCCTCGCGGATCGTCGTGAAATTCGTGGGGGCCGCATCGAAATTCAGGGAGGTGGTCTCGTGGCGCTTGGTTTCCCGATCGAGGTACTCGACCATCAGATGATTCTCGAACGAGAATCCCGCGATCTCGTAATCGACGGCGGCGCGAATGGTATGGATGCGCTCGTCGATGTCCTTGTACGCCGGATAGATGCTGCGGGTTTCGCCGTTCACGGTGGACGGGCCCCAGTGGAGGATCGACTTCGTTCCGTCTTTGAAGCGATATTCATAACCAAGGGTAACCAGGGGCCAATTGGGCAGGGTGATTCCCGCTTCCGTCCAGAAGTGACCCACGTCGAGGTGGAGGTCGCGATCCAGTTGGTAGGCGGCAGCGGATTCTCCCGGCGCCGTGCCAGCGATCGAAGGATCGAAAGGGGCGTAGTAACCGCCGTAGTTGTTGTAGTAGGTGCGGAAGTGCCGGAAGCCGCCGCGGAGGAATCCCCAGTCCTGTCTGGTTAACTCAAACCAGAGCCTGTAGTCCTGCGGCCCGGCGATGCCCCTGCCGTCAATTGTGAGCTTGGTATCGCGGTCCAGCCAATGTTCCAAGGTGAGACGCTCGATGCCGCCGGACCATCCTTCGGGCATGCCGGTCAGCTCGCGGAACTTCTGCTCGCTGCCGTCGACCCCGGTCCATTGGAGGGCGGGCGCCCATTCCAAGGCCAGCCCCGACCGTTGGTCTCCCTCGTCCCAGGGGGCTCCCTGGTCGATCCACGCTCGCAGCCGAGCGATCTCTTCGCCGGTGAGGGACTCGCCTTCTCCGGCCGGAGGCATCTCCATGCCCTCAACCATGTGGGACACGAAATGGATCAAGGGACTCTCGGCGCTGTTGCCCGGAAGGATGGCGATGCCTTGAGAACCGCCTTCGAGGGCGGACTCGCGATTGTCGAGCCGGAACCGGCTTTTGGGTCTCTCCTGACCATGACACCGGAGGCACTTGCTTTGAAACAAGGGGAGAATATCCCGGCGGAAATCCACGGCGCCTTCCGACGGATCGACGAGGCCGGCGACGTCCAATATCGGGGAAGGAATCAGAGTCCCCTCTGGCCCCAGTCCTTGCCCCAGTCCTTCCTCGGCCGCTGGGTCAGGCGCCGGAAGGGGTGCTGTCTCTTCGGAACCGTCGGCATCGGAGGACGTGGCTGGCTTGGGCCGGTCCGGAGTCGCCTCCTCCGCCCCCGCAGTGCTCGCTGCTGCGGAACTCCACTCGGCGCCCTGGTCGATCCATTTCCGCAGGGTGGCGATCTCGCCAGCGGTTAGGGGATCTCCCTTGGGAGGCATTTCCCCGTCTTCGACCAGGACGATCAGGTAGCTGTCGTCGCTGTTCCCGGGAACAATGACCGCTCCACTGGAGCCTCCCTTGAGGGCTGCGGCCCGGCTGTCCAACCGAAGGTCTCCCTTGGTTTCTTCCGGACCATGGCACTCCAGACAGCGATTCCGGAGGATCGGCGCCACATCGGAGGCGAAGTCGACTCGTTCATCCTGCGCCAGGGAGACGGCGCCGCTGGCCAGGAAGAGTAGCATCTGGCCGGAAAACAATGCGGCAAGGTCTCTCCGAGGCATCCGACAGGTTCAGTAGAGAAGTTTGGGGCTGATGTTCGACCCGTGCACCGCGGTGTGGCATCCGACGGAGGAACAGCTTCCCCGGCGGAGAAACAGACCGTGATCCACCGTGCCGATCACCACGGAGCCGCTCGTCCCCGGAACCTGAGCATGACATTTGAGGCAGAGGTTGGCATCGGGCTGGACGAGCAGCTTGTCGTTCACGGATCCATGGGGGAGGTGGCAGATCGTGCAGCCTTCCCGCAGAGCCTCGTGCTCGAAAACAAAGGTCCGTGATTGTTCCTTGTGACACTGCGAACAGGATTCGCCTTGGCGGGCGAACATCAGTCCGCCGGCCGGCTTCAGAATGTCATGCCCGTGCGGATCGTGGCACTGGACGCAGTTCATATGCCCCTCGATCACGGGGTGATGATGCGGCAGCCGGAATTCGGCGTGGACGCCGACGTGACAGTCGAAACATGCGCCGGGTTCCTTTCCGGGGTTCACTATGAACCGGTTCAATGCCGTCCCGCCTCCGGCGTTGACGTGGAGGCTCCCGGCCCCGTGACACGACTCACAACGGGTGTCGTTCACCTCGCCCGTCATGGTAGCCGGCAGCATGCGCGCGTGGGGGCTGGTGGGGAACACGTTGGTGATCTCCTCGTGACACGTGACGCAAGATTCGGAGCCGGCGAACTCGGCGCCGGCGATCGCCGGCGGAGCGATCATCATGGTCCGGCTGCTGGTGCAGGAGAGAATCAGATTCATCAGCATCCAGGCCGCAAATCCACCGGTCCATGCCAGCCAGATGGTCCGCTTTCGCAGGTGCAAGGGCTTCTCGGTGGGATTTGGCATACAACCAAGTGACCACCCCTCGCGGGCAAACCGGGGCCGTGGACGAGCGAAACGCTCCTCCTGGCAGGTTCGGGGTTGGGGGCACCGGGAGGGGTCGAGTCTTCTTCTACTCGATGGAAGGACTCCGGTTCAAGGAAAAATGGAACGACCTTGCGGAACCGCGGGAGAAGCCGGAGGCTTCTCTTCAGAGTGCGACGCTTCGCGGCGCTTTCTCAGCCCCCCGGCGGGCACGCTTTACACCCCAACTCCAGGAAAGCGCGGCAAAGCTGCGCACTCTAACGCTTCCAGCCCCTCTTCAGAGGAAGAGAGCCGAGGATTGGCGCCCTTGCCGGGGTCCTGGTGATGGGACGTCCGTCTCCGGTGGTGTCGCTGCGCGCTACCACCGGCTACAAGCTCTGATCCCTTCGGGATCACCAGGTCTTCGGTCTCCCGGACCGGTCAGAAATGTAACAATTCCAGACAAGAGGCAATGTCCCGGACTGTTCATTCCAGGGCTTTGAACGCCCCGAAAGCGCCAAAGGCGCGAGCTATTCCAGCCCGGGGCAACGCCCCGGGTTTTCGTAGCCATTCGTTCTGAGGGCTGAAAGCCCGAGACAATCCGTCCGGCGAACATGCTAATCAAAATCCCTGTGTACAGAGCGGGACAACAAGCCGTCCCCTGGGTGTGCGGCGAAGCCTTGCCGCAGCGCCCATTGCTGCCCCCCCGAAAAGCGCCAAGCGCCTGGAAGTTTAGCTTGCTCCGCCGCAAGAATCCTGTTGAATTTAACCGGAGTGAACCGTCATGACCCATCCGCCTCCCTTCCTATTGCAGAGTTGGCAATTTCGCCCTACCATGTAGATAGCAAGGCTGCTAAATGATAAACGGAATCATGTGCCTCCGATATTCTATTCTTCTTCTCTCTTTGCCGGTCCTTTTTCTCCGAGCTGAGGAACCCCTCTCTCCATTGCGCTCTGGCGCTCTGCGCAAGTCCGGGATGCCGGCTTCCGAGAATGTGACGATTCCTCTCAACTCCACCATTAGGGGGTTCACTCTAGATGTTCATATTGATGGCAAACCCGTGCGGCTCCTGCTGGACACTGGAGCTGGCCTCACGATACTGTCCCCTGAAACGGCGCGCGCCGTCGGCCTGAACGTTATAGGAAAGGTGGGTGGGGGCCGAAGTATCACCGGGGAAAAGTTGGAGGGGCAGCGCGCCGTGACCAAGCGGATTAACATCGGGGCCGCTTGGACGGAGAACGAACCCGTCTTCGTAATCGAAATGCCACAAGGCGCCAATGGCGTCTTGGGAGTCGCCACTCTGGCGGACTGGGATGTCCGGATCGACCCTTCGAAGAAGGAACTCACACTTTTCCCTGCCGGCAAAGCCGAGCCCTTGGAAGGCGAGATTGCGCTGCCTCTTGCCTGTAGGCTGGGAAATCCCGAGGCGAGTTCCTCCAACCAACACGGTCATCGGATTCTTGCGCTCAGTGTGCCCGTGCACGTAGGTCGCCATGAAGTTTCAGCAACGCCCGACACCGGCAGCAGCGGAACCCTGCTACTCCCGGACGTTCTCATCGAGGAACTTGAACCTGAAGTTATGAAAGAGGCGCTACTCTGGCTACACACCGGTACCAGCGCGTCCGGAAAGATTATAAGCAGAACCGTAAGGCTTCCGGAATTCACGTTTGGCCGGGACCAGTTGACGGACTTACCCATTAAGGTTTTTGATGCCACCCCTGGCACAGAAGGCGCGCGCGAGGGTGTCGTCGGTCTTAACCTGCTCCGTCACTATGTAATCACCTTGAGATTTTCTTCGGGTGAGTTTCGTCTAAAGCCTCTCGGCGCCGTCCAAGAGATTACGCGCGCCTCGACTGCCGGTATGTTCATGGGGCCGGACCAACGAGGTCGAATCATCCTGCTCAGCGTGGTCCCCGATGGCCCCGCCGCCGAAGCCGGGCTGCGCGCTGGCGATGAAATCCTGAAGATCGAAGGTCGCCCCCTCAAGACGATTACGCCTGAAGAACTCACCGCATTTAAGCAGCTACCGCCGGGCACACATGTGACAGTGAGCTACCGGCGCGGAACGGCCAACCCTGTAGAGGCCACTCTCATACTCGTGAAGCAATGATACCCGTGTGCCTTTCATCACGCGTTAAACGGATTGTTGAGGTGGCTCCGGTTCTCTGTGGCTGAACCCCCGCCAACCCTCGCCTCTGTGCAGGCGGGAAGGCCAGGTTTTGAGAAGCGAATTCCTAGCAGTAGCAGTCAGTAACTCGCAAGTGAAGGCCTGAAAAGTCAAGAAGAGGGATTGATGCCTTCGCTCACCGCCTATGGATCGCTTCTCAATCCGGCGGCTCGCCGCCAGAGCCTTGCCCGATCGCTTCGAGGACGCTGTCCGTGGAGGGACCGCGCGGGAGCGACTGTATCCATTCCTCTGCACGAGCAGGGTCCGCCTGCATCCACTCCTGGACGATCACTCGAAGGGATTCCCTGCGAGCTTCGCCCTCCGGCAAGGATGCGGCGGCCCACTGGGCCGCTTCTGGAGGATCCTGGCGCACCCACCAGGTCACGACACGCGGAGCCGCGGCATTCACCAAGTCCGCATCGCCCTGGGCGAGAACGTGCGCAGCCGCTTCCTGGGGGAAGGATGCCGCCCACCGCTCGATGGCGACTGGGTATGCCGGTAGCCTCACGTCGCCGGGCAAGGCTGCAGCCCACGAAACAGCCTCCTAAGGAGCCTCCCACGAAACGACGACCCCGGCGGAGTACACCCGCAGAAGCGCAGGGTCCCCTGCAAGTGTGAGAGCATGGATCCTCTTCGCCCCAATTGAGCGCGACAGCCTGAACAGCCCTTTGGCGATAGCTTCCAGTGGGAATCTGCTCGAGAAGACGGACTGCCTCGTCTGGCCGGGTGACCGCCAACGTTTCTGCGATGCCAGCCAAGACGGCCGCCCTGCTGTCGTCATCGCCCGGAAGACTCTCTGCCCATTCCCGTGCGGCTCCGGCGTCCTGAGCGCACCAATGTTGCACGAGTTCCAGCATCAAATCCGTTTTGTGGCCTCCAGCGTCGAGCAGTCTGAGTTGAGCCGCCGCCGCTACGGCATCATCCTGCATCACGGTCCGCATCACCGCGGAGAGCACGTCTCTACGGGTCTGCCGGTCGTCGATGGCCGCGGCCCACTCAAAGGCGCCTTGGGCATTGGACTGCGCCAACCCCTGAGCTAGGCCTGCCATCCCAACGCGCCTAACAAACGGGTCGTCGATCGCATTCAGCTCTGCCAATCCCGCGTCCACATCAGACATCCCGAAGCTCGAAAAAATTCTCCGGTAGATCCAACGTGCATTGCTCGATTACGCAAGACCCGGCCTCGTCTCGAGCCGCTTCAATGCACCGAGCGGGTTTTTATCCGCATAGGCGTTGAGGGCGTGCCCATAGACATGGTACCGGGTAAGTTGGTTATCCATTTGCTCCACAGCGTTTAAAGCTGCATCAACGTCGGTTTCGCCCTATTGCGCGGCGAGACGGTACAGCAGATTGTCCGCCACGAACCTATCTTCATGACCAGGCGATCGTTTCGCAATACGCAAGCATTCGGCGAATGCCGCCTCAGGGGAATGCTCGGCCCAAGCTGAAAGGATCTCCCACGCCCGGGGAAGCCGCTCGGCTGCCGACGGAAACTGCAACGCATCCCGCAGGCGTCGCTTGGCTTCTTTCGACGCTGAGGATTCCAAGAAGGACGGAGCCGCCCGTTGCGTTCGCGCCTGCACGTTGGCCGCCTGTGGGTTTGCGGAATTCAATGCGGCCGATGAACCCATCCGCATCGCCGAATGAGCACCCAGCACGCCGCAAAGAACTCCTGCTGCAAAAAGAACGGCCCACACAACATGCCTCCCCGAGCGAGGTTCGTTGCGCACATTGTTTTTCATGGCCGTGAGACGAATTTCCGGAGAATAGCCTCCACTGCAGCTTGATTCTGGTTCCCAAAGCGGTGGATTCCAATGCCGCAGGTCACTGACCAGTGCCGCGTTCTCGCCATGGAGAACGCTTAGCGAAATCCAGTATTCTCAGCAAGGAGAAAGTATCCCGGCGATACACCCGGCTAACCGAGCCCTGCATCGGGCGGAATCCTGCGCAACAACCAGAGAAGAAGCATTCCCAAGACTGTCACCGGAGGTCCCTCCAGAGCCGTCCACCAGCCCGGCATGCCGGCATGGACATCGATCCCGAACAGCAGGATTCCCAGAACTGCCGTGGCGACGGCGACATACTGGATCACCACGCGGAACCGGCGCACATCCGTCGAGAGGACGAGCAGAATCCCCCGTGAAACGCGTACATTGCTGACAGGGAACGTGTCAGATAATCCGTTATCGCACTCCTGGGAAACTCCCCTAGCCCGAGCCAGCCATGAGCCACGCCCATCCACTCGACCGGCAGAAACACGGCGAAGAACGCGCACAACGTCATAACACCGCCCACCCGCAGCACGAGGACAAGCCACCGTTCGCTCGCGATTCCGCAGTTATTTCTCTCCTTACGCAGTTCGTTCACTTCTATCGGAAGTTCCACGAGGGACAACTAGGGACAGTGTATTTTGACCGTTCACTATGAACCGGTTCAATGCCGTCCCGCCCCCGGCATTGACGTGGAGGCTCCCGGCCCCGTGACACGACTCGCAACGGGTGTCGTTCACCTCGCCCGCCATGGTAGCCGGCAGCATGCGCGCGTGCGGGCTGGTGGGGAACACGTTGATGATCTCCTCGTGACACGTGACGCAAGATTCGGAGCCGGCGAACTCGGCTCCGGCGATCGCCGGCGGAGCGATCATCATGATCCGGCTGCTGGTGCAGGAGAGAATCAGATTCATCAGCATCCAGGCCGCAAATCCACCGGTCCATGCCAGCCAGATGGTCCGCTTTCGCAGGTGCAAGGGTTTCTCGGTGGGATTTGGCATACAACCAAATGACCACCCCTCGCGGGCAAACCACAACCGGGGACGAGCGAAACGCTGCTCCTGGCAGATTTGGGGTTGGGGGCACCGGGAGGGGTCGAGTCTATTTCTACTCGATGGAACGACTCCGGTTCAAGGAAAAATGGAACGAGCTTGCCGAGCCGGAGACTTCTCTTTAGCAAGAGTGCGACGCTTCGCGGCGCTTTCTCAACGCCCCGGCGGGCAAGGTCACGTTCCGGCTCCAGGAAAGCGCGGACAAGCCGCGCACTCTTGTTTCCAGCCCCTCTTCAGCCGGGGTCCGGCACCCTTGCCGGGGTGCTGGTGATGGGACGTCCGTCTCCGGTGGTGTCGCTGCGCGCCACCACCGGCTACAAGCTCTGATCCCTTCGGGATCACCAGGTCTTCGGCCTCCCGCACCGGTCAGAAATGTAACAACTCCGGACCCGGGGCGATGCCCAGGCCTCTTTTGCGCAGGGCTTTGAGCCCCCAGAAAGCGCCAAAGGCGCGAGCTATTCCAGCCCGGGGCAACGCCCCGGGTTTTCGCGCCCCATTCATTTTGAGGGCTGAAGGCCCGAGCCAATCCGTCCGGCGAACATCCTGATCAAATTACGTCTCTGGCCTCCCTGATCTCCTGTTAGAACAAACCCGCTCACGCGGCGACGGCGAACTCCCGTCATTGCCTTTTCGATAGCCATACGTTCGTATGCGTACTCCACGTGCCCTCCATCTACCGCCCTCGCTGGCTCCGCTCCTCCCCGCTCTGGCAAAACGTCCATCGCGCTTGGCCTACGTTCCTCGCGGAATACGAAGATCGTTACGCGCCTTGGGAACTTCCGGAACTCACCATGGGTAAGGGACGGATCCTCGTGCTCGATGCCGAACCAGGCCCGGACGACGGGATGCCGGTCTACTGCGCCGAAGAGCAAGGCGCCGGGCCGGCGCGCGGAGAAACGCCCATTTTCCCCTCGGGAACCTGGGCATGCGGCGGAGCCTTGCCGCGCCGTTGATTCCCGCTCCCCGGAAAGCTCCAAACGCGGTGAGATCTCTCTTGCTCCGCCCTAAGAATTCTGCTGAGCTGAGCGGAAATGAGCCGCCATGCCCCATCCCCGTCCCTTCCTCCCCCTGAACCCCCACCAACCCTCGCCTCTGTGCAGGTGGGAAGGGCAGGCTTTGAGGAGCGAATTCCTAGCAGTAATGAGTCAGAAGAGAGTAAAGAAGATGGGGAAAAGAGGTTTGACTCTGGGCTTTCCCCGGAAGCAAGGCTGCGTGTGCGCAGTCACACCAGTGGTAGGGTTTCGCGAGGCTGAGTTAGGCGTATTTTGGAATGAGCATCTTTTTCTTGAACGTGGATTTTTAGAGGTTCGCATGAAGATTCAGCTTATCATTGCATTTCTACTTTGGTGGGCGGGCTTTGTAGTTTGTGCGCAGGGTAACCCAGCGCGGCTTCCGATGGCTAAAGCTGACTGTGTTCTGCTGTTAGCCGTGAAGAATGTGGAAATGAGCGAAGAAAAAGAGACCGAGCCAGGTTTGATCGGAGTCGCTGCGAATGTAGAGTTTATAGTGATGGATGTCCTAAAAGGTGATTGTGGTCTTACTAGAAATGACGTTGTGAAATCCGCAGTCGTGCAGCAAATGGGTATTCTAGGGATCTCGACCGGATTGACTCCGTGGAGTTATTGTACGCTTGAGAAGGGCGCTACAGTAGTCGCGTATTTTGTTCTTGGAGGGATAACGAAAGCTGTTCGAATGGAGACTGCATTTTTTGTCCGGAATATTGACAGAGACGAAGCTGAAGTGGTTATGGACGAATGGAAGTTCCTCCGAAACTTTTTGGAGTCCTCGCATGAGGATCAATGCGAATTGGTGGGACTGAAGCCACGCATTAGGAACAAGAGAATCGAATGGGACTTGGCCCAATATATCGGTGAGCTATATCTTTTGGAATCTCAACGAGTGAATGGTACGCCGCCAAGTATAGAGGACTTCGTCGTTGCGCAATCAGACCTAACGTGGAGTGCATGGGGAGCTCTCCGACGCAGCGTGAACTCAGCTTATTTGATTACAAAGAACCCGGTTCAATTAGGCGAGCTGATTTTCGTAACGTGTAAGGGGCTGGAGAAACATATGACGGAATCGAAAGCTGACGACCGACCCGGCTTACTAGCGGCACTACGAGATTTAGACGGGCATTCTGCAGCAGTGCGCGAGGAGCTGGACAAAGGTGATGAGAAGTCTAAGCGCTGGGAGGCCGCTCGAGAAAAGCTCTTACAATTTGGGGATTCTTTAGCTGCGAAGGAGCTGATGCGTTCTATAGGCACGAAGAAGTGAAATGGACGGCGCCTTTTCAGCATGACTCTCGCATCTTCGCCTAGGAACACCGTGTTACCTCGGCAAGAGTGCGGGGCCTCGAAAACCCGGCCCGGCGGGGATTCCGGGCCGGTCCCGACGGGTGCTGGCAGCGTGATGCGCCCCCCCGGGCTCGATCGCGGAACTCCACGCGGCACTGCGCGGCGTGCGGCGACGGAGGAGCGCTCCAGTTGTTCCACTCCACTTCCACAAAGCCGGGAGCAACCGTGGAGGCGGCCGCACGGGTTGGAAGAGCCGGAGCGGGAGCGGCGAGGTCTTTGAGTTTGTTGTAGTCCAACCCGAGGGCATTGGGCTACGCGGCTTACGCGATGGCGGGACGCCAGAAGGGCCGCGGCCGCCCAAGCCTCTTGAGGCCAGGCGGCGGTACGGGGCGTGCGTCTGACGCCAGGATGCGAGCTTGCGTTGGAGGGCGTCGAGGTCAGTGGTGGAATCTCCCCGCATACGTCTGGCCAACAGAGCCTCGGATCCGCTTCGAGCGCGGCAACGGCCCCCGCCGGATCTTTTTCAGCCGCAGATGACAATGCTCTGCGTCTCGCCTCGTTGCGCATCGCACTGTCGTTAATCGAGCCGGCAGCCTCAAGAGCGGCAGGGAGATCCTTTTGAGCCCAAATCGCGATAATCTGCTCAAGGCATCCTCCCCCTTTAGGAAGTTGCAAATAAGCGAGAAATGCCTCCCCGGGAGATTGAGCCGCCCAACGTCCGGCCAGATTCGCGAAATCAGGCGATCCGCCTTCTTCTTGCTCACGCCGCGCTTCCGCCAAGGTTTGGTAGAAATCTTCCGGCGGGGTTTGCGGCGCAGGAACAATCGCTTCTTCTGCCGGCGGGGAAGGAATGGCAGGCGCCGCCGCGTTGGCGGCGCCAGACCCACTCTGCGAACGGAAATGGAAAAGCCAAAAGGCGATGCCCCCGCACAGGGCGCCAGCCGCGAAGGCGGCGGTCATCCGGATGAGACGGCGGGGCGCTCTCACGGTTTGAGGATCTACCGCATTATCATGGGCAGGTCCAACGCTTCCCTCTGGTCCACGCGCAATGGCACCGCGGGATTGGGCGCCCCGCCTTTCAGGTTGACAAGCGCTATCGCCACGATATCTTCTTGATATCTTGATATGCCCGACCTGCTCATTCGCAACCTTCCGGCGGAACTCCACGCCCGGCTGAAAGCCGCCGCGGCCGCGCATCGCCGTTCGGTCAATCAGGAGACCATCGCCACTCTCGAGAAAAGCCTGACGCCGGGGATCCCCTTGCAACGCGTTCTCCCAGAGCCCATCCCCTTGAAAGGAACGCTTACCAGCGTCGAAGAAACCCAGCGATTGATCGATCAGGACATCGCAGAGCGCGGCTATTGATCTGGGCCGGACCATGGTTGTGGCTGATACCAATCTGGTCATCGCCCTGGTGGTCGCCCACCCGCTCCATGCGCAGTCGGCGGCGCTTTTCGTTAAGGATCAGGACTGGCATCTGCCTGATTGGTGGCAGATCGAGCTGGCCAACGCTCTGCGGAATTATC
>DATKCT010000191.1:0-5543 GCA_035513055.1 Verrucomicrobiales bacterium | reverse complement strand
GGTGCATGGCACAGTTGCGTGAAGCGGGTGTGTGGCTGGTCGGGACGGCGGACAGCGCGGAGCGTTCGCTTTATGAAGCGGATCTCCGCGGCCCCTTGGGAGTGGTTCTGGGCGCCGAAGGATCGGGATTGCGGAAGTTGACGCAGGAGCGCTGCGATTATTTGGTCAGGATACCCATGGATGCCGGTGCGCGGGTGACCTGTCTCAATGTATCGGTGGCCGCTGGGGTCGTGCTCTTCGAGGCGTTGCGGCAGAGGGGAGGCGGGGAGGCGCCCAACGGCTACGGGACGGCAGTTTCGCAGGCCGGAGGTTAGGACGGAAGAGGCGTGATGAATCCCGCACTGCCGGGCGTTTGCAGGCTGTCCTGCATAGCCGGACTTGGCGAAACCGGAGGACTGGGATAAGGGGAGACATGCCGCCTGCGCGAAAGAAGGCTGCCCGAAAGACCCGGACATCAAAGAATCCCGGCGACGGAAGGATCTACGCCTACACGGGAAGCGAAGAGGGCCGGGTCCGCGATGCGGCCCGCGCAAAGGTCAAGGAGCTATCCGGCGGCAACATCGACAGCTTCGACACGGAAACCATCGACGGAATTGCCGAGAACACGGAAGGGGCGGTGCAGATTGTCGGGCGGACCATCGAGGCCTTATTGACGTTGCCTTTCTTCGGCGGGGACAAGGTGGTGTGGCTGAAGAACGCGAACTTCTTCGGCGATACGGTGACGGGCAAGTCGCAACGGACGCTGGAGGCGGGCGAACGATTGCTGGCGGTGTTGGAGGCCGGTCTCCCGCCGGGGGTGTCTTTTGTGTTGAGCGCAGGTCCCATGGATAAAAAGCGGAGGTTTTACCTGCAACTCAAAAAGCTCAGCGGGTTGGAGCCGTTCGACCGGGCCGACCTTTCCAAGGCGGGGTGGGAGCGAGAGGTGATGGAACATGTGGCGGCGAAAGCGCGCCAGATGGGCTTGCGTTTTACAGGCGACAGTCTGCTGCAGTTCGTAATGCGGGTGGGGGATAGCTCGATGCAGATCGCCAGGGAGTTGGAAAAGTTGGACCTCTATTTGGGTGAGGAACGCGACGTGCGTCCCGCCGATGTCGAGGCAACGGCATCGCCGACGCGCGGCGGCGTCGTTTTCGAGATTGGGAATGCCATAGGGAATCGGGACTTGAGGAAAGCGTTGGACCGCATCGATCACTTGTTGCAGTGCGGAGAAACGCCGATTGGCATCCTATTGGCCGCAGTGGTTCCGAAGGTCCGGGCCATGGCCGGAGCGCGGGTGTTGATGGACCGGTTCGGGCTACGGGCCAGGGGAGGCGGGGGCGGCTGGGGTGTTCCTGCGGAATTCAAAGCTCAGTTAGCCTCCCTGCCTCTCGAGGCCGTGAGCCTAGCGCCGCGAAAGAAAGAAGGCGGAATCAATGAATGGGTTCTTTATTTCGCCTGCCGGTCGGCGGAGCGGTTCACCATGCCGGAACTGCAGCGCGCGCTGGAAAGTTGTTTGCAAGCCAATCTTCGGCTCGTTCGCACCACGATCGACCCGCGGCTGGTGCTGCACGAGATGGCGATCGAGATTCTGGCCCCCAGTTCTCACACCGTTTCTACTGCGGCGCGCTGCGCGCCATCGTAATTTCCTGTGGCGCGGGCACTCTTGCCCGCGAACTCTTGAGAGCCTAGGGCGGGCGTGTCCGGCATGGCGCTCCGCGCCTTGAGCGAGAGCGGCGATCCTCGCCGCAGTCCCAGAGCCTCCGGCTTTCTGGTTTTGACTCCAGGCACGTACGCCGCTGCCTGCGAATTGGGCTTGCGCGATTCACAGGCGGACAGCAGCAAAGGACGCCGGGGACGCCGGGGCTCCTGGCTTGACGGTCCCTGGAGCGTCCGTAGACTAGCGGGGATATGTCCATCGGACCATCGGAACTCATAGTGGTGCTGATGTTGCTTGTGTTGGGCGCCGGAGCCTTGGCGGCATTGGTGGTCCTCTACCTTTTTCTGTCGAATCGCCGGCCGCCGGGGCAGCATCCCCCCGAAACGCGCGACGATTGACGAGCACCCCCTACCCCACATTTCTCATTCCCTTTCTGCTGTGGCGCGCTGCATCCCATCCTGCCTTCATTCCGCGCCTCGGGCTTGCACATGGCGCGCTCACTCAGCTCTGCGCCCTCGGCGGCGCGCGGCCTTGGCAGTAAGGGGTTCGCAGCGTCTCGCGACGAAACGGTATGAGAATTGCGGGCTACGGGAGTCGGGCGCGGGATCAGGGCAGGCGCAAAGGGACTGGAGAGACGTGGGTTACCCGGGACATCCGGCTGCATCTCCCTGCGTCTCCCCGGACTCGTTGGCCTGCGGCTCTTGGGACGGAGGCGCTTCTTGATCCGAACCCTGCGGATCGTCCGGAGAAGGCTGATCCGGCCCGATAAGGTCCGGGTTGGAAACGGATCCGGCCGCGGCCCCGGGAACGGGGTCTGCTGAAGCGGGACGGTGGGCCTGGAAGAACAGAGCCGCTTTCAAGGCATCGGCGGCCCGGTCGAGTTGCCGGTCGCGGAATCCCGGCAGCTCGGCTTCTTCGGCCGGCGAGAGGTTCTCACGATTCCACGAGAGACGCAGAAGGCGCTCTTCGGCGGGAGTGAGGGTGGCGACGATATCGGGAACGACGCCGTTTTCGTGAATGGTGCGACGGCCGGGCGTGTAGTATTTGGCTGTGGTGATCCGAAGAGCGGCGCCTTCGAGCGGGAGGATGGTTTGTACCGATCCTTTTCCAAAAGAGGTCTCTCCAGCGATGATGGCCCTGTGCAGATCTTGCAGGGCTCCGGCGACCAGTTCGGCTCCGCTGGCGCTGTTTCCATTGATCAGCACTGCCAAAGGATAGTTGCGGGGTTGGAGTTGCCGCTCCGGAGTGACGAAGGGCGGGGGATTGCGGGCGGGATCACGCCCTTCCATGGTGAGAACCGGCGTCGAGGGCGGGAGAAAGAGACCGCAGACCTCCACGGCGCTTTGGACCAGGCCGCCTGGGTTATCGCGAAGATCGAGCACCAGCGCCTCCATGTCCTCCCTCTCCAGGGAGTCGAGCGCCAGTTCCAGATCGCGGGAAGTGGGCCCACTGAATTGGAGGATCCGGATATAACCAATGCGTCGTTCGGCGGCAAGGTCCGGAGGCAGCAATCGCGCGCCTTCTACGGTGGCTTCCCGGATCACTTCCCGGAGCAATTCGACTTCGAGCAGTTCCTGAGTAGACGGCCGGCGGAGGGTCAGTCGCAACGTTTCGCCAGGTTCACCTTGGAGCAGAAGCTGGGCCTCGGTGAATCCGGATCTCTCAACAGAAATGTCGTTGATGCGGAGGATCCGATCGCCGGCGATCACACCGGACCGGGCCGCGGGACCCTCCTTCTGCACGGCGATAATGGTGAGTTGGTCCCCCTCGAGACTCACCGTGATGCCGACGCCAGCCGCCATGCTTTCCTCGGTTTGCTCCCGCATCTCTTCGAAGACTTGGGGAAAAAGGAATTGAGAATGGGGATCCAATCCCGACAACATGCCCTCCAATGCGTGATCGATGAGCTGGCGGTAGCTGACTTTTTGTTCGTCGACGTAGTTCTCCCGGACGATCTCCATAATCCGGACCAGACGCTCCATCTCCATGTAGGCATCGCCCGGGTTTTCCTGGCTGGGTTCCAGATCCCGGATAGTCACTTCTTGGGCCGGGTCCTGGCCTTGGGCGGGACCGGGCGCGGCACCAAGGGCTCCAAAAAAAAGAGTGAATAGGCCGGAGCGAAGCGGCTTCGGGAACAGCGATTTCATAAGGGGTCGAGCGAGACTATCCGGCGGAGGCAGCATGAAAACAAGGGGCAAGACCCGACCCCGGCCGGGCGAACCCTTTTTCCGCTTGCCGCGCCTTGAGTGTACTGTGAGGGTTGCCGGATGGAACGGATGACTCTGCTTGAACTCGAGCGCCGGGCCGCCGCTGGACCCGTCGAGGCGATCCTCCGGGTGCAACTCGAGGCGGTCCGGTCGCGGCTGACCAAACAGGACAAGGATTATCTGGAGTTGGAATTCACCGACGGCGAGGGCAGGTTGCAACTGCGGATCTGGGCCGACCATCCGCTTCACGCCGAGGCGACGAAACTGCGGGAACGCGATTTCCTGGAATTGGGCGGGCGTTGGACCTTTCGCGATCCCTTCGGCTTGGAACCGGGCCGGTTGACGCTTCGTCCCCTCGCCGAAGAAGAGAAAGACGCATTCTTACAGGGGCCCGCGGGACTTCGGGAACGCCAGGATGCGGACTACCGAAGCATCCAGGAGTATGTGTCGGGAATGCGCGATCCCCGGTTGGCTGGATTGGCCTCGCGTTTTCTGACCGAGTACGGCGAGCGCTTCCGGCGCACAGCGGCGGCGCGTGAGTTTCACCACGCACGGCGCGGCGGTTTGGTGGAACATGTGGCCCAGATGCTCCGCAGTGCGGACGCGCTTTGTGGCGTATACACGTCGATCCACCGCGACCTGCTCTTAGCCGGCGTCCTGTTTCACGACTGCGGCAAGCTTTGGGAAAATAGTTGTGAGAAAGACGGGTTCGCCATGCCTTACCAGGAGGTGGGCGAACTGATCGGTCATATCGCCTGTGGAATGGAACTGGTGAACCGTCTGTGGCGGGATTTAGAGGAGGCGGGCGACCTGGAACGTTGGAAGGAGTGGGTCCCGGGCAACGATGATGTCCGGCTCCATCTCCTCCATCTCATCGCCGCGCATCACGGAACCCAGGAATTCGGATCTCCAGTGGTGCCCCGGACCCCGGAGGCCATGCTGCTGCACTTCGTGGACAACATCGACGCCAAGATGGAGATGATGTCGGAAGGGTATGCGCGGGGCCGGAAACTGGCACCCCGGATCTTCCAGCGAGTCCGGCCGCTCCCTGCCAATTTGGTTGCTGCCTTGGGGCAGGGCGTCGCCCCCCAGGGGGAGATCAGCCCCGCCGGTAGAGAAGAAACAGGGCCACCAGAAGAATGACGGCCGCCGCCTTCCAGAACCAGGGGATGCCGGCGGAAGCGGAGCGGCGGGACGTATCGGCGGCATTCCGGTTTTCCCAAGCGCCTTCCGGAAGATCCAACCCATCGTAAAGGAGGTTGTCTTCGTTCCAGCCGGAGCGTTCATCGGCGCCGCACGAGGGGCAGGCTTTGGCGCGGGGCGGCACGTCTTCGTAGCAGACCGGGCAGACTTCCGGAGTGTTCATGGGGATGCAGGCGATCAAGAGATGGGACCAACGCTGATTCGGGGACGGGCGAGATGCAAAAAAAGTTTGGGATATGTGGTCTTTGCCCGGGGCCGGCGTTGAAGGAGCCGGAGTGGAGGATCGGGGTATCGAAATATCGGAAGAATCTTCTCTTTTTCCGTTGACCGGAGGGCTCGATGAACTAGGTTAAACATCCCGGCTGGAAAAGCTGGGGAGGCTGGAGGAAGCAGAAGGGGGTCCGTCTTGAAAGAAAGGGGCGGGCCCTTTGGCATCGGAAGGCTTGGCAGCGATCTTTGGCAGCGTTGGAGAAGAGGTAAGGAAAAGGAAGAGGTCT
>DATKCT010000190.1:0-6142 GCA_035513055.1 Verrucomicrobiales bacterium | reverse complement strand
TTCCGCTCGTTTCTCATGGCCTCCGTCGACAACTTCCTGGCCAACCAATGGGATCGCTCCCACGCCCAGAAACGGGGCGGAGGAGAGCGGGTCTTTTCGCTAGACGACCCGGAAACGGAGGAAGAAATCCATCGCAGCGCCCTGGAGGAGTCCAACCCGGAAACCCTCTTCGAGCGACGCTGGGCGGAGATCCTCCTTGAAGGGGTGCTCTTGCGGACACGCGAGGAATGGAACCGCCGGGACAAATTGCAACGTTTCGACGCGCTCAAGGGCTTCCTCACGGACCGGCGCGGCGAGGTCTGTTTCGTGAACGTATCCGCGGAACTCGGCCTAAAGGTCTCTTCCCTTCGCTCGCTTGCGTGCAAGCTGCGAGTCCTTTACCGCGAGGTCTTTCTCGATGAGATCGCTCAGACCGTCGCCAACCCGGACGAAATTGAGGATGAGATTCGGCAATTGTTCACGGCGCTGGGCCGTTAGACCATCATCGGATCGAAAATCCGGCAGGGATCCCAAGCTGGCATCACTAACGGCCGCCGGCCCGCGGGCTCCGGCCGGGAGCAGGCGAAGACGATGACCCAACTTCAGACCTGTCCCCAATGCGGGCGTCGCATCTCCGGCAGCGCGCCTCTGGGTCTGTGCACCTTGTGCCTCCTGGAGCCCTTGCTCAATCCGGACGACGACGCCACTGGAGACGATCCAGCCGGTCTAGGCGAGGTAACCGCGGTCCGGTCCTTCGCCGGCCATGAACTGCTCGCCACTCTAGCCCGGGGCGGAATGGGCGTCGTCTATCGAGCCCGGCAGCGGTCGACCTCACGCGTCGTGGCGCTCAAGCTCATCCGGCTCGGCGAGATGGCCGGCGAAGACGAAGTCCGGCGGTTCCAGACGGAAGCGGAAACCGCGGCCACGCTGGATCACCCGCACATCGTTCCCATTTATGAGGTCGGCGAAGCGGAAGGACAGCCATTCTTCACCATGCGGCTTCTCGAAGGCGGAACGCTGGCGGAACATTTGGAACGGGCGCGCCGGGAGGAAGGAGTGCCTGGACCTGAGGAGGCCGCCGCCCTCCTGGCCAAAGTGGCTCGCGCCGTGCACTACGCTCACCAGCGCGGCGTGCTGCACCGCGACATCAAGCCCGGCAACATCCTTCTCGACGAGGTCGGCGAACCCTATGTCACGGACTTCGGCTTGGCGAAGCGGGTTGATGCATCATTCGACCTCACGCTGAGCGGCGCGGCGCTCGGCAGTCCGAGTTACATGGCTCCCGAGCAGGCAGCCGGCCGGTCGCGGGAGATCACCACCGCCGCAGACGTTTACGGCCTCGGAGCCATTCTCTACGAACTCCTCACCGGACGGCCGCCCTTCCAGGCCTCGACGGCGCTGGCCACGATGCGGCAAGTCCTCGAAATCCCGCCTGTCCGGCCCAGCAAAATCTACCCGCGGGTCGACCGCGATCTGGAGACGATTTGCCTGCAGTGCCTTGAGAAAGATCCGGCGCGCCGTTACCCGTCGGCCGAAGCTCTGGCTGAGGACGTGGAACGTTGGCAGCGCGGCGAGCCCATCCGCGCCCGGCCCGTTTCTCCCTGGGAACGCTCCCTCAAATGGGCGCGACGCAACCCCGCCTGGGCCGCCTTCGGATTCCTCGCGGCGATCGCTCCGGCGGTGATCATCGGGGTCTTGCTCGCCGGCAATGCACGGGTGCGGCTCCAGCGGGAGGACACCGTTCGCAATCTCTACGCAGCCGATCTCTACATGGCTCAGGATGCCTTGGACGAGGGCAATGTGGCAATGGCCCGCCGCGCTCTGGATGCACATCGCCCTCGCGGTTCGGAGCCGGACCTCCGCGGATTCGAGTGGCGCTATCTCTGGAAGCTGTCGCGGAGCGAAGCCGCCGCGGTCCTCAAGGGCCATACGGCGCGCGTCACCTGTCTCGCGTTTTCCCGGGCGGGAACATTCCTGGCGACTGGAAGCCACGACCAGACGCTGCGCCTCTGGGATGTCGAATCCGGATCGGTTCGCGCAGAGATCCGGCCAGAATTCGGACTGATCGAGAGCGTCGCCTTCGGGCCAGACGCCCCACTGCTCGCCCTCGGCAACACCGATGGCCGCGTGGGACTCTGGGATTTGGAAACCAGCCGGATGCTCTGGAAGTTCCAATGCCCCCTTAGCCTCCCCCGGATCTTCTTCGTCCCGGGCACAGATCGAGTGGCTGTGCACGCCTGGGGTGAGAAGTTTCCAGGCGCGCCAACGCTCGACGGGCACCGCCATTTCGTCCGGTTCTACGACTGGCGTGCCGGGAAGTGGGCGGGCGAATGGGAAATGACGGGGGATCTCGAGGCGGTCTCCGCCGATGGCCGCATCACTGCGGTGACGGCGCTCGACTCGAAGGGCCGCGCTGGCCTCATGGACTGGGTCGAGTTGCGCGATACCGCGACGGGGGCACTGCGCCTCACGCTCCCGGTGACGGCGTCTTTCCTGGTCCTGTCTCCCGATGGGGAACGGGTGGCGGCTGCCGCATACCACCGCCAAGAAATCCAGCTCTCCGGCCAGAGCGCCATGCCGCAGATCGGCCTGCTCGGAGGTCACACAGGCCGGGTCAACGGTCTTGCCTTCTCGCCGCGCGGTGTACTGCTCGCGAGCGCTGGGGCGGACCACACCGTTCGAATCTGGGACGTGACCGGCGGCCAGGAAACCCGGCGGCTCGTGGGGCACGAAGGCGGAGTATGGGGGGTAGCTTTTTCTCCCAATGGCGGTCTGCTGGCCAGCGGAGGCGAAGATGGGCGGGTGCGCCTCTGGAAGCTGGAGGCCGCGCTCCGGGCGGGGCAAACGAGCCGGCTCTTTCCGCCGTTCGCGCTTTCACCCGACGGGCGGCTCCTGGCGGCGCTGCGCGGAACGGACGCCAGGGACCGAGCCAAGCAGCCGGTGGTCCGCGACCTGGAAACGGGAGAGGAGCATTCCGTAGGGGATCCCGGCGGGCTCGGCCCAGCGGGTTTCTCGGACGGCGGGCGCAGCCTGACACTCATGCAGCGGGATCCAGCCGGTCTCTGCCTTTTGCAGGCCTGGGATGTTGCAGGCCGGACACCCGGCCGGACGGTGACGCTCGCCGGCAGCAGCGCGGAGTTTCACCATGCCGCGTCCTCTCCGGATGGGAGGTTGCTGGCCGCGGCCTGCTTCGATGGCAGGATCCGGCTGTGGGAAACGAAAACCGGGCGTCTCGACGCGGCGGTGCAGGCCATTTCCTTGGCTATCCACGTGGGATTCTCCCGCGACGGAAGCGCCCTCGCAGTGTCCCATTACAGTGGCGACGGGAATGCGGGGTTGAGCCTGTGGGACGTTCCCTCCGGGAAGCGGCGCTTCGCGCGCGGGCGGGCCGTTTCGAAGCTCCTTGGACTCGCTTTTTCGCCGGACGACCGCGCCGTGGCGGTCTCCGCCTCCGACGGAACAGTGGAAATCCACGACGCCAGGGACGGCCGTTTCCTCTACCGGCTGGCCGACCGGCGCGGCCCCATTGAAGCGGTGGACATCTCACCCGACGGCCGGACAATCGCGACAAGTTCCACTGACCCCGGTGGCGCGCTCAAGCTCTGGCACGTGGCGACGCGGCGCGAGGTCGCCGTGCTGCATCGTGGGGAAACCTGTCCGCGCTGGATCCGCTTCACTCCGGATGGGGAGCGGCTCGTGGGAGTGGATTGGCATGGCGCGCAGCATGTCTACGAAGCACCCCCCTTGGCAGAGACAGACGCCGGCGAGTGAGGGGCGGGGGGGAGCGCGTTGCCGGAGAGAGAATCAGAACTCCTGACCTGGCGTGGGAGGAAGCGTGGATGGTGGAAAAGGATGAACCGCCGAACTCGTTTCCCGGTCCCAGCGACGGCACGGCGCGTTTTGTGTCGCAGGTGCGACAGAAAAAGCGCCTTCTCCCGGTTCCCGGCCCGAGTAGGCAAACCCGCTGCCGCCTCCCGGTCCGACCGGGCCCGCGGCGCGTTTTGTGTCGCAGGTGCGACAGAAAAAGCGCCTTCTCCCGGTTCCCGGCCCGAGTAGGCAAACCCGCTGCCGCTTCCCGGTCCGACCGGGCTCGCGGCGCGCTTTTTTGTCGCAGGTGCGACAGAAAAAGCGCCTTCTCTCGCTTCCCGGAGCAAGCGGCCAAACCCGTTGCTGACTCCCGGTCCCACCGGGGCGGCAGAGCGTTTTGAGTGTACGCGTGACAACAGACTGCCCATCTGGAGGGCCGGAGAAAGCCTGAGTAGCGGGGAAGACCCTAATCAACCCGCCCGTAGAACGTCACCAAACTTTGATTGTCCCCACAGCCAGGCGCGGCCAGCAAGCCCCAGCGCCTCTTGCCGTTGACGAAAGGCATCCGGGCCTAGGTAGCCCGGCGGATGCAAGCCCCGAGGGAGCATCGGATCGAATCGAATCGCCGCCAACCACGCTTTCCTTTCATCATTCGCCCAGCTCGCGAGGACTTGCTTCCCTTGGGTCTGGAGACGCCGCCTGTCTGGACGGCGGTCCAATACGTTGAGGTAGACCCGGTAAAGACGGTTCAACTCATCGAAGTCCCACGCCCCTTGCACGATCTCCAAATCGCTCTCCCCTGCGCCTGGGCGAGCTTCCAAGACCAGAAAGGAGCGAACTTGAATGTCTCCCTGCCTCAAGGCCTCCTTTTCTCCGGCAAGGAAGTCGGGAGCGACCCAGACACTGCCTTGTAAACAGCCGTATCGGCGTGCGCGTAAACGGCGCTGGAGGCGCGCGCGCTGAGCATTGTGTTTCACGGGCACGTCGAACACCACGAGACGCCAAAGGCCGTCCCAGTTACGGGACCACTGGGTCAGCGGGTCTCGCCCACCGAGAGCCCTGAGACGGCCTGGCTCCGTGAGCCGGAAGAGCCGGTCGCCAGGACCGAGCCGATTCACCCTAAGCCACTTTCGCTTCAGCAAGCGTGAAACCGGAGGCTCCGTTGCGGTCCGGCAGGTCCAACTCTCGGAGGGGTCTGTCATGTTCCGAAAAGTCGGCCGCATGAGCAGGGCGACTGACCAAAGCAAGAAGTAAAGCGTCTCCTCTGCGCGCGTATTCATGCGGGTTTGATAGTCCTATCATGGCTCCACTATGCAAGCATTTTCTTCGCTTCGCGTTCCGAATTGCTCGAGGCAGAACGCGGATGGCCCGGGTTCGCGGCGCGTCTCGTGTCGCAGGTGCGACAGAAAATGCGCCTTCTCCCGGTTCCCGGCGCACGCGGTCAAGCCTGCAGCCGCCCCCGCTCTCACCGGGCCCGCGACGCGTTTTGTGTCGCAGGTGCGACAGAAAACGCGCCTTCTCTCGATTCCCGGCGCACGCGGTCAAGCCTGCAGCCGCCCCCGCTCTCACCGGGCCCGCGGCGCGTCTCGTGTCGTAGGTGCGACAGAGAATGCGCCTTCTCTCGATTCCCGGAGCAAGCAGCCAAACCCGCTCCCGCCTCCCGGTCCCAGCGGCCGCATGTGTGGTAGAAGGGCAACCTCGATGAGAGGCAGACTCATCTGCAACCAGAAGAATCCTCCTCGTCCTTCGTCCTCGAATGGCCCGGGTATCGAGGACGAAGGACGAGGAGGATTTTCCCGCTCACTTGTCCGCTCCTACATCTCTGGCCTGTCCGGAAGGCCGAAGACGCGGGGATCCCGAAGGGATCAGAGCTTGTAGCCGGTGGTGGCGCGCAGCGACACCACCGGAGACGGACGATCCATCAGCAGCACCCCGGCAGGGGTGCCAGCCCGCTGCTCACCGTAACCCCTGCATAGCCAATAGAGAAGATGACATGCTCAAGCAGGCATGTGTAGGTGGAGGGGATGGCCAGCCGCTTACTGGCACCCCTGCCGGGGTGCGGATCGAGTTGCGACTCACACCGGTGGTGTCGCTTCGCTTCACCACCGGCTACAAGCTGCGAAGCCTCCGGCTTCTCCCGAGGCTCTGCAAGCTCCTTCCTTTGAAGTTTGGGACCACGTCCAGTCGCAAATGTAAAAACTCCAGGCCCGGAGCGTTGCCCCATAAGCGCTAACTTGTTTGTTGACAGCCGCTTCTCACTGTGCGAGCCTCACCGGTCATGGAGGATACGCAGTGCATGGACGAGGACTGGGAGCTGTTGACGTCGTTCTTCCCCGAGGATTGGCGGGAACTGGCG
>DATKCT010000189.1:0-8949 GCA_035513055.1 Verrucomicrobiales bacterium | reverse complement strand
TGGCCGCGTTCCCGCTGGCCGCGCAGGACGTCGCCCCTTCCTCCGATCCAGAAGCCCTCGCTCAACTGAAGGTCGAACAGCTCTTCGAGCGGCTCTGCGCGTCCTGCCATGGCCAGGACCTCGGAGGCGGCCTGGCGCCGTCCTTTCTAGATGGCGACTGGAAGCACGGCAGCACCGATGCGGAAATCGCTCGAACCATCCTGAAAGGAAACCTCCAGCTCGGCATGACGCCTTGGGAGGGCATCCTGAGCGAGGACCAGATCCGCGCGCTCGTCATCTATATCCGGGAGAAAGAGCGGGAGGCCCTCAGCAAAGGGATCCGCTACCCGAAGCCGGAGCCCGGCAAGGTCACCAAAACTGAGCGCGCCTCCTACAAGGTCGAAGTCGTGGTGGACGGTGGACTCGAGATCCCGTGGGCGCTCGCCTTCCTTCCCGACGGACGCGCTCTGCTGACCGAGAGGCCGGGACGCCTGCGCGTTGTCGAGGCCGGCGGCTCCTTGAATCCCAGCCCGGTGCAAGACACGCCGCCGGTCCTCCACCACGGGCAGGGCGGCTTGATGGAGGTGGCGGTCCACCCGGACTACCTCGACAATGGCTGGGTGTACCTGGGCATCGCCGACGGCTGGCGGGAAGAACGGGAAGGGAAGGATGCCCAGCCACAGACGATGACCGCCGTGGTCCGCGGGAGAATCAAGGATCATCGCTGGGTCGACCAAGAGTGGATCTGGAAAGCGGAGCGGGCCTTCTATACCGATGCCGGAGTGCACTTCGGGATCCGTTTCGTCTTCAACGGCGGCTACCTTTTCTTCCCGGTCGGGGAACGGGGCGGATGGCATGAGGCCCAGGATCTTGCCAATCCGAAAGGGAAAATCTTTCGTCTGCACGACGACGGGCGGATCCCCGCTGACAATCCGAAGTTCGATTCTCCCGATCCTCTTCCCGGCATCTGGACTTACGGCCACCGCAATCCTCAAGGCCTTGCCCGCGACCCGCGCGACGGCGCTCTCTATGCGACCGAGCACGGCCCTCGGGGCGGGGACGAGCTGAACCACATCCTGCCCGGCCACAATTACGGCTGGCCGGTGATCACCCACGGCATGAACTACGACGGCACGCCGATCACCTCAAAGACGCACCAAGAGGGCATGGTCCAGCCCGTCACTTACTGGACCCCCAGCATCGCTGCTTGCGGATTGACCTTCTACACCAGCGACCGGTTTCCCGGCTGGAAGAACGATCTGTTCGCCGGCGCGCTGGCCAAGCAGGAAATCCGGCGCCTCCGCCTCACAGAACACCAGGTTGTGGAACAGGAGATCGTCCTTAAGGATCTCGGCCGCATCCGCGCCCTTACGGAAGGTCCCGACGGCTTCCTCTACGTCGTGCTCAACGGTCCCGACTCGGTGATCCGCCTTGTTCCGGCGGATGAGTGAGCCGCTCTCGAGCGAGGGAACTTTTCTGAAAAATGAGATGTTCCGCCCGTTGTGAAACACACCGCTTGATCGCCTCCGGTTCTCCAGCGCGCCGCAGAACAATAATACTTTGTCCGTATCGACGGGACGCCTTTTGCGACGTCAAGCGTAGCGAGCAAATCTTCTCACCTTCGAAAAACTTGTTTTGTCTACATATTTCGCAAACACCACACTAGTGCTGAGAACGGGCCCGCAGGCACAACTCCGCAGGCAGCGTGAGTTCGCAGACCTGGGCCTGGCCGGAGGCGTCGGTGGTGAAAACGACCCTGGTTCCGTCCGGAGAGAACGAAGGATGGGGATGGGTATGCTGCGGAGCATAGATCTGAACCGGCCCGTCATCGTAAGGACAGTGACCGGCGTCCCAGTGATCACCGGCATTGCTCGCGTTGGGAAAGCACAGGGCGACCGGCTCGCCGGCATCCGCTCCTTGCAAAGCGAAAAGTTGCAAACCGATGTCTGGATTACGGGTGTCGCAAACCATCCGGTTTCCGCTGCGATCGACCATGGGATGCCAAGCATTGAATCGGGCCACGGTCCGCACCGATCCGGAGCCCGTGTCGATTGCCAGCACTCCGTGCGGCCAATTGACTGTGAGAATCTCGCGCGCGCCGGGTCTCCAGGTTTCGTGCACGATCCATTCGCGTTTGGCGGCGTCCCGGGCGTAGACCAGGCGGTTTCCGCTTCCGTCGCGCTGGACGATCCAGATACGCTGATCGAAAGGGCCGGCGTAACGCAGCAATGCTGGATCGTCAGGGTGAAACTCCGGATGCCCGATGCTGTCCCGTTCCAAAATGGTTTCTGCTGTTCCGCCGGACGTGTCGATTATCCAAAGGCGGGCCCGCGAACCGTGTTGGACGGGCACAGCCCACCAACAGTCGTCACGCGATAGGCTCGTTGTGCCCATGCCTGCGCCCACCATTCCCGCGGCCCGCAGCCGTTCGGTTTCGAATCGCGCCAGTTCCTCCTCCTTCTGAGTCTCCACCGCGACACGGAAAGCTCCGCATCCCGCGGTGAAATAGACGTGGCGGCCGTCGTGAGAAGGATGGATCGACCATTCGTTCAGATCGCTACGGCTGGTGAGTTGGAGAAGGCCTCCATCTTCCGGTAGTTCCAGAAAGATCTGGGGAGAGCCCGTCCGGTGGGAGATAAAGGTGAGCCCGCGCATAGCGTCATCCCAGGCCGGAATGTAGTAGAAAGGATGGTGGTGGATGGAGGGGTGGGAAGTGACCTGGCGCAGCGGAAGCCCCGTGACGGGATCGTCGAAACGGCGGGATTCGGGGGGATAGAGGCGCCCTTTGGCCACGGCGCTCAGGAGGGGAGACGAAAGACGCGCTGGGCGTTGCCGGCCAGGACTTGGGACCGGTCCTCGGGCGTCCAATTCAGGGAGAGGATAGCGGCGAGAGTGTCGCGAATGTAGCCGGGACCTTCTTCCGGGTCGAAGGGCATGTCCGTTCCGAAGAGGAGCCTATCTATACCAAAAAAAGCGCGGCTGCAGGCGATGGTCTCGGCCGCTCCGAACGAGGCGGTGTCGGCGTGAAACCGGCGAAAGGCGTCCAGCGGACGTTCCCGCAAGGGCGTTTCCACCGCGGCCTCGAGGCCCGGGGGAACGCGGGAGCCGAGCAGATCGAGCCCTGGGCCGAGCCGGCCGGCCATGAGCGGAGTCACGCCGCCGGCGTGGTGGGTGATGACGACCAGGTCTGGGTAACGGTCGAACAATCCGGAGAACACGAGGCGCCCCATGGCCAGAGAAGTTTCGTAGGGCCAACCAAAGGCCCACCAGAGGTCGAAGCGCGAGTACTGCTCTGTGGCGTAGTCGGGCGTGTGGATGCCGCGGACAGGGTGGATCCACACGGCCTTGTCGCGACGCCCCATTTCCTCGACAAGGGCCAGAAGGGGAGGCTCGTCGAGTGGATGCCCGTCGATGTTCGAGTAGAGGAGGATGCCGAGGGCGCCGAGTTGGGTCACCGCGCGCGCGGCTTCCTGAAAGGCAGCCTCAGGATGGTTCAGGGGGAGAGCTGCGACGAAGCCGGGGAAGCGGCCGGGATCGTCCCGGCACAGGGCGGCGAGTTCGTCGTTGACGCGTTGCGCCAATGCGGGAGAACGGTCCGGCCCGGCCAGAGCTTCCACTGGCGGAGATGCCAGGGTGAGAATCTGCCGGTATCCGGGAAACGCGTCCATAACGCGCATGCGTTCCTCGATCTGGGACATGCAAGGGATGCGTTGTGCGCGGCGGAACTTGGGCAGGGCCGGGCCGTCGAGCCGTTCCACGGCCTCACAGTAGCCGGACGGAAGGATATGACAAAAGGCGTCAATGCAGGGCTCCGCTTCCATGTGAGGATGACAGGGTTTCGGAATGCGCGGGTTAGGAAACGGCGGATGCGGCGAGATCCGGGCAGGAGAAGCCGATCCGTTCGAGTCCTTCGCGGAGGGCGTCGATGGCCTCCGGGCTGAGGGGGCGCACCGGCCGGCGGAAGTGAGGACTGGGGAAACTGCCGAGCAACCAGCGCGCCGCCTTCATGCGTTGGTGCGCTGCGCAGCCGGGCTCGCCGAATTCGTAGATCAGACGGGCCAGGGGGGCGACCGTCCGCTGGGCATCCTTGGCTCGCGCCAAATCGCCGTCGAGAGCAGAGTGAACCAGCTCGATCATCAGTTCCGGGACAAAACCGGCAAAGCCGATGAGGGCTCCGTCGGCGCCTTCCAGGAGGGTGGGCAAGAGAAACTCGTCATGGCAAGTGACGATGCTCACATGCGGAGCGGCGGCCTTGACCTGTTCGTAGTCGTAGAGCCAGCGGGACATGTCGCGGGTGCCCATCTTGATGCAGACGACCTGGGAGATGCGGACAATCTCGAGCATCTCCGCGAGCGAATACCCGGCCTTAGTCCAAGCGGGATACTGGTGCGCCACGATGGGCAGACTGGCGCCTTCGGCGACGTCTTCGAAGAAGCCCACAGCCGTCCGGCTGCTGCGGCCGAAGCGCAGCCAGTGGTGGGGCGGCATGAGCAGAATGGCGTCGGCCCCGGCCTCCTTGGCCGCGAGCGCGTGATCAATGGCTTCGAGACTGCCCTCGGCGGAGACGCCCGAGATCAGCTTGACCGCAGGGCGGGTTTCGCGGATCGAGCGGGCGCCAATTGCGGTGACGCGCGCCCGTTCCTGTGGACGCAGCGACATGATCTCACCCGTATGCCCGTTGCAGGTCAGACCGGCGACGCCCGGGATGGCGGAGAGTTCCCGCAGGTAGGCTTCGAGGCCTTCCTCGTCGAGACTTTCATCGGCATGAAACGGGCAGAGCGTCGCCGGGAACACGCCGGACCAGGGATGATCGCTCCAGTGCATGAGGTGATGAGGCGCCGGCCGGGATCGCCCTAAGCACGCTTAGCATCGACCGGCCCTGGTGGGACAGCGGAAAATCAAACGATCGAAAGGCGGGGTTCGCAGCTCCTCGCGACGAAACGGATCGAGAAATGCGGGCGAATTCCGGCGCGACACCGGGCGGGTTTTCACCCACAATTCTCGTGAACAATGATACGGAAACTGAGAATGCACGGAACAAGATGGATCCCTACCGCCTTGGCCGCAGTCTGTCTTTTCACGGCCGGCGCGGCACAAGACGAGCTGGAGCCGGCTGAAGTTGCCGCGCCTCCTCCGGATGCCTTCGCCAGACATCCGGTCAATACCTGGGTCAAACTCAGTCCGCTGCCCGGCGGTCCGGTTTCTCCGCGGCTCGGTTACGAAGGGGCCTGCGTGTGGGATCGCCGCCACCGGTTGCTGGTCCGGTTTGGCGGGCATAACCAAGGCGGAGGCGGCGAGCAAGGCGGCGAGGTGTGGACTTTCGATCCCGTGACTGCGGAATGGGCGCTGCGGGAACCCAATACCTCTCCACCCGGCGTGTGTTGCAATGCCCAGAATGTCTATGACCCCGTGCGCGGACGCTACGTCCGGTTTCCGTTCTTCAGCGGCAGCCACGGATGGCAGTGGGCGCGCGAGTTGTATTTGAATGATTCAACGGTGTGGACCTACGACGCCGGCGAGAATCGCTGGCGAAATCTGCGTCCTTTGCCGGCGCCGCGCCTCGCGCCTTATCGCTGCGCGAGTTGGGACAGCCACGAGGAAAAGATCGTCGTCTTCGCCGGAGAAGGCAGTCGCGAAGGCACCCTGGTTTATGATCTCCGGACCAATGCCTGGCGGCACATGCATCCCGAGATGGAGCCGCCGCCCCGCAGCGGAGGCAATATGGCCTACGACGAAGCCCGGCGCCTTCACGTGCTCTTTGGAACTCAGTTTGGGGAAGATCCCCGGACATGGACTTATGATCTTCCCAACAATGTTTGGATGGATAGGCAACCGCCCGTTTCTCCGCCTACCCACGAGAACGACGCGGTCTTGACCTACGATCCGGTCCAGCGAGTGGTGATCGCCTTGGTAAAGATCACGACCGGCGAAGACGAAGAGGCCCGGCACGAAGTCCAGACTTGGGCTTACGATGCCGGAGAGAACCGATGGACGCCCATGCGCCCAGCCGCGGAACCCGGCCGCGCCGGATCGCGCGCGCGAAACCTGATGTTTTCTCCGGAATGGAACCTTGCCTTGTTGGAGAACTGTCCGAGCGAGCCTCGGGAACAACAAGTCTGGGCCTATCGCCTGGCTCCGGCCGAAGCCGGAGCAGGACCGGAATTGGCCCCGGTGGAGGCGCCCTCCATCGTCGAGGACGCGGTGGTGTCGGTCCGGTCTCCCGCCAGGGTGGAAGTGCAATGGGAACCGTGCGCCGGCGCCACGGGTTATCATGTGGAACGGGCGGTCGTGGAAGTCTGGACCGACGACCAGTTGCAAAGGCTCAAATCCAGAACGCCGCCCCTCGAGGAACCTTCCGTGGGCGCCATCCGCCGCATCGGCGGTTTTCACCGGCTGACGGTCGAGCCGGTCCCGGGCACACGCTTCGCGGATGAAAGCGTCAACCTGGCCGAACCCGAATCGATCCGAGGCGATCCTGTCTATGACAGCGCCTTGCACGAGGAACACCTGGATCCGGAAGGGCGGCCCTACCGCTATGGAGTTTTCGCCTACCGCGTCATCGCCGTGAATAGCGAGGGGTCGGAAAGCGGAGTCTCACCAGCTTTCTTGACGCTGCCTTCTTCACCGCAGTTCGTATTCAGCCGGGAGGACGATATCGCTTGCCGTCTCCGGTGGGCGCCCAATCCGGAGCTGGGAATTCTCGGATATCGCGTCTATCGAATGGACGGACGATGGGACAAGGACCCGGTGAGCCGGCTCACCTCGGATCCGGTGGTGGTTTGCGGATTCACCGACGAGCAAGCCGGCGAGGGCTCTCGACGCTACTACGTGGTCACGGTGGATGCGTTGGGTCAGGAAGGCTTTCCCTCTTCGCCAGTCTGGCATCGCCGGGAATGGCGATCCTTTTACGAGCCCTTCATTGGAGACTGGCATCAGTGATGCGAATGCGATCCCGCCAGATTCTCCGCTGGGAAATGTTCGCCGGGAACTGGAGTATCCGGCTCCGCCGTGTGGGGAATGCGGCGCCCGCGCCGGATCGGGAATAACGTCTGCTTGAGTCTATGCAACGCCTGTGCCTTCCGATTTATCTGTTGTGCTGCGCGGCGCCCGCCAGCATCTGGGGTCAGAGCAAGCCTAACGTCGTCGTCATCCTGGCCGATGACCTCGGCTATTCCGATCTGGGATGTTACGGGAGCGAGATCGCGACTCCCCATCTCGATGGACTGGCGCGGGACGGATTGCGCTTCACCCAGTTCTACAACACGGCGCGCTGTTGGCCGACGCGGGCGGCGCTGCTCACCGGCTACTATGCGCAACAGGTCCGGAGAGACACTGTCCCGGGAGCGCCCAGCGGAGGCGGCGGAACGCGGCCCGCCTGGGCCCGGCTCTTGCCGGAGATGCTGCGAGCTTCTGGCTACCGGTCCTATCATTCCGGAAAGTGGCACATGGATGGAGATCCCATGCGGCAGGGCTTCGATCGCTCCTACCTGTTACAGGACAGCGGACGGTTCTTCAGCCCCAGAACCCATTTCGAAAATGGGGAACGCCTTCCTGCGGTCGAGCGGGACAGCGGCTTTTACTCGACCGCCGCCATCGTCACGCGGGCCCTCGCTTTCCTGGAGGAACACTTCGAACAACACGCGGAGCAACCGTTTTTCCTCTATCTTGCCCATCTGGCGCCGCATTTTCCGTTGCAGGCCTTGCCGGAAGATATCGCGCCGTATGCAGAGCAGTATACTGTTGGCTGGGATGTAGCGCTCCAGGAGCGCCGCGCCCGGCAGAACGCATTGGGCATCGCGCCTGGCGCGCTCGCAGAAATGGAACGTGACATCGGCCCTCCCTATGATTTTCCGGAGGCGCTGGAAGTCCTTGGCAAGGGCGAAGTCAACCGGCCCATTCCCTGGAGCGAACTCAACGAAGAGCAACGCAGCTTTCAGGCCGCGAAGATGTCCGTTCACGCCGCGATGATCGACCGAATGGACCGGGAGACTGGACGGATCTTTGAGCTTCTGCGTGACCACGGGCAATGGGAGAACACCCTGATTTTCTTCTTGTCCGACAACGGAGCCAGCGCGGAAATCATGGTCCGTGACGACGGGCATGATCCCAAAGCAGCTCCCGGATCAGCGGATAGCCACCTTTGTCTGGGACCCGGCTGGTCTACGGTGGCCAACACTCCGTTCCGCCGGCACAAGACTTGGGCGCACGAAGGCGGCATCTGCACGCCCCTCATCGCCCATTGGCCGGCGGGGATTCGCGCGCGCGGCGAACTGCGGAGCAGTCCGGGACATGTGATCGATCTTGTGCCGACGATCCTGGACGCTACGGACACATCGCCGCTGGATCGATGGGAGGGAGGCGCCGTCCCGCCGCCGCCGGGCCGAAGTCTCAAGCCCATATTTGGGGAGGACCCGGAGCCGCGGCATGAGGCCCTGTGGTGGCTGCACGAAGGCAACCGCGCTTTGCGGGCCGGCGACTGGAAGATTGTCGCCGCCAAGGGCGATGCATGGGAACTCTACAATCTCAAGGACGATCGCGCAGAGACCCAGAACCTTGCCGAACAGCTTCCGGACAAAGTCCGCGATCTGGCGGACCGGTGGAACGTAATGCACGAAGCGTTCAACGCGCTGGCCATCGCCGATCTCTCGACCCCGAAGGCATCCGAGTAACGGCATTTCTTCGAAGATATATCAGCGACGCCCAGCAGGAATCCCTGGCCGGGGCTGGAGTAAGGAGTCCGGAAGGATGGCGAGCCTGGCTGGCGATCTTATCGGTAAGCGACCACAAGAAGATTCTCTCTCAGGAGGCCATCCCGAAGCCAGACAAATAGGTTCCATGCTGCTCCGTTAGTCGGGAAGAGCAAAGGCGTAATAGGCGTCGCCCCGGCGGGTGCCGGGTTTTCCGCCACCGCCGGCGGCGATGACGACAAACTGACGGCCGTTGATTTCATAGGAGGAAGGAGAAGCGTAA
>DATKCT010000188.1:0-25332 GCA_035513055.1 Verrucomicrobiales bacterium | reverse complement strand
GACCGAATCGAGCAAGAGCAAATGAAATCCGATGTCGTCGACTTCAATGTTGGGGACACGGTGAACGTCCACACCCGGGTTGTGGAGGGGGGGAAGGAGCGGATTCAGATTTTTACGGGGATCGTGATCGGCCGGCGCGGCGCGGGCTTGCAGCAGGCTTTTACGGTAAGGAAGATCTCCTATGGAGAGGGAGTGGAACGGGTCTTTCCGGTGCATTCGCCGAAGGTGGCCAAGATCGAGGTGGTCCGGCGGGGAAAGGTGCGGCGGGCGAAGTTGAACTACTTGCGGAGCCGGATCGGGAAGAAAGCGACGCTGGTGCGGGCGGCGGCCATCAAGGGCAGCCATGGCGGCAAGGCTCCCGCGGCGGCGCCAGGGCCGGAGCCGGCGGAGACTGAAGCGCCCTTGGAATCGCAGGACTAGGGGTCCGGGACCCGGGTTGCGGCGTCCGGGAAGCCGCGAGGCGGACGATGGCTTGTCACCTCCAACACGAGGAGACCTTGTGGGGCGAGGGATGCCGCTTCGTCGCTGGGTTGGACGAGGCCGGCCGTGGTCCGTTGGCGGGGCCGGTGGTGGCCGCGGCGGTGGTGCTTCCGGAGGACTTTGATTTGCCTGGGCTAGACGATTCCAAGAAGCTGCGGCCGGAACAGCGTCAGCGGCTGTATGAGGCGCTGATCGCCGACACCCGGGTGGTATGGGCCTGTGGCCGGGCCGAGGTTGAGGAGATCGACCGGCTCAATATCCTGCGGGCCTCCTGGCTGGCGATGGAACGAGCGTTGCAGAGCCTGCCTCGATCTCCGGATTGCGTTCTCGTGGATGGGTTGCAGGTTCCCGTTTTGCGTTATCGCCAGTGGGCGCTGGTGGGCGGCGACGGCATCAGCCTATCCATCGCCGCGGCCAGCGTGATCGCCAAGGTCGTGCGCGATGAGATTATGATAGAATTTGGTCGCCGGCATCCCGGATATGGGTTTGAATGGCACAAGGGTTATGGCACCAAGAAGCATCTGGCATGTCTGGCGCGACTCGGCCCTTGTCCGCTGCATCGCCGATCGTTTCGACCGGTCGCTCAGCTCACCTTCGACTTTGGAGATTGAAGGCCGGGCGCTGACGCCCAAGGAACTGGGGGCGTTCGGCGAGCGGTTGGCTGCACGCTATTTGAGTCGCGGCGGATTCCGCATTCTCTACCGCAACTTCCGGCCGAACCGGCGCAGCGAGATCGATCTGGTGTGCCGTGAGGGCGAGTCGCTGGTGTTCGTGGAGGTCAAGACCCGCCGGCCGGGCCGGCCGGGACGTCCGGCGGACGCGGTCGACTGGGCCAAGCGCAAACGCATATTGCGCGGTGTCCGGGAGTGGTTGCGCCTCTTAGAGTTTCCCGGGATCCCGGTGCGCTGCGACATTGTCGAGGTCGAGTTGGAGACGGGCCGGCGGCCGCGAATCTGCCGGGTGGAAAACGCCATTCCCCTTTCGGCATCGTGGAGATTTGGCGGGAGAGGCAGAGTGCGGCGGGATTGAGGGCGGAGTTTCCGGCTGCGCCTGGCGACGGTTTTTCCGGCAAAAAAACCTGTGGCGGCGCGGCGATGGTGTAGAATCAGCGGCGTCGACTAAGACTACCGTATGCAGGCAATCCGGCGGGTTTTCTTCTGGCTTTCAGGGGCGGGGACCGATGCCCTCGAGTCCTGTCCCACATGGGAACAGCGCAAATACGTCGCCTTCGGAGCGACGGTGCTGGTGCCCACGGTATTCGCGTTCATCGCGTGTTCCTATGCGCTTTCGACGCTGACGGACAACTGGCGGGTGATCATCGGAGTCTCGTTGATCTGGTCCTTCATCATCATGACCATCGACCGGGCATTGCTGGCCAGTTACCGGCCGTATTTGGGCTTTTTCCGAAAATCGGGGCAGTTCTCGCTGCGTTTTGTGGTGGCCTTACTCATGGGCGTGACCATCTCCCATCCGCTGACCCTTTTGCTCTTCCGGGACACCATTACCGCCGAGATCGAAAGAGAGCGGGATACGGAGATCACGGATGTGCGGGCATCGGCCTTGGTCGAGAAAACGGGCGTGGAAGCGCGGATGAGAGGCGTAGAGGCTGAGATCGCGCTGCAGCGAGAGAAGTGGGACGTCACTTTCGATGCCTCGTTTCTGGATCACGTTCGCAGGGAGACCGGAGCGGCGGAGACGGCGGAAGGAGGGACGGGAACTCCGCAGGCGGTGTTGAATCAGGCCGCCGATGCGGTTGCTCCGATCGAGGAGAAGATCGCGGGCATCGATGCGGAGATGGAGACCCTGGACGGGGAGTTTCGGCGGATTCAAGACGAGCTGGCGTATTGGCAGCGGGAGTTCGAGCGGGAAGTAAACGGGCAGCGAAGCGGGATTGTAGGCTTGGGTCCGCGGGCGAAGAGCATTCAGGAGGATCATTTGAACTGGCGCCGGGCGGAGGCGGCGCGGCTGAGCGGCTTGCTGGAAGCGAGGACAGCGGAGAAGAACACGCTGCGCGAGGATGCGGCGAAGGCGGAAGCTGCGGTGTTGGCGGAGTTCGAGTCGGAGCGCACGGAGGCCTTGGCGCGCGAGAAAGCGGAGCGGGACCGTCTGGATGGGCTGCGGCGCCAGGTCGATCAGGAGCAGGCCGATCAGTTCGTGGTTCAGCAGAACCGGATCCGGGAAACCATCGCCAAGCAGATCGACGCCGGGTTGGCAGACGTGGAGCGGTTGCGCACGGAGATCACCCGGTTGGAGGAGGACGAGAGGCAAAGGATCGCTCTGCTACGAGCAGAACCACGGCGCGACATCCTCACTCAGACGCTGGCGCTGCACCGGCTCTTCCGTGCCGGCGACGAAGGCGGGACCTTCGCGATCATCTGTTACGCGGTTCTGACGCTCTTGTTCATGTTGGTCGACACCATACCGCTGGTGGTGAAGTTCTTTTCGAAGCCGGGCCCCTACGACACGTTGTTGGACCGGGACGAGATCCGGTTCGAGAAGGATCACGAGGCGTTCGTGAAGAACTATGTGCGATATGTGGACGAGTTGAGCGAGGGGACACTGACGCGGATTACCCGGAGCGGGCCGTTGGAGAAAGCGTTGATCGAAGGGATCGAACGGTCGCGCGCGGCCAAGGAGTTTGTCGAAGTGTTGATGGAAATGGAGCGGACGTTCGAGGAGCGGGTGCGGCGGGAGAAGGAACGTGTGGCTGCGGGTGCGGGCGAACCGGGGATGTTGGAGGAGATCGCGGAAGCGTTTTACGGGGATCTGCGGAGGCGGATGGAGGAATTCTTCATAGGAGAAGGGGACCGGCGGGCGACGACGTGAGAACTGCGGCGCTCAGGAGCGCTCCATCCTTGTTATTCATCGAGAAGGGTAACGGCGGCGGGCCGCTTCGCGAGCGAGTTGTGTCGCGAGGAGCGCCGCGGTTTCGCGAGGCAGGTTCGCCAGGCTCGGCGCCCCGCCGGTAAAGCTCTGGCCGGCGGTGTCGATGACGAGGGTGGCCAGCCCCAGCCGCCGGTCAAACGGGGATTGCCGCATCGCCGCACCTTGAATGTTGCGCAACGGAATGATGTGCGTGTTGCGATTGAGCCAACCTCGCCGGATGTGGAAGAAGGCGCCGGCGCTGCAGTAGCCGGTGTGTTGATAGGATTTCCTGGCGAGAAACCAGGCCAGGGGAATGAGAGCGGCCAATGCGAAAGCGCGGGGACCGATCCAGCCCCAGAGCGCCGCCGTCAATAGGGTTACGAGGACGAGAGAGACTCGGACAGACCTTCCCACGGCCTTGGGCGAGACCCGGCGCCATTCTCGAGGATCGCCGGCGGCGACTCCGGGAAAGACGTGGCCGGCCAGAGCTGTCGCAGCAGCTGCGGGGAGGATGGGAGCGAGAATGCCTCGTCCTTGCTCATTCTGCTCTTCTGAGCTGCGGTCTGCCGCTGTGTCGGCGTGGACGGCGGCCCGGCGGAAGAGGCGGCGGAGCAGGGGTTCTTCGATGCGGAGGAGCTGAATGCGGCGGCGCGGGATACTGCTGGAATGCCGAGTGAAGAAACCGAACTCCCGGTGGAGGAGATCTTCCGAGCGCGCGAGGCGGAAGCGATAGAAGCGGAAAGAATAGGCGGCGACGGAGAAGACCAGGCCTCCAAAGATCAGGAGGAGGGCCCGGCCGGTGCTTTCGGAGAGGAAAAATGAGAAAGGGCCGAGAAGCTGATCGGTGGCTTGGCCCAGCGAGTCATCGAGTTTGCCGGGCAGGAGGAGGTTTCGGTGGAGAAGGGCGGATCCATAGGGCAGCAGTCCCAGCAGGGCCAAGAGGCTGGCGGTGATCCGGGTGCTGAGCGCGCCGAGAACGAGGTCTTGGATAGGCACTTCCAGGAGAGGCACGGATTCAGAGGCTGCGGCCATGCCGGCGGGGGATCCGGCGTCTGAACCCGCGGTGGCGCGGAAGCGGAAGACAGCGCTTCGGAGTGTCTCGGCGAGCGGCATCGCAATGTAGCGGAGTGAGGCTTCTTCACCGGCTCCTCCGGCGGTTTCCACGCGCACCCGCGCAAGTCCTAACGGACGGGACACGATATTCTGTACAAGAGAGAGATCCTGGACCCGGGCGAAGGGGATCCGGCGTTCCCGGCGTTCGAGCAAGCCTTGACGGATAATCAGCTCCCGTTCGTCGAACCGGAAGCGAAAGATCAAGAGATGGAGGCAAGAGGAAAGGGCGGAGATCAGCAGGAGAACTCCGCTGATGGCGAGTAAGCCCGGTCCGGCGCCGAGGGTGAGGATTCCGGCGATCAAGGGGATGGCGAAGGCCTTGATGAGATCGGCGGCGCGGACGACGATGGAGAGAGGGTGGAGCGTCCTCCATGCGTCAGCGGAAACTCCGTCGAGCGAGCGGGCAATGGAACCCGGAAGCGGCGGCGGAACGGCCGGACTTGGGGAGGACCCAGGAAGGATGGGAGGTTCAGACGGCATCGTCGCCTTCGAATCGAAGGAAGCGGTCCCTCAGTTGTGCAGCGCGCGCGGGATCCAGTCCGGGCACGGTTTGCAGGGCATGCGACGTGCCGGCGGTATGAAGCATGAGAGTGGCGAGTCCGAGGTGTCGCTCGAGAGGACCGCGGCGGATGTCGACATGCTGTAAGCGGGACAGGGGGATGTGGACCCGTCGTTGCACGATGACGCCATGTTTGAGTTCGAACACGCCGTCTTCGATGCGAAAGCCCCAGGAGCGCAGGTGAAGCCGTGGGTAGACGAAGACGAGCCACGCGGAGAGCGCGAGGAAGCCGGTCAAGGCGATTGCGGCGAGCCAAGCGGGAAGCAGCGTCTGCCAGGTGAGAACGGCCAGGATCGCGGAGGCGGGAGTGAGCAGGAAGAGCGCGCCAATGAAAGAGGAGAGGCGAAACAGGCCGAGCACTCGAGAGTCCAGCGGTTCGAACGGGAGTTCTACGGCTGGCGAGGAGGGAGGGGATTGTCCGGCGTCGTGCTCGAGCACAGGGTGGAAGGTGGACAGGGGACCGTGATGGGATTCCTTCCCATGGTTTGCTCAGTCATTAGGCGGGGCAGGCAAACAGCGCTGCAAGGTCATCAGAGCAAAGGCGGTTCCGTAAGGACGATGATAGGCGTAGAGCGGGTAGTCCCACCAAGATCCGTCGGTTTCCTGGAGGGGAAGGATGAGTCCGGCGAGTTGGCGGCGAAAGGGTTCGGCCTGGGTCTGAGGCAAAGCTTCGAGGCAGAGAGCGGCGTAGTAGTGACCGAAATAGTAGAAATAGCCGGCGACCTGAAACCATGCTTCGTGCGGCACGGGCCGCTTGCGGCCGATCGAGAGCCAGCCATTTCGATCGACAAGTCGCTGGAGCCATTCGGCCAGGACCTCGTCGGTGACGGCCTCATCGCCCCAAAGCCGGAGGGCGATGTTGCAAGCCTGAGAGCGTCCGAGGCTGCCGCCCGGCCGGTTGATGCCGCGCATGGGCGTCATTTTGAGGTACTCGCCGTAGGCATAGGTGAAGTCGCTTTTGCGCTGGCGGTGGATGGAAGCGATGCCGCGGTCGAGGAGACGCTGGGGGATCTCGACGCCGATTCCTTGAATTTCGTGAAAGGCGACCAAGACTGCGGCCGTGACGAAGCTGGTCGACGTGGCCGCGGGTTGTTTAGAGCCCACGGCGAAATCGTAGTAGCCCCAGCCGCCGTCCACAGATTCATAGCGTCCCAAGAGAGCGATCTGTTGTTCGGCAATGTCCCGAATCGCGGCTTGCTTTTCGGAGTTGCCCTCGGCCCTGACGTGGAGCCGGGCGAGGGCTTGGAGCCCATACGCGTGGCCCCAAACATTGTAAATGGCGGTGGGATTGGCCCGGCGCAGTTCCGGCAAATGTTCGAGCAACCAGTCCTCGCTGCGTTGCAAGGCGCTCTCCACGGCGGGGTCTGCACGGGCTGCGCCTGTTTCCATCAGAGCCGAGATGCAGAGGGCGGTGACTCCCGCGCGAAAGGCGTGGTGCGCTCCGGGCACGGGCGCGTAGATATTCAGGCCTTTGGTGCTGGTGGCCGAACCCCAAGATCCGTTAGGATTCTGATCGGCGAGCAGGAAATGGATACCGCGGCTGATGGCTGCCTCGAGGTGTTCGGGGGTTTCAGGTCCGGCTGGCCCGGGTTCCAGCGGCTCGGCCCATGCCGCCGTTAGGAACAACGGGAGGACTGCGAGAAGCGCGAGGGGGGAGGGGAGTCGAGTCATCATGGCTTCGGAAGGACTTGGTCGCCTTCACTGAGGCCTTCGAGGATCTCGACCATACCCTTCCCACGCCCTCCAAGGCGAACGCTGCGCGTTTCCTCGGAGCCGTCGGGAAGACGAATGCGAACCGTCGACTTTCCATTCTCCGTCGCCACCAGATTCTCGGGCACGGCCAAGACCCCACTGCGCTCTTCTGGCTCCAATTCCACATGGCAAGTCATCCCGGGCTTCAGCGTGGGATGACCACTGACATCGACTTCGAGGCGGACGGAGTATTTGCCGTCGGGATCGGCCACCGCGCCTGCGGAGACGACCCGGACGGGAAGCCGAACGCCGGAAAGGAGCGCCGGACGGGCCGAGCCTTGCGCTCCGGTCTGGAAGCGTCCGAGTATCGCTTCGTCGACGGAAGCTGAAAGTGCGAGTGGAGCCGGCTCGACCAGAGTCATGGCTACCTCAAAGGGAGCGAGTTTGCCGCCGGGAAGCAGTTTTTTAGCAGCCTCGGCCGCGGAGACGAAGCGACCGTCCCGGAAGGCGCCGTAGAGAACGATGCCGTCGAATGGCGCCTTGAAAGTCATGTCTTGCCTGTCTTTGTGAAGGTCTGATAGGTGTTTCGCGGCCTTGCGTCTATCGGTTTTTAAGTCTTGGACCGCGAGTTCCTGTTGGAGCACCTTGCGATCGAGGGTGTTCTCGGCAAGTTCGAGGGCAAGCGCGGTTTGCTGGCGCGCGTTCTCGAGGTCCGCGGCTTGGCGCGGGATCTGGTTGGAGAGTTGGTCGTGCGACCGGAGTTGTGCGCCGGCGAACGAGAATTCGGCGGCTTGCACGGCGAATTTTTGACGTTTGAGGATAATTTCCTCCGTCTCCTCGGTGAGGTCGTCGGCGTCGTACATTTTCTGCAACTGCTCCAACTCTTCCCGTTGGTTGAGCAATTGCTGTTCTGCGCTGGCCAGGGAAAAGCGCGCTTCCGCTTCGGAGCGCGGCCGGCCCTCGGACTGAAAGCGGTCCAGGTCTTCCTGGGCCCGGCGCGCTGCACGCGCCGCTATCTCGAGTTCCAAAGGTGTGGAAGCGCGCTGATGATCGAGTTCCGCTTCCGCGAGTTCGAGCGCCGCAACCGACGCGCTGCGAGCCGTTTCGAGCTTCTCAATTTCCTCCTCGATGTCTTGGCGCTCGAATTCGAGAACGACATCGCCTTTCGAGACCCGGGCGCCATGGGCGGCCGCGCTCAGGACGATCCAATCTTTCCATTCGGCCGGCCGAATGGAAATCTCTTGAGAACGGACGGCGTCGAAACGGGCTTCGAACTTGGTTTCGGCGGCAAGATCGGTCTTGGTCGCTTCGAAGACCTCCGCATCGGCAAAGACCGGAAGCGGGATTGCCAAGGCAAGGGCTGAACAGCAGGGCAGGGCAGTGAATCTCATGAGAAGCGGGGCGATGGGTGGAAAGCAGGAATGTGGCATATCCTGCTGCTGGGCGATAGGCGAAGTTTGGCGCTCAGGAAGTGGGGTAGAGATCGAGGCGGCACGGTCCTTAACCGTCTCCCGGACATCGCGAGGCTCTGGAGCCGTCCAGGATGTGGTTGAGCAAGTGAAAAGAGCGGTTGCGCTGCCCAGAACCGGGGATTGAGTGTGGTCACGGCATTCCTTGACGAAACGCCGGAAGAATGAGGGTTAACTGAAATCACGATGACGAAGGGAGTAAAGCGAGAGCCTGGGGAACGGCCGTCCGGCGTCAAGGCTCCGGTCTTGGGCGCGGGGCGTGCGGGGGTCTGGCTCCTCGTGCTGGGACTCATGTGGTCCGGAGGAGGGGCGATGGTTTTTGCGGCGCTGCGGGTGGAGAACTTCGATTTCGAGCCGCCCAGTTGGGAGGGGGCGCATCACCGCAGCACATTTTTCGAGGCGCGGCAAGTGATTCAGGACTTTGGCTACAGTCCAGCGACAGGCAAAGCAGGCGGGCGAACCGGTGAGATTGGAGGGCGAATCCAGCCCGCGGCGGAGAAGGCGTATTATGGGTACCCCCTTCCGTCGGAGCAGAACCTCGATTCACCCATGTCGGCCGAAGGACTGCTCTATGTCGAGCCGGGAGGCGGCCATTGTTTGTTGGGCTTTTTCCGCGCGGGAACTTTGGAAGGGTGGCGCACACCGAACACCTTGGCGGTCCGCATCAACGGACGGGGCCATACCTTTCACTGTCATTTGGAGTATTGCACCAGCCGGTGGCGGGCGAATGCGGGGGTAGCCGGTGAGATTGTTCCGGGCGAACGGGTGACGGCCACGGAACTTGTATCGGGACGCTCCTATGCTTGGAAGCTTGATTACGAACCGGAAGGATCCGATGGGAACGGGATGCTCCGGTTTGTGTTGAGCGACGTGGAAGGAGGAACGGCATGGTGCGCCGTTCTGCCCGAGCACCGGGCGGATGGCGCGGTGTTCGATCATTTTGGGATTGTGCCGGTGATGAAGGCATGGGACGGCGCGGGAGAAATATGGGTGGATAATGTGAAGGTGAATGGAGTGGCATTTGAATTCAATGAGGATCCGGGCTGGGCGGCGGAGGGCAATCGGAGCGAGTACATCACCAACGATACGCGTCCAAAGTTCGATTTCGGATGGAGTCCAACGCAGTACGCCGGGGGAGAAAAGCCGGGAGAGCTTGGGGGATTGATTTTCAGGGGTGACTGCCGTGAGCCGGAGCGCATGGCATGTTACGGCGACCGGATTGCTCGATTGACTTTGGAGGATCCCATCGAAGCCAGCGGCAAAGTCGTGATGTTGCGCGGGGTAAGCGACAGCACCGCCTCGATCGGATTTTATCATGCGGAGCACAGCATGTGGAGCAATCCCTCACAGAAACACGCGATTCCCATGGATTATCTCGGGATCAACATCGAGGGTCCGTCCTCGGAGGGATTTTTCTTTTATCCCGTTTATCGGACGCATGGGGACGCTGCGAAGGCGGCGACGCGAGGAGAAAGTGAACTTCCGCGGATTTATCCCGACGGGAAAGCTCACGATTGGGCGTTTCGCTATGATCCCGCCGGGGCGGGAGGAAACGGCCGGATCACGGTACGGTTGGACGGCCAGGAATGCCGCCTGGAGTTGGAGGCCGGAGACCGGGAGGCCGGCGCGACTTTCAACCGGTTCGGCATATGCACGCCTTGGATCGACGGAAACAGCGTGCGCGCCTATTTCGATGATCTCAAGTATAGCTGCTCCGCTGAATGAGGGCGCTGTAAGGACTTAGGCCAGGATGGCTTGGACGGGATGGACGTCTTCGACGCCGGTGAGGCGCTGGTCGAGGCCCTGATGTTTGACGTTGAACCGGCGATTGTCGATGCCGAGTTGATGCAGGATGGTGGCGTTGAGTTCGTGGATGTGGACGGGATTGCGGACGATGTTGTAACTGAATTCATCGGTTTCGCCGTAGACAATTCCAGGTTTGACGCCGCCGCCGGCCATCCAGACGGTGAAGCATTTGGGGTGATGATCCCGGCCGTAATCCGCGCGGGTGAGATTGCCCTGACAATAAACGGTGCGGCCGAATTCTCCTCCCCAGATGACGAGAGTTTCATCGAGCAGGCCGCGGTCCTTGAGGTCTTGGACGAGGGCATAACTGGCTTGGTCCACATCGCGGCATTGATTGCGAAGGTCGTTGGGCAGGCTGCCGTGCTGGTCCCAGCCGCGGTGGAAGATCTGGACGAAGCGCACGTCGCGTTCGGCCATGCGCCGGGCCATGAGAGCGCTGTAAGCGAAGGTTCCGGGCTTGCGGGAATCCGGACCGTAGCGTTCGAAGATGGAATCTGGCTCGGACGACAGGTCGGTCAGTTCTGGAACGGAACTCTGCATGCGGAAGGCCATTTCGTATTGCGCGATGCGGGCCTGGATCTCCGGGTCGGCGAAATCCGCGAAGTGTTTGCGATTGAGCTGGTCGAGGGCATCGAGCATGCGGCGGCGGGTGGAAGCGCTGACGCCTTCCGGATTGGAGAGGAAGAGAACGGGATCGCCGGCGGAACGCAGTTGGACGCCCTGGTGTTTTGAGGGAAGAAAGCCGGAACCCCAGAGGCGGTTGTAAAGGGCTTGGGCCTCCTTCCGTCCAGTCCAGGATGGGGTCATGACAACGAAGGCGGGAAGGTTGCTGTTTTCACTGCCGAGACCGTAACTGAGCCAGGAGCCGAGGCTGGCTTTGCCGGGCAACTGGTGTCCGGTGCAGATGTACGTGATGGCGGGGTCGTGATTGATGGCTTCGGTGTGGACGCTCTTGATAAAGCAGAGGTCCTTGACCATTTTTGCGTGCCAAGGCATGAGTTCGCTGACCCAGGCGCCGTCTTGATTGTTATCGTAGCGCTGGAACGTGAACATCGAAGGGGCGATGGGGAAGCGGGACTGACCGGAGGTCATGGTGGTGAGCCGTTGCCCCATGCGGACGGACTCGGGCAGGTCCTTGTCGAACCAGCGGTCCATGACCGGCTTGTAGTCAAAGGTGTCGATTTGGGAGGGGGCCCCGGCCATGAAGAGATAGATCGCCCGCTTCGCCTTTGGAGCGAAATGGCGGACATCAGGGAGGCCGGGCGCGGCCAGGGCGCGATCTTCGGCGAGGAGGGAGGCGAGCGCCGCTCCGCCGAGGCCGAGCGCTCCCTTTTGGAAGAAATGACGGCGAGCGATTAACTGGATGCGGTCTTCGAGAGGATGCATTGGCGTTGAAGATAGGGTTCGCGCGAATTGGAAGGGAGCGGTCAGTTCTTGTTGATCGTTTCGGCGAGGTTGAGGAGGAGGTTGGCGATCATGGTCCAAGCGGCGAGTTCCGGCGGCGGGAGAGCCGCATCGGCCGGATTGGCGCCTGAAGCGAGGAGGCGCGCGGCGGCGGCGGGATCCTGCTGGAACTCGGCCCGGTGATCGGCGAGTGCCGCGAATACAACGGAGCGCTCGTCTTCACCAGGGAGGCGGCCGGTCACGTGTTGAAACGCGGCATCGATCGCTGCGGAGTCCTCACCATGACCGGCCCGGAGCAGGCCTTCGGCGAGGGAGCGGGCCGACTCGAAGAACTGGGGCTCGTTCATGAGCAGAAGAGCTTGGAGAGGGGTATTGGTGCGCTCGCGGCGGACGCTGCATGATTCCCGGGACGGAGCGTCGAAGGTGCTCATGGGCGGCGGCGGCGCGGTCCGTTTCCAGAAGGTGTAGACGCTGCGGCGAAAGATCTTGCCGGGTCCGGTATCGGGGCTGAACCGGGCGGTGTTGGATCCGGTGTAGCCGACGGCCTCCCAGAGTCCAGCAGGCTGTGGCGGTTTGACGCCCGGTCCACCGGTTTGTTCCACGAGCAGACCGCCTAGGTAGAGGGCCTGATCGCGAAGCACTTCGGCATCGAGACGATAGCGTGCGCCGCGGGAGATCAGGCGGTTTTCGCGGTCCTTGGCCAGGGCTTCGGGCGTAATGTGAGAGGACTGACGGTAAGCGGCACTCAGGACCAATTGTTTCATCAAGCGTTTTATGTTCCAGCCGTTGGCGATGAAATCGTTGGCCAGCCAGTCGAGGAGGGCCGGATGGGAAGGCGGTTCACCCTGAGAACCGAAGTCCTCGGCGGTTTTGACCAATCCGGTTCCAAAGAGCTGCTGCCAGAAGCGGTTCACGGCGACCCGGGCGGTGAGGGGGTGACCGGGTTGAAGGAGCCATTGGGCCAACCCGAGCCGGTCCAGAGAGGCGCCTTCGGGGAGAGGAGGGAGGAAGGCGGGAAGGCCGCGGCCGACCTCTTCACCGCGCTGGTCGTACTCTCCGCGTTGCAGGACGAAGGCGGGCATTGGATCCTGACGTTCCCGCCAAATCAGGGTTGTGGGGATGCTGCCCTGGATCTCTTTGCGTTTCTCTTTGGCGGCGGCCATTTGCTGGTGGAGCGGGCCGATGCGGTCTCGCGTATCGGCGGAGATGTGTTCGAGGAAGTGGGCCCTGAGGAGGTCCTGTTGGCTGGCGGATCGGGATCCGGGGTCAGCGCGCAGAGCGGCAAGAACCTCGCCGGGGACCTCGGGTTCCTCCTGGGCGCGGGCGTCTTCGATCCAGACTCTGAGGGAATGGTAGGGCGGCGTCGCGGCGGCGCCGGTGACACCGGCTTGATCCCAATAGACCTGGCCGTCAAATTGGGTGAAAGCCCAGCCATGGACAGCCGCTTTGGGGTTGAGCCCCACCTGGGCGGCTTCGACTTCGAGCCGGACCCATTTTCCCGTTTCGGGCAGGTCCCCGGCGGGGAATCGGGAGGGGGTCCCGGGGTCGCCCCAGGGAATGAGGTCTTCCCCCCAAAAGGCGCGATGGTTCCAGTCGCCGTCGTTCCATTGCAACATGATCTGACGCGGAGGATTCTCAGGATCCAGGTAGACATGGGCAAAAAACTTGTCGCCTTCGGCCAGGACCAGGGGCGGCTGGGCGTTTTGGAAAAAGTGTTGATCGATACCGGAGGCGGTCTGGCGGTGGGCGCGTTCGCCGCTAAAGACCGGGCCGGGCGAAGCGACCCAATCCCAGGGGCCCGAGGGAGCCGCCTGAGCGGGGAGACCATCCTCGATCCAGACGGTTTGCCGGGCTTCCCGCGGGAGGGGAGGAGCCTCGGAATCAATAGGTTCCTGATAGGGAAAGGCGGCGACAAACTCGGCGATGCTGGACTTCAAGCTGTCGATTTCTCTTTCCACTGCGGCGAGTTGTTCTTCCTGCTCCGGAGTGGGAAAGGGAATGACGGGAGCGTGATCCTTGGCGTTGCCGTCGAGAGGGCTTCCGTCGATGTTGTTGAAGAATGCGGTGAACTGGTAGAACTCCTTCTGGGAGATGGGATCGAATTTGTGGTCATGACAGACGGCGCAGCCGATGGTCAGCCCCAGAAAGACGGTTCCGAATGTCTCTGCCCGGTCCACGACGTTTCGGACGCGAACCTCCTCTTCGATGGACCCGCCTTCAGAGGTGGTGACGTTGCAGCGGTTGTATCCCGTAGCGACGAGCTGTTCCCGGTTGGGTTCGGGCAGGAGATCGCCGGCGAGCTGTTCCACGGTGAACTCGGAGTAGGGTTTGTTCTCGTTGAAGGCGCGGATGACCCAGTCCCGATACGGCCAGATTTCGCGATAGTTATCGAGATGCAACCCGTGGGTGTCGCCATAGCGGGCGGCATCCAGCCAATAGCGGGCCATGTGCTCCCCGTAACGGGGTGAATCGAGGAGGCGGTCAACGAGGCGCTCATAGGCTTCCGGCGACTCGTCGGCGAGAAACGCGGCGATTTCTTCTGAACTCGGGGGTAGCCCGGTCAGGTCGAGCGTGACTCTGCGGATGAGGGTTCGGCGATCGGCTTCCGGACCGGGCGGCAGACCGGCGGCGCGGAGGCGAGCCAGGACGAAACGATCGATGTCGCTGGGCGGCCAGCTCTCCCCGGGGAGAGGGGGCGGTTTTGGATGAGATGGGGGAACAAAAGACCAGTGCGGCTGGTACTGACCTCCTTCGGCAATCCAGCGACGGAGTACGTCGATCTGCTGAGGGGTCAACGTTTTCTCCGACTTCGGCGGAGGCATGAGATCGCCGGGATCGGACGCGGTGATCCGCTGAAAGATCAGACTGGACTCGGGATCGCCGGGCACGAGGGCGGCTCCGCCTTCGCGCGGGGCGCCCGCGACCTCACTCAAATCGAGGCGGAGTTCGGCTTTCCGGCTGGCGGAATCCGGCCCGTGGCAATGGAAACAGTTCTCGGAGAGAATGGGACGGATGTCCCGGTTGAAGTCGACGGCGCCTGCGGAGGCGTCTTCGCCTCCGGGGCCTTCCGCTGCCGGGAGCGGGAGCGGGCAAACGGCGAGCAGGCCCAGTGCCGAGGCCCAGCCGAGGAGCCGGAACTTGCCGGAGCAGCGAAAGATGTGATCAGCGGGTTTCATGCGTATCTGAACCTTCGAGACCCGAAGCACGCCTCCATCGAGACGGAGGAGCGTGGCCCGGGTTTCTGTCTCGGAATACAGTTTCTGTCTCGGAATACAATCGGTGCATATGAACGGGTGTTCAAGGGGCATCGCGGGATCGGGCGAGCGGCCAGAGCCCCGCGCGCAGGCCGCAGGGCGAACCCCACCTGGTCCGGGACATCCGCGGATCCGGCCGGTGTCCGGTGGATTTGCCCGCCTCTCTTACGCCATTTCTGCTGCGGGGTGCTGCACCGCATGGACAAGGGCCCGCGGCGGCATGAGATGGCGATAAAGGCGGCGAAAAGGAAATATGGGCAGAGAGTTTCCAGGGAGCTGAAGAACGTGGTATCTATTCCGGCGCCAGTGAGGCGCCGCCGGCCCGGCGCAATTCCCCCTTCCTCTTACCCCCTGCTTTTCCGATGCTTGCTCCTTTCTTCGATCGAGGGCTGCGGCTTGCAGTCGTGGTCTGTGCTGGTCTTGGGCCGGCGTCCTTGCTGTGGGCGTCGCCCGACAGCGTCGTGGTGATCAATGAGATTCAGTACCATCCGGGGGGTGAAACGGAGGAGGCGGAATGGATCGAGTTTCACAATCAGAACGCCGTGGACGTCGATATCTCGGGCTGGAAGGTGTGTGGCGGGATCGCCTATACTTTTCCTGACGGCACTGTGTTGACTGGGAAGGGTTATTTGGTGCTGGCGGCGAACCCCGAATGGACTCCGGGCAGTCAGGGAACCTATACCGGCCGTCTGTCCAACGGCGGCGAGGAGATCCGGCTTTGCAACCGGAACGGGCACGCGATGAGTGTGGTGGATTATGGGGACGGCGATTCCTGGGGGGTGGGAGCGGATGGATCGGGATGCAGCCTGGCCAAGGTGGACGAGGACGGTTCGAGTTCGCTGGCGGAAAACTGGCGGGCGAGCCTGCGGCGGAATGGGACGCCGGGCGCGACGAATTTTCCGCAGGGCGCGCCGCCAGATGGGCTGCGCTTCCATGAGATTTGTCCTGCGGGAGCGGAGGAGCCCTTTGTGGAGCTGCGCAACGACGGAATGGCCGCGGTCGCGCTCGATGGACTGATCCTGCGCAGCAGCGCGGGCGAGAACGAGATACCGGTGGGCGCCGGCGACTTGGAACCTGGAGCGCTGGCGGCCGTTTGGGTGGAAGCCTCGGGATGGACCGGCTTGGCGGATGGCGACCGGGTCTTTCTCTTCGCGGGCGATGGCGAGACGCTTTTGGATGCGGCGAGGGTGCGGGAAGCCGGGCGAGGCCGGCTTCCGGGCGGGGACAGCCGATGGTATACGCCTGAACGGGCCACGCCGGGGGAGGCTAACGTTTTCGCCTTTGAAGACCGGGTGGTGATCAACGAGATCATGTACCATCACCGCGCCTGGTATGGCGAGGCTGGGGACGCGACTTCGCTGGTGAAGTTAGGGAGCCGCTGGAAGTATTTCCAGGACGCGACCTTGGGCGCCGGCTGGGCGGAAGAGGCGGAAGGCGGCGGAGGAGGCTGGGCTGAGGGAGATGCTCTGTTGGGAAAAATGGCGGCGGGGACAGCTATCCCCGCGCCGATCGGGACCGAGATAGCGGGGGGGAAACCGGTGTCCTATTTCGAGATCGAGTTCGAAGTTCCGGCCGATGCCCTGGGGCTTCCGATTTACCTAAGATATGTCGTGGACGATGGGGCCGTCTTTTATCTCAATGGAACCGAGGTTCATCGTTTCAATCTCCCGGATGGCGCAATTAGCAGCACGACTAAACCTCTGAGCACGGTGCAGACGCCGGTGCTGTCCGCAAGCGTGTTGCTTCCCGAGGAAGAATTCCAGGAGGGTCTGAACCGGCTCTCGGCGCAAGTGCATTCCGACGGAGTCTTCGATACCGACATCGTGTTTGGGGCCCAGGTCTATCCGGTGGGTCCGGGCTATCCGCCGCTTGAGCACATGGAGAACCGCGAGGAATGGATCGAATTCTACAATCGCGGCGACGATCCGGTGGATTTGAGCGGCTGGGAGCTGACCGATGCGGTGAGTTACCGCTTTCCGGAAGGCGCGATTTTGGCGCCGGGGGCCTATTTGGTCGCGGCGCGAGACGCGGCGGCGCTGTCGCGCCGTCTTCCAGGGACGGCGGTTGTGGGGGATTTTTCGGGGGCGCTGGCCAATGATACGGACCGGATCGTCCTCAGGGACGCGCTGGGCAATCCCGCGGACGAGGTCCGGTATTACGACGGGGGACGGTGGCCGGCGACAGCCGACGGAAGGGGTTCGTCTTTGGAACTTCGCAATCCTTGGGCGGACAATTCTGCGGCGGAATCTTGGGCGGGCAGCGACGAAGGCTCCAAGAGCGAGTGGCGCGAGTTTAGTTATACGGCTCCGGCGACGCGGGTGCCGGGAAGCAATGATCCGCGGCAGTGGAATGAGTTCGTCTTCGGTTTGCTAGGCGCGGGAGAGTTTCTCATCGACGATATCAGCGTGGTGGAGGATCCGGAGGGCGCTGGGACCCAGTTGATCCGGAACGGAGATTTCAAGCCATCTCTGTTTGGAGCCGACGGCACGCAGGGATGGCGGTTTCTGGGCAACCATGGAGGGCACGGCCGGACCGTATTGGTCGAGGACGCAGACGGCGATCCGGCGAGCAAAGTGCTGCGGGTGACGGCGACGGGACGGACCGAGCACATGCACAATCATATCGAGACGACTTTGGCCGGCGGCGCGAGGGTCGTGGACGGGCGAGACTATCACATTCGCTTCCGGGCCCGGTGGCTGAGCGGATCGCCCCGGCTGCACACGCGGCTGTATTTTAACTACTTGGCCCGGACCAATTTTCTGCAAATGCCGGCGGAGCATGGGACACCGGGAGCGCGGAATTCGCGTTTCGAAGAGAATCCAGGGCCAGTCTTCAAGGATTTGAGACAGGCTCCGGTGATTCCCATGCCCGGGCAAGCGACGGAGGTGGCGGTCCGCATCGCTGATCCGCAGGGTGTGGCGAGGGCGACCCTCCGATGGGCGCAGAACGGTGGGGAGTTTCAGGACACCGCCATGGAGGAGCAGGAGGACGGGTTCTACACGGCGGAGATCGCGGGATTGCCGGCGGCGACGCTGGCGCAATACTACGTGGAAGCGGAGGACGGGGCGGGCGCAATCGAATGGTTTCCTGCGGGAGGGCCGGAATCGCGGGCGCTCTACGTAGTCGAGGATGACCGCGACTCGGATGGGCCGGCGCACAATCTGCGGATTCTAACCACGCCGCAGGACGCGGATTGGTTGCATCAAGATTACAACGTGATGAGCAACCATCGCATGCCGTGCACGGTGATTTACCGGGAGCGGGAGATTTTCCACGATGTGGGAGTTCGCCTCAAAGGCAGCCAGCGCGGGAGGAACCAGCCGGTGCGGACAGGTTTCATTTTAGAGTTTCCGCGGGACCGGCCCTTCCGCGGCGTGCATCAGGGCATCGCCATAGACCGGTCTGGCGCCGGTGATCAGTACAGTCAGAAGGAGATCCTGGTCAAACACGCCATCAACCGGGCGGGCGGAATCGCCGGGATGTACGACGATCTCATTCATGTGATCACGCCTCGGGAGGCGCACACGGGCGCGGCGATGCTGTTGATGTCGCGTTTTCAGTCGCGTTGGTTGGACACCGCTTTCGAGAATGGCAGCGACGGAAATATGTATGAGTATGAACTGATTTACTATCCAACCACGACCACGGGAGGGGTGGAAGGATACAAGCGGCCCAATCCGGACAACGTGAGCGGCGTGCCGTTGCGCGACCTGGGCCCGGAGAAAGATGCCTATCGTTGGCATTACATTCTGGAAAACAACACCGATGGCGACGATTACGCGCCTCTGATCCGGCTGTTGCAGACAATGGGAATGTCCCAGGGTCCAGAGTTCCACGCGCAAGCGCGAGAGACGCTCGATATCGACCAATGGCTGAGAGCCTTCGCCATCCAGGTATTGTTTGGAATCGGGGACAATTACTCTTCGGGAGCCCAGCACAACGCCATATTCTACTTCCGGCCGTCGGATGGCCGGGCGCTCCATTTTCCTTGGGACCTGGATTTTACGTTCAGTTCGGGAACCACTTCGAGCCTGACTCCGAATGCGGACCTCACCAAACTCGTTTCGGATCCCGTGAACAGACGAAGCTACTATGCGCATCTCCACGATTTGACGGATGAGGTGTTCAACCGGGAATACCTCGGGCCTTGGGCGGAACATTACAGTGCGTTCTTGCCGCGGGAAAACCTCACCACGCATTTGAGCTACATCGAGCAGCGTTCCGCCTACGTGAAGAGTCAGATCAACTCCCAGTATCCGCAGGTCGCCTTCGAGATCACCACGAACGGAGGCCAGAATTTCGAGACTGCTGAACCGTGGCTGACGCTCGAGGGTCGCGGCGGGATCAACGTGCGCGGCATCCGGTTGAACGGCGCGGAGGAGAGCTTGGAAGTGGTTTGGACAAGCGGCGACAGTTGGCGAGTCCGCTTCCCTTTGCAGCCCGGCGGGAACGCGATCCATCTGCAGGCCGTGGATTACCAAGGGTCGACGGGTTCGATCTTTGCTCCGTTAGGAGATGATTCCATCACGGTGACCTATACCGGATCGGTCCGGCCCGCGGCTGCGGGCAACCTGACCGTGTCGGAGCTGATGTATCATCCGCCGGATCCCAGCGCGGCGGAACGGGGTTTCGGGTTTGAGGACGCCGACGAGTTCGAGTTTATCGAGTTGATGAATATCGGAGGTTTTCCCATTGACGTGAGCGGAGTCAGGTTCTCCGATGGCATCGAGTTTGTGTTTGGTTCGGGTTCTCCGCGGATCCTGCCGGCGGGAGCGCGGGTGGTCTTGGTGGAGAATTTCGCGGCCTTTGCGGCGCGTTATGGCGCGAGCCCGGTTCCGGAAGGTCAATATGGCGGCCGCCTCAGCAACAGCGGTGAAACGATCACTCTCCTCGACGCCTCCGGAGGGGTGATTGAAAGTTTCACCTGGAGAGACTCAGACCCCTGGCCTGCGGCGGCGGATGGACTGGGATCTTCCCTGGACCGTATCGATCCGGCTTCGGGCAATGATCCGGCCGATCCCGGGAGTTGGCGGGCAAGCGCCGCCGGAGGGTCGCCTGGAAGCGGAGATGCCGTCGAGGGGATCGCCTTTGCAGAGTGGATGCAGCAACAGGGCTTGACCGATCCCCTGGCGGACCCGGAGAGCGACGGTATGAATGCCTTGTTGGAATTCGCTTTCGGAGCGGATTTGGCTGCCGGGGGACCGGCCGCGGTTCTGCCGTCGGTGGAAAGAGGGGATGGAACGGAAGGGGGCGTTCGGGTGCGTTACCGGGAACGGGCTGGCGCCCTGGAGATCACCTACTTTCGGGAATGGTCGGAGGACCTGCTTGCCTGGGCTGAAGATCCCGGGGACGGATCCCGCATCCGGGAGGAATCGCGGGAGAACTTGGCCGACGGGACCGTTTTGGTGACCCTCTTGGTGGGAGGGCGTGAGGGCGCGATCCGGATTCGAGTGCGGGCGGACGCGGCCGAGGGATGAAGAAGAGGCGATTGGGACTGGGCAGCTTTGCGGTTTCGCTGCATCCCCGGACCCACTTGGCGTCCTCCTCGTGCCGGCGCCGGAGGCGTCGCGGCCCGTAGCCGGTGGTGAGCGCAACGACACCACCGGATCACCTCTCACCACTCTGACCACCGTCCTTCTCCCCTCCGATTACTGAGTTCATCTCTACGCGATAATCGGGTTTATCGTGTAGACAGAATTCCCTAAATTTCCTATTCTCCGGGGCCATGGACCGCCCCCAAAACCCTCGCCGCAATCCCGTTCCCCAGGAGCCCGAGCGCCACCTGCCCGCTCTCTCCACTCCAGGCGCTCCGCTATCTTCGCCCACAGACGATTCTGCAAGGCCACTTCCCGGACCTCTCTCCCACATTCCCGAGGAAGCCGTCTGGCTTGCTTCCCAGAAGTCCGAGCGCACCCGGCGCGCTTACAGAACCGACGTGCAAGCCTTCATGGAAACTCTCGGCATCCGCTCGACCCAGGAGCTTCGCTCCTGCACCCATCGCGAGGTCATTCTCTGGGAGCGCCACATGCGAGAAACCGAAGGGCTTGAAAATTCGACCGTGAGGCGGCGCCTCGCCGCGCTCTCAAGCCTTTTCCGGCACCTCATCCGCCACAGCTACATGGAGAAAAACCCGGCGACGGACATTTCCCGGCCGTCTGTAAACCGCTCAGAAGGCTCAACTCCCGCCTTTTCCCGTGAGGAAGCGCGAAAACTCCTCGATGCTCCAGACCCAGAAACGCTCGTTGGTCTACGTGACCGCGCGCTTCTCTCCGTTGGCTTCCAGGCGGGTTTGCGGCGCTCTGAGATAGCGCATCTCTCCGTTGAGGATTTCTACACCGACCGCGGCTACGCCTCGCTTCGCATTCTGAGAAAAGGCGGAAAGAAGGGCTCCCTTGCCATTCACCAGAACTGCGCGCAGCGCATTCAGGATTACCTAGACGCTTCAGGCCACGGCCTCGACCCGGACGCTCCTCTTTTCCTGCCGACTCGGCACAACCGTCACGCCAAGGAACCCAGCCGGCATCTTGATCCCGACACCATAGACCGGATCGTCAAGCGCTACGTCAAGCAAACCGGCACCGGTAAGGGCGGCACCAGGTATTCTGCCCACTCCATGCGGGCGACCTTCATCACGACAGCGCTTGATAACGGCTCGCCGCTTGAAGACGTGCAGCGCGCTGCCGGCCACGCAGACCCCTCCACCACAAAGCTCTACGACCGGCGCGGGTATTCGCCCGAGAAGAGTGCAAGCTTCTTTGCGAACTACTAAACCTGCATTCCTCACGCTCTGAACGCGTAGGCGCTCTCACTCAAGCGACTCGCATGAAGCTCTTGAAGACCTGCTTCGAGGCGACAAGCTGGTTACCGAACCAGTTGAACAACTCCTCGTTCTCAGCGGCCAACATTGAGCACTCCTCGCCGACAGGCAATGACATATCGTCGAGGCGCTCGTGCGTGAAGCGGAGCCGGGAGCCTTTCGACCTTAGCTCGTCTACCTACTTCGCAACGCTGTCATCGAATAGAAAGAATGCATCGCGTGTCCTGGCGTAAGCGTCCGAGCGAGCACCATTGGGATTGGCCGGGAGTGGGCCCGGGAGCCGAGACGCCTTCCACGGAAGGTAGGCGCGGATTTCCGGCCGGAAATCACGGTTGCGCATCCGCACTAGCTAGCATTGCCGTTCAGTGATGCTCTCTTTCCATCGCGTGCTACCGCGACTTCCATATTCTCATCCCCATCATGGCTACCCCTGCCACCATCAATATCAGAATCACGACTGTAACCACTCTCCCGCGTCCTTCTCCTCGCGTGTCCCCCACTCTTGTTGCTAACACACTGTCTCCCCCTCCGTCACTCACGCTACGAGATGCCTCGAACCGGCTCCGGAAGTCATATCCTCTATCATGCCCCTCCTTCCGCTCTTCTCCTGCCTCCTCCTTTATTTGCACTGCTATGTTCCGGAGCCCACTCTCTTCCACAATGGCATCGACTTGTTCGATCACTTCTTCATCGAATCCTGTCCGAAGGCGTATGTCTTCCGGGATTTCCATGTCTAAAGGCTCCCGCGCAACAATTTCTGCTGATCCTCGCTCGTAAACGACGCTTTCCACAGAATCCTGGCGGACATCTACTACAACAATGCCATTTCCATCCAAAGTCCACTGGGGAGGGGCTACTGTTAATCCCTGCAGCTCTGCCTTAAGAATATGCGAAAATGGTTCCCTATCCGGATTTGCGATAGCCGATTTTCTCAGACGTTCAGGGTCTATAATCATTAAAACATCGCGTTGCCCAGGTAATAGTTCCTCCTGCAGCCTAACAGTAGCTCTATACTTTATCGCGGCCCACATCTCTTCGTGAGGGTGCTTCGTCATCCCCGTAAAGACATTGTTGACCAAAAAAACTCGTCGCGACGCATCTATAAGAGCTATCCCCAGGCCGTCGTCGAAAACGACCATGTCTTCGTCGATCCAAGTGGCCTTCGTACCGGCTAACCATCCGAACCCATGGAACTCATGCCAGGCTACACTCTCCACCAACCTTGTGTCTAAAGGTTTGTTATCGCATGTCATGCTATAGCTCTCTACGGGCATGCGCGTTATAGTTAGCGTGTGGGTTCCGTTAGGGCTAGGCCGCTCCCAGCTACGCATTCCCACGTCGGCTCCCACAATAGATGTGGCCGCTGCTGCGTGAAAGAGCAACAACATGCAGGCCAGAGGTGAGCGACCGCCGCCGACCGGAACGGCGAAGAGCACGAGGCACTTCCGAACTGCCGCCCAGCGTTGAGCGGAGAAGCGGGGCGGCGGTTCGTCTCCACCGACTTGGTTCGGCGGCATGTCGCAGTGGGCACTCCTCATTTGACCTTGGACTTAACTGGGCCTTCCGACTTGGGTATCACGACCTCTTCGCGCTTGATCCGTGAGGACCTCAGGTTCACGTACACAGTGAAATTCCCCGGCGGGAAGGCCCGGTGCGACACAAGCCAGTCGCAATCGCCGAGAGCGCCGTCTGTTTGGAAGTGGACGGATACGATGACGCCTGGGCATTTCGACAACCCTTCCACAAACAGATTCAGCGCCCGTGTATCACCGCCGTATCTGAGACGTGTAGATGAATTGACGAAGTGGCCACCGAGGAACCTGCAATCGGATCGCCGAAGCGACGCCATAATGTTGGTGCGGGTGGCTTCGGAAAACCCGACTGGAAATGCCAGATGAGGCTCAGTCAGGTCGCCCGCACGAGCGAACGCGCGGGTCGTCAAGCCGGACACAAGTAACAGGCAAGCAATGTAAATGCTGGTCTTCATATTCGCATCAAGTTAGACGGCTTAGTTTGCTCAATGCTCCCACGCTCTATGCGGCAGAACGCAAAGCTGAGCGACTGCCGCCGGAAACGCAGGCTCGCGCGTGAAGGGCACGCCCGAATGGACGCCGCACGTCGAGCGGAGAGGCAGGGCGGCAGTTCGTCTCCAGCGTCTGGTTCAGCGGCATCGGCAACTCACTCTCCGCGGACTACAGGCGAACGACGACGACCCGAAAGCCGATGTGGTCGTAGCGCCGCTCCGGCTCGAACCGCAGTCGAAAGGCGGATCGGCATGGCCAACCATCATCGGTCCACGCGCCACCTCGACGGATGCGGGAAGAAGCCTTCGTGGAGTACAAGTTGGGATCGACACCCCCCGGCAGCCTTGGGTGATACCAATCCCGACACCACTCAAAAGTATTGCCGTGCATATCGTGCAGGCCCCACGAGTTGGCCGGGTAGCTGCCGACCGGAGCGGCCCGACCGAGCGATGACCCCGTCTCGGCCCCGTTGTACGGTTTCCCGCTGAAGTTCGCCTGCTTGCTGCTGAGCTTGTTTCCGAATGAGGTGGCCGTCGTTGTCCCGGCCCGGCACGCATACTCCCACTGCGCTTCGGTAGGGAGGCGGAACTCCCAATCCTTCGGGAGAGCGCCGGACGAGTGGCCGAGTTCTGTGAGTTTCTGGCAGAATGCCTCCGCTTCGGCAAAGTTGACATTGCCAACCGGCAAGTCATCCCCGGCGGGCAACTCGGCTGTGAGTGCGCCAGGCAGCTGTCCGATGGCCCGTTTCCACTGGCCCTGCGTCACCTCGTATTTGCCCATCCAAAAGCCTTTGGTCAGCGTCACCTCAACCTGATCTTCATCGGGGCGACGTTCGGGTTCACCGGGCGGGCTACCCATGATGAATTTGCCGGGCGGGCACCAGCAAAGTTTGATTCCGGCGACCTCGCTCTCGTCCCCGGCCTTCGAGCCGTTAAAGGCGGAAGGAGCGAATGTCCGGCTCGGATCGCCCACCGGCGGGACCGACTCAGCTCGATAGCAGCCGAGTACACTGGACGCGAGCAGGACGATTGAGCAAAGCCGCCTCGCGAAAATCATGACAATATCTCCGCCGCCGAACCAGTAATTATACAGACCTGGATATCATCGGAAAAGCGGTGATATCCGATGGAAGCGGCGGTGTGTGTGCCCGCTGATCGAGGGGAGGCATGAGCGCTCCCGCGAGCGGGAGCCGTAGGGGTGAGCACGGGTGGCGGGGGCAAGGCGTTTCATGGACTGGATTTTGCACCGTTTTTCCTTGCAAGAGAAGGAGTAAATCGTGAATCCATAACACGCGTGTTCGGGCGGATATACGACAGGGCAGGCAAGAGGATTGAGCTGGACCCCGAAAACCGTGCCAGAGGTTAATCTAAGTTCTTGAGAAGTGGGGAGCCGGGTCGAGGCTGAACAGCCAAAGACCCGATGAAAGCGAAAAGAAGAAGACACAAGCCCGAATTCAAAGCCCGGGTGGCCCTCGAGGCCCTCAAGGGAGAGAAGACCATCCAGCAGATCGCCAAGGAGTTTGATCTGCATCCGGTCCAGGTCTCGGAATGGAAGAAGACGATGCTGGAGGGAGCCAGTCTGGTCTTCTCCGCAGATGAGGCGGCAGTGGGAGAAGAGGAGCTGGAACGTGAGCGCACCCGGCTTCATTCCAAGATTGGGCAACTCAGTGTGCAGGTGGATTTCCTAAAAAGAACGTGCAGGCTATTGGGGTAATTGATTAGCGCTTGCAGGCAACCTCGAGGGACTCACCGGCGAGAAGATCGGCGAAAGCACCGACGACGTCTTTCGTCCGCAATGCCAATGTGGCAAACACACTTTTCATTACTGAATATGTGTGCGCTCCCCGTGC
>DATKCT010000187.1:0-72088 GCA_035513055.1 Verrucomicrobiales bacterium | reverse complement strand
TTCGAGTCCCGTCCACTCCGCCACCTGCTTCGCGCCTCAGAAGCCGCCCTCTTCGAAGTAATCCGCCACTGTCAGCAGATCGGCTTTGAACTGCTCAGGATCTTCGCGGTAAGGGAGCATCCCGTAATCCATCAACGGCGGCGCGGCCTCGATATCCATCCGCGAGAACGCCTCTCTGAATCCTCCCCGGGCTAGAGATTCGAGGGCCAACAATCGCCCAGCATTCCGCTTCCCGAACGAAAGGGGGAAACGCACTTCCCGGTCTCCCGCCCCCAGCGTCCGGCTCATCACGGCCCCAGCCAGACAGACCAGACAGGGACCGTTCTCGACCGGAAAATGCCATTGCGCCATGCAGATTTGGTAACGCCCGTCGCCTTCGATCTTTTCCAGATCCCGCACGGCCAGACGAATCAATTCGGAAGGTTTGTCGGGGAGAGTCTTCATGGGGGCGCCGCATCGTCCCGGATCTCCAACGCATGGCCCGGGAACCGCCGGTCCGCAAGCTCTCCTCCCAAGCGCCATCCTGCAAACGGCTGCCTCGAGGATAAACCTCCCCGAAGCAAGGGGAACCCAGTCTCCGCAGGGACGCCGCGCGCCGCCGCAGAAGCGGCTTGCGAACCGTGGCGATGCCCCCCGGGAGAACCAAATCGCTTCAGCGATCACTCCGAAGCCCAGAGCGAGGAGGGCATTCGCACTTCCGCCAGGATCCCGTCCAGAACCCCCAGTTCCTCCGCTGTAAACGGCGGACCGTGCACCGCCCGCGCATTCTCCCGGATCTGAGCCGGCCGGCTGGCGCCGATGAGGACGCTCGTCACCCGGGGGTCGCGCAGCAGCCAGGAAAGCGCCATCTGCGCCAGGCTTTGACCACGCGCCCACGCATGGCTTTGCAGGCGCCGCAACATGTCCAACACGTCCGGCCGCATCTCTTCCTGCCGCAAGAGACCCCGCGTGGTCGCCGCCCGTGAATCGCTGGGCACGCCTTCCAAATAGCGATCCGTCAGCAAACCCTGGTAGAGCGGACAAAACGCGATGCAGCCGGTTCCCGTGTCCTCCAAGACCTCGAGGAGGCGTTTTTCCACCCAGCGATTGAGCATCGAATAGTTAGGTTGATGGATGATCACCGGCGCCCAGCCCCGCTCCCGGCAGAGATCGACCGCCTCACGGGTCTGGACACTGTCGTAGCTGCTGATTCCCGCATAAAGCGCCTTGCCCTGCTGCACCGCCGAGTTCAGCGCTCCCAGGGTTTCCTCCAATGGCGTTTCCGGATCGAAGCGATGACTGTAAAACAGATCCACGTAATCTAATCCCAAGCGCCGCAAGGACTGGTCCAAGCTGGCCAATAGACACTTCCGCGACCCCCATTCGCCATAAGGCCCCTCCCACATGTCGAATCCGGCTTTCGTCGACACGAGCAGTTCGTCCCGCGGAAGCTCTCGCAGGATCGTCCCCACATTACGTTCCGCACTGCCGTAGGGAGGTCCGTAGTTGTTGGCTAGATCGAAATGGGTGATTCCGCAATCAAAGGCCGTGTAGAGCATCCGGCGCTGGTTCTCCGTGGGGCCTTCCCCGCCAAAGTTGCGCCAGCATCCCAACGTAACCGCGGGCAAACGCAAACCCCAGCGACCACAGCGCCGGTAGAACATGCGTCCATCGTAGCGATCCGGCTCCGGTTCATAGTGTCCCGCACTCACGTCATTTCCCTCCAAGTCTGGCCGACCCTACGCCGCCACCGCAACTTTCGTCAATGCCGCCAGCCTGCTGACCCTGTTTGAAGGGCGATCCGCTCGACTGCTCCCTGCCCATCCCAGTCCCTGTCCCCGCCGCCGCCCGGCCCATCTCCGCAACGCCCGCTCCCGACTTCGCCACGCTTGACCAGCGCTCCGGCGCGATGACTTTCCGATCATCGCTGGATACCCGGCGGACCAGCCTGTTCATGACCCCTTCCCAGCTTCTTCCGGAACATCCCCCGCGCCCACACGCCGGCCCCCGTTACTTTTTGACTGGCCTCCTGACGGTCATCCCCCTCTGGATCACCTGGCTCATTCTCTCCTTCCTCTTCAATCTGCTCTCCGGTATCGGCAATCCCGTGGTCCGGCTTCTGGCCAAACTCGCCCGCCCCCATTTTCCCGGAGTCGGCGACTTGCTCGACAGCACCATCTTTCAGTCCCTGCTCGCCTTTGTCCTCGTTGTCGTTCTGCTCTATGTCCTCGGGTGGTTCACCACCAATCTCGTCGGCCGCCGGCTGCTGGCCTGGTTCGACGCCTTCGTCCATCGCATCCCCGTGGTGAAGAAAATCTACGGAGCCTCCAAACAGCTCATGTCCCTTTTGCAAAACAAGCCCGGGCATGAAGTCCAGAGGGTGGTCCTCATCGATTTCCCCTCGCCAGAGATGAAAGCCGTTGGTTTGGTGACCCGCGTCATGACGGATTCCTATTCCGGACGAAAACTGGCCGCGGTCTACGTTCCCACCACACCCAATCCCACCTCGGGGTACCTTGAGATCGTACCCGTCGACCGCCTCATTTCGACGAACTGGAGTATGGAGGAAGCGATGTCTTTCATCGTGTCCGGTGGCGCCGTGTCGCCCGATACGATGCCCTACGAACACTCTGATCCGCCGCCTCCCAAAGACTGAAGACTTCCGGTTCCGCCGCGGCCACGGGCGGTCCCCTGCTTGTTCCCGATTATGCCGGCCGAAACCCTGGACGACCCGCGCTTCGGAGGAGTGGCCCGGCTCTACGGCGAGGCGGCCTTGCGACGCCTTCGTCGCGCCCACGTCGCCGTCTTTGGCATTGGAGGCGTCGGTTCGTGGTGTGCAGAGGCGTTGGCTCGCACCGGCATTGGAGCGCTGACTCTCGTCGATTTGGATGATATCTGCATCACCAACACCAACCGCCAGGTCCACACGGACTCTGCTTCGGTCGGCCGGCCCAAGGCCCACGTCATGGCCGCCCGCGTCAGCTCCATCGCTCCCGGTTGTAGCGTCACTCCAGTCCCCACCCTTTTGGGCCCGGCGTCCGCCTCGGAACTGCTGGCGCCCGCTTTCGATGTGGTCATCGATGCCATTGACAGCGTCGACGCAAAATGCCTTCTCCTCCTCCAGTGCCGGGAAAGGAATCTCCCGCTCGTCGTCAGCGGAGGCGCAGGTGGAAAGCGCGATCCCAGCGCGGTGCGGATCGCGGATCTCGGCGAGGCCACCCACGACCCCCTCCTCCGGAAAATGCGCCGGATCCTGCGGCGAGAACACGGTTTTCCCCGCCCCGGCCGTTCCTGGGGCATCTCTTGCGTCTTCAGCGAAGAGCCGCCCGTCTTTCCCCGCGCCGGCGGAACCGTCGATTTCTCAGCCGAACCGGGGCACAGTCTGCGCCTCGATTGCAGCACCGGCTTCGGCTCCGCCAGCTTCGTCACCGGAACCTTCGGGTTCACCTGCGCCGCCGAAACGGTTCGGATTATCCTGACCCTTCCGCTTTAGCCCGCCGCCAACTCGATCCCAGCGCTCCGGGTCTCGCTCTCGTCTCCCCACCCCTGCCCCGTTTTGGCCGTCTTCGTGACACCCCTATCGGAAAAAAACGGCCGGCTCAACCGAACAGCCGCCGGCAATTCGCCGCCACAGCGGAGGCCAGTTCCCCCGCTCCAACGCCCCTAAGACGCGCCAACCCCTCCAGCACCGCTGGAAGGTTTGCCGGATGATTTACGGGCTTTCCGTTCTCCCCCCGGATGTGAAACCGTTCGAGTTCCGGAGGCAAGGCCATATCCGGCGCATCCGTCTCCACCAACAGCCGATCGAGCGGCGCTCGCCGGAACGCTTCCAGCTTGGCTTCCTTTCCCGGACGCAGAAAGTACCCGGAGAACGAAAAATAGGCGCCCAGCCGGACAAAGCCATCCACCATTTCTGGGGAACCTCCGTAGGAATGCAGGAGGAATCCCCGGGCAGGCAGAGAACTCCGCTCGAGCAATGCCAGCAAGACGCCCCAAGCTTGCAGACAATGGAGCGTCAAGGGGAGTCCGCGCTCCCGGGCCATGGCGATCTGCGCCGTCAAGATCGCGCTCTGATCAACGATGTCGTGACCTGGAATCCAGCGGTCCAGACCGGCTTCCCCAACTCCGCAGGCGCCTCCATCAAGAAAACCCGCCAACCGTTCGCCCCAGTCCAGCGATCTTTCCGCAGCGTACCAAGGATGCAAGCCGTAGGAGGCGCGCACCTGACCTGGAAACCTCCGGGCCAACGCCGCCACGTTGGGCCAATCGCTCTCGCGAGTGCCGTTGACGATCAGCTCCGAAACACCCGCCGCTCTACAATCCCGCAAAACCTCTTCCGCATGGCCCGCGAGACGCGGGTCCTGCAAATGGTTGTGACAGTCGGTCAGACCTGTCATCGCTCCCCTACTGTCGCGCAAAACTGGCGCGCCAGGGAGCGCGCCGCGGCCTGAATCCGCACCATGCCCCGCATCCGTGTCGGCGATACGATGCGTTCAAGTCCCAAACATTCCGCCAGCCGAACTTCCGAAGCCGCTGCATCCTCGGGGCTGACGCCGTGATAAAGGCGCACCACCAGCGCCGCCAATCCTTTGACCATGGGAGAATCCGCGTCAGCGAGAAACTGGCAGCGGCCTTCCTCCACCCGGAGCCAAAGCCATACTCGCGACACACAGCCCTCAACAAGTCTCGCGCCGTGACGCTCATCCTCCGGGTAAGGTTCGAGTGAGACGCCGAAGCGAATCACTTCTTGCAGCCGCTCCATCGGATCGGCAATGCCGGCGAGACAGCCCGCCAAAACCGCTGCGTTCTCCGCCGCCGCCATTTCCCGGGACCATGCCGTCCGGGCCCTTCCGAATCCAGCGAATTCCCAGATTCTTTGCAAAACCCGATCACCGGCGGAAACTAAAAGTCTCTTCCATGAGTTTTCTCGAACAATCCCCCAGCGTCGCCATTTGCGGCGTCGCCGAACTGCAGGCGCGAGCGAAGGCGGCGCCCTCCCACCTTCTCTCGATCTGGCATGACCAGGCCGAAGCCTCGTGGGAAACCTGGGTCCGGGAACTCTTCCCCCATTCGCAGATCCACTTCTGCCGCTGCAATGATGTGCATTACGAAGACGCCGAGAGCCGGCCTCCCGCCCGCAAAGACATGGAAGGGATTCTCGCCTTCACTCGCGCGCTGGAACCCTCGGACTCCCTCGTCATTCATTGTGCCGCCGGGATTTCGCGCTCCACCGCGGCGGCTTTCGCTCATTTCTGCCAGAACACAGACCCGGGTCAGGAACAGCGATGCCTCGAACATGTCATCGCGCTCCGGCCCTGTGGGCGTCCGAACCGCATGCTCGTTTACTGGGCCGACGCCATCCTGAATCGGGAAGGACGGATGCTCGCGGCACTGGAAAACTGGATTGCCAGCGAACCTGTAATGTGACTCGCCCCCCTGACAAAGCCCTGAATCCGCTCGCCGCCCCGTCTCCCGCCTGCCTTTCCACGCGGCCGGCAACCGGCGCCGAGCCTCGGCGGATTATTCATTTGGACATGGACTGCTTCTACGCCGCCATCGAGATCCGAGACCGGCCGGAGCTGCGCGGCCGGCCTGTGGCCGTCGGAGGCAGTCCGTCTCAGCGTGGGGTTCTCACCACCTGCAATTACGAGGCCCGGGCCTTCGGTTGCCGCTCGGCCATGCCCACCTTCCAGGCCCTTCGTCTCTGCCCCAAACTGCTGGTCCTGCCTCCACGCTTCGAACTTTACCACGCTGAGTCGCGGCGCATCCGGGAAATCTTCGCCCGGTTTACTTCTTTGGTAGAACCCCTGTCCCTCGACGAAGCCTACCTCGACATTTCCCATTGGCGTTCGTCTGGATCTTCGGTGGCCTGGGAAATCCGCGGTCAAATCCGCGAGAGCACCGGTCTTACCGCTTCAGCCGGCATCGCACCGAACAAGTTGCTGGCCAAGATCGCCAGCGATTGGAAGAAACCGGACGGACAATTCGAGATCCGGCCCGGCGAGGTCGCCGGCTTCGTGCGACAGCTTCCGGTCCGCCGTCTCTGGGGCGTCGGTGGCCGGACCGCAGAGAAGTTCGCGACGCTCGGCATCCACACCTGTGCCGATCTCCAGCGCCTCCCCTTGAGCGATCTCACCCGCCTCTTCGGACGCTTCGGGTTCGAACTCTTCCAGCAATGCCGCGGCATCGACGAGCGTCCGGTCGAACCCGCGCGCGAACGAAAATCTCTGAGCAGCGAACGCACCTATCCTCACGACTTGCTCGACGCCGATTCCTGCCTGCGCGGCTTCGGGGATCTCTACCGCGAAGTCCTGCAAGACGCGGCCGCACAGCATTCCGGACGCCGGATCCGATCTCTTTTCGTGAAAATGCGCTTCTCCGATTTCCGCCGGACTACTGCGGAACGTTCAAGCGCTCACCCTTCCCACGAACTCCTGCAGACTCTGGCGCGCGAGGCCTGGAATCGCGCCCGTGGCCGCGGTGTTCGCTTGCTCGGCGTCGGCCTGCGCTTCCAACCGGAAGAAGTCACGAGGGCGGAGAGACAGCTCGAGATGTTCCCATGATTGGCGGCGCTGAGCCCCCCTCACACTGTTCTCTTCTTCGAAAGATCCCCTTCTCCCTCCCCTCATGAGAACCACGCCGCCGCTTCATTTCGGGCGCCTCCTAACGGCCACTGCGCCGCCGGGAAGCGAGACCTTCGAGCCGATCTTGGAAGAAAAGGAATTCCGGCTCGAACGGATCGTCACACCTATGGAAATGGACCTTCCCGGTCCCTGGTATGATCAACCCCACGATGAATGGGCGCTCGTCGTCCAAGGTTGCGCCGTTCTCGAATTCGACGGCGGTCTTTGCCGCGCTCTCTCGGCGGGCGACTACATTCACCTGCCGGCCCATTGCCTCCATCGCGTCGTCAAAACAGATCCCCGCGAACCCGTAGTGTGGCTCGCCCTCCATTGGACTCGATTGTCAACTTCAGATGGGGAACGCTAAGTCCTGAGCTAGTCTAACAAGAAGCAACCCTCACGTTTCGTCGTGAGGCAACTCGAGAACCATCGCTAGAAAGTCCTTCTCCCCTTTCTCGACGACTCCGGCCGGACCGGTGAACTTCACAAACACCGGCCCGTCCTCCCCTTCCAGAATGGCGCCCAACAATGCGTAACCAGGCTTCGGCGTCTTCGCTCCGATTGGAGGTCCACTGAGAAATGTGCCCCGGGCCCGGACCAGTGTGACCTTCTTCCCGTTGCGCTCGCGCGTCTCGCTCTTGGCCTCGATCTGATCCTTCGGTTCCTCGAACTGCCCATACCAACGTTCCACATTCGCTTCCACCGAGCCACCCTTACCTTCGCCAAAGAAGAAAAACGCCACTTCGCCCGCCTCTTCTCCTTCCTTCCCCGGGGCCTTGAACTCGGCTTTCCGCATCGGAGAAGCCGGCTTCAGTTTTTCCCAACCCTCGGGAGCCGTGAACTCCAGACCGGCCACTGTAAAAGTCCGGCCCTCTTCGCCTCCCGCCGTCTCAGCCCCCGTCGTCAACGATAACAGGGCGACGGCGCTGCCGGTCCAAGCAAGAACTCGAGTGTGTCTCATTCCCCAACCCAAACCTCGGAGCCTCCAAAGGTCAACCGGTTCGACCCAAGATTACTGGCTCGATTCGCCCGAACCCCCAAACAACCGGCTCATCCATTGCAGCCCCATCTGCTGCATCGCCCGCTGCTGCTCCTGGGCCTTAGCAAAGGTCTCGAGCTGTTCGGCCGTGAGTATCTGGCCGGCCTGGTCGCGAACCTGATCCTGCAATTGCTGATACTGCTGCGTGTAGCGCTCTAAATTCGCTTGCGTCACTTGGGTCGGATCGATCTTCTCCTGGTTGGTGAAGTCGTGGTCGAAAGGAAAGCCCGTCCGCGCATCGTAAATCGTGTTGAGCAGCTCCTGCTCTTGTTCGGAACTTAAAGGGCTTCCGGAATCGGCCAAAAGTTTGCGGAGGTCGCTGACCTGAATCTGTTCCGGCAGGCTCTCGTTGTAAGCCTCGAAATACTCCACCCGCTCCGCATCGCCGAGATACGCGTGAATCTGTTCTTTCGCCAAATCCTTCTCCTCTTTGATCTGGTTCAATAGTTTGACCCGGTCTTCCTGACTCAAGGCCGGGTCCATTGCCTCGAAAGCGGTGTCCATTCCCGTAAGCTGATAATCCACCAACATCTCCATGAACTCCTTGGCCTGGTCCTCGGGGAGATCGAGCCAAGCAAGCAAATCGCCGTAAAAGTACTTCATCATCCCTTCCTGCTGCACGCGAATAATCTCCTGCATCGAAGGACTCGACATCATTTGCCGTAGCGCTTCCGGGGTCATGCCCGCAAAAGGATCGTTGCCTTGCTCGACGTCATTCCCGGCGGGGCCAACAGCCGGCGCCGTTTCAGATCCCGCGGACGGCTGTTTCTCGGACTCATCCACCGCTCCAATGAGAGAGGGATTCGAAGGAGCCATCCCTGCCGTCCTGGCCGCATGAGCCTCATCGAGTTCCGCACGAAGCTGCCTCATCTCGAGAGTCTGATAGATGTTCCAACCTATCGATACCGCCGCAATCACCGCCAGAAGTACGGCCACCAGAGAAACGCCCTTTTTCATGTGAGGAAATCTTTTACACGAAGAGGCTGCAAAGGCCATTACAGAATAGGCGACCATTTGGAACGAATCACCGCCGGTCAACGCCTCTGCTGCCGGGTCAGATCCACCCGGAAATCAAGGCGCCGAAAAAGACACTGGGCATCGTCGTCCCGGCACACGTTGAACAATGCGAAGCCCCCTACGCTCTCAGGTCCGGCCTCCCCGCCGGGCCAGGTCAGTTCAAACTCGATCGTGCGCTCCTCCGCGCTCACGGCCCGGTCCTCGGGATTCGGATATTCGAGGCGAACCGGCACGGCTTCAGCGCCGGCGGGAGTGTCGATCCAGACTGTGAGCGGCTCGGCCTCGTTGTTCCAGTGGAGCCCCGAGTCCCCGGCCGGGCGAAACCGCAGATGAACCCGGATGGCCCCGGTCCCTGCATCCCTCGCGGTCGAGAAGACCGCCACGGCTTCCACCGCCAGACTCTCCTCCTCGACGCGCTCAATGCTGCCTTCGGGGTCGGGATTGTGATTCGGGCCGGATGCTTCTCCGGGCCGGGCCGGACTGGCCAACTCCGCTCCACTGGGTTCCACGCGCAATGGCAAAGGCTCGCCCCCACGCTCCACAATCTCGCGGCGCGCGTCCTTGACCCAGTCATAGAAGGGATAGGGCTTGTCTAAACGCGGGCCGTATTGCTGAATCCGCCGCCGCCAAATGTACTGGCCGGGTTCCAAGTCCAGCGCCCTTTGCCAGAACTGCGCCGCTTGGGCAAAATCGTCAGGACGCCCTTTCCCGGAATCGTGCCGCGCCCGGTAGACAACTCCGGATCGAAAATGCAGTCGCCCCTCACTCGGATCGTCCACCAAAGCCCGGGCATAACCACTCAACGCCTCTTCAAAACGCCCTTCCTGAGCCGCAAAATCCGCTTCGGCCCATGCCTGCCCCGGCAATTCCGGAGGTTCTGGAGCCTGCGCCGGCTCGAGTGCGAGAAAGCGCTCCCAGTCCTCTTCGCTCGGATTGCGAAAACGGATGACGCCGTTCGCGTCGACCAACAAGGTGATCGGCACGGCCTTCACGTCCAAGAGATTCAAAGGATCGGAAAGCAGCGGAAAATCCAACTCCTTCCATTGGCGAAAGAGCAATGCCCGTTCCGGATGCTGCTCCTGGAGCACGCCCGCGACCTGGACGGCGCCGTTATCCACCCATGGCTTGATGCGTGCGCGCCACACGGGCACGTGCGTCCGGCAACCGGCTCACCAAGATGCAAAGACGTGGAGCACGGCCGGCCGGCCGCGAAGGCCGTCCAATCGTTTCCACTCCCCGGAGTCCGCATCCCGCAGCCGCAGACCAGGCAGGCTGTTTCCGGGCTGCAAAACGTCCGCGACGCTCGCATCAAGCACGCTCGCCATCCACACAGCAGCCAGCGTCGCGGCGCATCGCATCGATCTCATGCTGCAGCTCCTCATCCGGCCTTTGCTCCCCTTCATCAGGGAACAACCTGAGGACGGTGGCTCACTCGCAACCAAGCGAACCGCTGCGCGTCGCCAAGGATTGCCTGCGGATCCCGCAACACCACTGTTTCGGATCCGTCGCCGTTGTCCGTGACCGAATGCTCGATCATGACTTCCTCCGCGGCTGATTCGCTCAAGTCATTGGACGCCGCGCCGGAATAATCGATATCCGGGAGCGCCTGCGGCCGCTGGAACGTCAGCGTCAGGTAGGCTTGACCCTCAATATCGATGCTTCCCGCCGAAGGCAATCGTGCGGTGTCATTGACAAAAGGAAGTCCGCCCAAGGCGTATTCCATCAAAGTCACCAGCAAATCGCCCTCAGGGTCTGCCTGATCGCCGGACAGCTCTTGATCCAGCAGTTGCTCAGGTGTGAAAACCTCCGTCCTCCAAAGCGCATAACCCGTTTCGACCGGCTCTTCCCCTGGCCCCCTGCCGGGAGTCCCGCCGACTACAGCGCTCGCCCTCCAATGCTCCGGATCCGCCGGATCAGGATGGGACCCATCACCGGCACGTTCCAAACTGTGCCCGTCGCCGTCCGCTTCCTGGGGCCAGCCTTCTTCGTCGTCATAACGAAAGCTCAGCAACAGGTCGCCGCCGTGCGTCAACAGACGGATGGTCTCCCCACCGTTCTGCAACCGGCCGGTGTAGGCGCCGTGATAAGCGATGCCGCTCCCGTAGCGCGCGGCAAAAGCCTCCGGATCCGCCACAAGCAATAGAAAACCTCCCGGTGGAATCAGAATCTCTTCGGCGTCGGAGAATCCGAAGTTGACCCCGGCGTCAAATCGGACCCCCGCGAGATCCACCGGTTCCTGACCGGTGTTGTGCAGTTCGATGAACTCGAATTGATCGCCGTCAACAAATCCGGCGTTCTGCTCCTCCGGACTGAGCCCCGCGGGATTGTACATGATCTCCGAAACCACCAAGTTCGAAGGCGATGCCGGTTCGGCGCCCACGAAATACCGGGTCCGCACCGGTGCGCTCCACTGCTGGTCAGGGCCATTGAGAGGTTGGCGATAGTTGTCGTCTTTCTTCCGGGCCATGATCGTGGTGGACCGGGTCAACACCGGCGGGGCGGACCCGGCATACAGCGTGGCTTCGTCCGATGGTTCTCCGCCCGCTCCGCGCGGGTCAGTCCCGTCTGTAGTGAACCAGATCTCGTCCGGATTGAAGATAGAGCCACCTCCCGCCATGCGCACCGTCGTCTCGCGGGGATGCACGCCACCGCCCGGCGTCAGAACGGGAGTCTGAATGAGTTGCCCATCGATCCACTCGACCCGGGCCTGAAGCCAGCCCTTGAGATTGTCCACCTCTCCGGCGAATCCACTCAACTCGGTGTAGCGCATGGCGCCAGCGGACCGGGGCGGAGCGCCTGGCCACCTCTGAAAATTGCGAGCCTGAGCCTCGTTGATCTCCGCGGCCATCTGATCGGCCAGCGCATGCAAATGCTCGACGCTGAAAGGCCCTTGCCTCAATTTGCGCCACCGGTCCGCCCAGGCCTGTTGAAAGTCGCGAAGGTTAAAGAGATTCTCCCACCAGACCGGGGTCCCCAGATCCCGCTTGAAGAAATGCGTTCCCGAATCGCCGCCCTGACCTCGCCACAGTTCCGCTACCGCAGACCGCCCATCGGTCGATCCCGCCGACCGGTCGAAGTCCCAGACGGGCCCTGCCACAACCAATCCCTCCCGGTCCTTGTAAAAATACGCGCTGAGCCGGAGGGCATCGACGTTTAGCATCAGCACATTGAGAAGGTGGTGATCGATCCATGCCCGCTCGTCGATGTAGTTGTGATAGCCAGTTTCCGGAACGGACGACAGCGTCGACTGGCGCAAGGCGTCCAGATGCTCCGCCAACCACGTCTGCTGGTGAGCCCTTTCAGCGCGCTGTTCCTCGAGTGGGTAGACCATTTGGAGGGGCTCGCCGCCTCCGCTGAAATTCCACGTTCCCGGATCGTCCTTGTCCTTCTTGAATAGGTAACCGCCCGTGATCTCCGGCGGCGCCGCCGCTTCCACCGGCAGCGACTGCAAATCGACCCGCGCTCCGTCCCGCTTGAGGTTCTCTCCGAAGGAGTAGACGCCCCGGTAGTCGTCAGACCCAATGGGATCATTGTCCGTGCTTACATACAACTCCACAAAACGAGTCCGCGCCGCGTACTGCCCAATTTGCCGGCTGAGTTCGAAAATGTAATCATTGCGCATGAGGGTCCGGTCGAATTCATAGCGAGCGTTCAAGATAAAATCGGATTCTCGCGGTAACCCCAGAGGCGACAGGACGCGGTCAACATCCTCCGCTCCGGCTTTTGCTTCCCAAAACTCGAGGCGGTAGGGCTGCTTCGGGAAGCTCGCCGAAGTCTCGCCGCGCACACGCATGCCGCCCCGGGTCGCCAACTGCGCCGGGCCCACCACTTCTGTCCGGCCGCTTTCTGCTCCCGGCTCGAAGAAGCCGATGGCCATCTCCTTAAACTGGGTCTGATTGAAGCTCCCCTGCCGGGACGAAACCAGCACAACCGGAATGTCCGAGCTGAAGCTCTGCATTCCCGCTTCCACTTGCAGGTAGACCTCAGTGAACACTGCTCCATTCCCCGCCTGGGCCACGACCAGACTCGTGTTGCTGATGGTCACCGGCCCCGTGTAGGTCTGCCCATTGAACAAGCTCGGTTTGGCCCCGTTCGTCGAGTAGCGAATGGGTTCGCCCGACGGCGTCGTCATCTCCAGCAGAAAGGGTTCGACAAAGGTTCGCCCCGGCTCCGAAAACCGCACGATGTTGGCCACATTCGGTTCCCCAGGACTCGGCGCATCGAGGATCTCCAGCGTAGACTCCTCGCCGTTCGAGACCACTCCGTAACTCACATCCCCATCGAGCGGAGGAAGCGGATCGATCGAGTCCAGAATAGCGCTCCCGTCAGGATCGACCAAAGCCAGCCACTCGCCATCCCGGTTCAATCCGAAAGACGTGTGCAGCTCCAATCCAGATACAGCGCGATCCTTCCCCGAAGCGAAGACAATCAAGAAACCGTCCGGGGGGATCTGCGCCGCCGGAAACTCCCACCTCTCCAAGTCCTCAGGATCATCCGTGAGAAAGTGCCCCTCGAGTTCGATGGCCGCGTCGCCCGGATTGTAGATCTCGATCCAATCAGAGTAATCTCCGTCCTCGTCCGTCAAGGTGGTTCGGTTGTCCGACATGACTTCGGACAGAATGGGCGCGGTCCAAGCGCCCGGAATCACTCCGGCGGACAGGATCAAGGCGCCTGCCCACGGGAGCCAAGGCATCCGTGGTGGTGAAAACATCGTGCGGCAAGGGGGTTGCCCCTAAGAAAGCATGAACTGCCCTTCAGCGCCAGTTCTATCGGAGGCCCGCCTTTCTCTAGCCCACAGCGGAAACAGTATGAGAAATGTGGGTTAAGGACCGGGTCGCAGGTCCGGAGCCACATAGTCCGGAGGAACCAACTGAATATGGTCAAACGATCCCGCCTGCCCAACATCCGTCGCAGGAAAGGGAACAAAGGGACCCTGCAACTCGACCGGAACCACTGCCCGCGAATCGAGATAAACTCCACTGCTCGGAAACCCGCCGGCCATCGACGGCCCTCGCAACTCCTGTCCTCCCCACCAAGCCAGCCCGCCCATCGCTGCGAGCGCCGCTCCAGCTCCCGTTGCGACCATCCATCGCGGGAAAAGCCCGCTGTCCAAATAGGTTCCCAAACGCTCCAGCCAAAGCCGCGTCGCCGATCCCTTCAGCATCTCCGCCCGCTGCCGCTCCCGGAAGCGCTCGAGAAAATCCACGGCGTAACCGGGTTCCGGCGCCTCATAGCGCTTCAGACGCAACAGGGAGGTCACCCACCCGTCATCTCCGGAAAATCGAGGTTCGCTCATGCTGGCTGTAGACTCTCTTCTGTGACTTAGACCCGGGCGCCGTTGCTCCCGTTCATCTGCGGAATTCCTCCAGAAAATTCTGGAGCTGCCTGTGGGCATAAAACAACCGGGATCGCACCGTCCCCTGAGAAATCCCGAGGATCTCGCTAATCTCGGAGTGTGGAAGCCCCTGAATATCGAACATGGTGACCACCGCTCTGTGATCCTCAGACAGCCGCAACATGGCCTCGTTCAATCTCCGCTGCAGTTCGTGGATGTGGGTCTCGCGAACCGGATCGCTGTTGGACAACAAGCCGCCCAAGGCCACGTCGCGGTCGATGGCCTCAAAGTCCAGTTGCTCCAGACTCGTGGTCTGACGCCGGCCCCGCTTCTTCAGAAAGTTCAAGGTCATGTTCACCGCGATCGTGTAGATCCAGGTGTAGAAGGAGGAATGTCCCCGGAACCGCCTCAGCGAGCGGTAGGCCTTGGCGAAGATGTCCTGAAGCAGGTCGTCGGTGTCCTCTCGATTCGCGGTCATGTTGTAAACGAGCCCGTGCAAGCGGGACGTGAACTTCAGAACCAGCTCATCGAAGGCCTTGGTATCTCCTGCTTGCGCCCGCCGCACAAGCTCCGCGTCCCCATTTGCTTCCTCCTTTCGATCCATCGACGCTTTCCCTCCCGCGGAAACCAATGGTTGCGCGGCGGAAGAGGATGCCACCGTGGAAATAGACTCAGAGCCGGTCAAGCGCTTTCCTTTTGTCGGGATCTTCGACAGCCTAATCCCGTTCAAGCTCAATCTTCTTCGTTGGGAAATCTCCATAGCCCGCATTTCTCATACCGTTTCGTCGCGAGGCGCTGCCAACCCCTTCCTGCCAGCCGAGCGACGGAGACAGCCAGCTCTCTGGGCTGCCCGAAGGGCGGAGCGCAACGACGGCAACGCCGCGCGCAGCCGAGGGCGCAGAGCTGGGTGAATAGACCCTGCTCAAGCCCGAGGCCAGCGGAATGTGGGCAGGACGGGGCGCAGCGCGCCACAGCAGTAAGGGTATGAGAAATGCGGGTTCGGCTCCGCCAACGCTCCCGGCGCCTCAAAAAGGCCCATCCCGGCGCCGCCATAAGCGCACGGCCACATGGTCGGTGTCCGCAAGAACAAACTTGCGAATCACCACTTCCAGTTCCGCCACCGGAAACGAGTCCATCACGCCATCGAGAATGTCTTGCGCCAGCGTTTCGATGAGCCGCCGTTGACCCGCGGCGGCGATGCCCTCGACCAAAAGCGCCACGGCGTGGTAATCGACAGCCCCTTCTAATCGATCTCCCAGATCGAATAGGCCGTTCGTCGGCGCCATGGCCAGATCGATCGATACTTCCTGCGGAATACGGCGCTCATCCTCGGGCACACCCACCCGCGTCCGCAAACGAAGACCCGAGATCTCGATGCGGCCGCCGCTCCGTTTTGATCCATCCATCCGAAAGGAACCCTCAACCTCCCCTGTTCCCTGCTCCGGCATCTGCATCTTTGGCCCTACGTCTGATCCCTCGCCTCGCTGCCTCTCGGCCCTACGCTCCACCCCTCAACTCACAACGAAACGGATCGCCCCGATCCGCTCTGCGCCAAAGCGGGCCTGAAAATGTTGCAACAAAGCCGTCCGGCGCGTCTCCAAAAAGTAACGGACGCTGGGCTGCAATACTTGAATCACCAGTGCCGACCTCACCAAACGAGCCGGACGCGCCTGCCGGGCCACCGACGGACCGACCAGGTTCGACCACGTTTGCTCGATCTGATGCAACGTCAGACGGTCCTCGAGGCGCAGCTTCTTCAACACCTCGGGGAGAACCTCGCCAACGGATTGAAACGCATCCTCAAACCCCCGGTCCTCCTCCAGATCCGGAGTAACCCGTTCGACGTTTCGCCGCCTCCGTTGCCGCATCATTCCGGTCTTTAAGCATCGCCGCAATCATCCCCAAGCCAAGCAAACAAATCCCCAACGCCCGCGGACGTTCGAGGTTGCATTTCCGTTCACCCCCCGAGATGATGCCAGTGATACTTCACTCTTCACCGTTTACAGGCATGGCCGACGAATCCAAACGCCCCGGCTCGCGCGACCGCTTCGTCGACGATTTGGGAGATTTTCTGGAGGAAACCTCTGCGGCCGGCCCGCCATCGAAAAATCCGGCGCCTCCTCCCGAGGACCATCCTGCTCTCGATCAAGGGTCGGAACTCAGTCTCGAAAATCTCGATGATCCCGCGGAACCCGCGATCGAACGGGCCCACATGCCTGGCGAGCGCGTTCCGGGCCGAAGCGAGCCGTTTCGCGCCCCCGCTCCTCAGCCCTTCAACGCGCCTGCTCAGGCGGCTTCCAAACGTCAGCCGCCCTCCTCAGAGCCAGGCCGGCGTGCGCCAGAGCAGACGCCCTCGACTTCCTCGTTCCGCCCCGCCGCCGATTCGTTCGAGACCGGCGACGAGCCCGTCAGCCAGCCCCGGCAGCCAAGCATCGAAGCTCCGCCGCCCACCCAACCCGCCCCAGCCCCTGCTCCCAAAGCAGAGCAACCCGCTGCTCCTCCCTCTTCCGGGTCCGGTCCAGCGGCTGCCGCTTCCAATCCACCCCTTCCACCGAAAGCTTCTCCCGCCAGCGCGCCGCCAGCCAGCGGGCCGGCGGGACTCCGAGGGATGGAAAAAGCCGCACTGGCCGGTATTGCCCTCGTCATTCTCGCGGGCGGGATTGCGTTCGTCAGTCTCATGCTTCCCGAGCGCACGAAAGCATCCGCGGACGCGCCTGAGGATTCTCTCCGGCTTCCGGCGCAGGGCAAGTTTCTCACTATTTCCAAAATCGAAACCTACTGGCGTGACCGCCAAGACGGCGATGCCGCCCGTCCGGAAGCCAAGTTTCTTCCGGCCGTCGAAATCGAGACCACCGGCGGGTCCGGCGAGTCCTATCTGCAAGTGTTGCTTCGCGATCCTGATGGACGAATCCGGGGAGACGCCCACACCTTCCACTTCGACAACGGCCGCCCTGCCAACGCAGACTCGCCTCGCTCGATTGCCATCGGCACCGAGGGCTACGGCAACCCCATGATCTTCATGGAATACCGGGGCAACCTGGAAAAGGATTGGACCGTCGAACTCCTTGAATCGAAGGAGGCTAAGGCGCCCGCCGATCAATGGACGCGGATCGCCTATTTCAAAATGTCGAAACGCTATCTCCAAGGGAGCGCCGGCCGGACGCCCGGTTCCTGAAGGGCGATTCCTTCGCCGTTCTCCGCCTGCCCATCCCGGCATGCCTCCACCCAACACGCATCCTGATTTTCTCCTCGGAGACCGGCTTTTTCAGTCTCGCCTTCTCCTAGGCACCGGAAAATTCTCCTCGCCGGAGGTCATGACCTCTGCGCTCGATGCGGCCCAAACCGAGATCGTCACCGTCGCCCTGCGCCGGGCCGACCTCTCCGGCCGCGACGATCCCTTTTCCAACATCCTCGACGCCATCGATCCCCAGCGCTTCCTGATCCTCCCCAACACCAGCGGCGCCAGCACCGCCGCGGAAGCCGTCCGTCTGGCCCGCTTGGCGGTCACGGCCGGGTTGCCTCCCTGGGTCAAGCTCGAAATCCATCCCGATCCCCGCTATCTTCTTCCCGACCCGATCGAGACCCTCGAAGCCGCGGAGATCCTCGCTGCCGAAGGCTTCACCGTCCTCCCCTATATCAACGCCGACCCCGTTCTGGCTAAACGGTTGCAGGACGCGGGATGCGCAGCGGTCATGCCCTTAGGTGCGCCCATCGGAAGCAACCGCGGTCTGGAAACCCGGGCCCAAATCCGCATTATCATCGAGCAGAGTTCCGTCCCCGTCATCGTCGACGCCGGACTGGGCGCCCCCAGCCACGCCGCGGAAGCCATGGAAATGGGCGCCGCCGCCGTCCTTATCAACACCGCCATCGCCGTTTCCCCGGATCCGGTCGCCATGGCCAACGCTTTCCGGCTCGCCGTTGCCGCCGGCCGCGGCGCTTTCGAGGCCGGTCTTCCCCCAAGTTCCTCTTCCGCCGAGGCGACGAGCCCGCTCACCGGGTTTCTCTATTCGACTTGAGAGCGGCGCCCCTTTCCCCGCCTCGCGCGATCGTCCGCAACGGCCATGACTCCCCTATTCCGGAAGTTTCTGGGTCATAACTGGATCCTATTCCTAACCATGACCGGCCTGCTCGCCTTCGGCGTCTGCGCCATCTACAGCGCTTCCTTCATGCGCACAGGGGAACACGCCTATCTGGCCAGTTATTACAAGCGCCAAATCGTCTGGATCTTGGTCGGATTCGCCGTCTACTTCGCCGCCAGCCTCACCGACTACCGGTGGGTCCGGTGGGGAGCTTTCCCCTTCTACCTAGCCGGCATCGCCGGACTCACAGCCGTGCGCTTCATCGGCGAGGTTAAATCCGGAGCCCGCAGTTGGATCGAAATCGCCGGGCTCAGTGTCCAACCCTCCCAGATCGCGATCGTCGGAGGCATCATCGCTCTCGCCGTCGCCCTCGGCGAACTTCGCCGCTTGCATCCCGTTTTCGAAAACCCCTTCCTGCGCCTTGCCCTCACCGCCGGACTTGTCCTCGCGCCGCTCGTTCTCATTATTCTCGAGCCCGACATCGGTTCCGCCTTCGTCTGGCTGCCGACCGTCGCCTTCATCCTCCTTCTCGCCCGCATTCCCCTGCGTTACCTCTTCGTGATCACGCTGCTCGGCGTCAATCTCTTCCCCTGGGCCTACGTCTTTGGCCTGGACGACTATCAACGGCTGCGCATTAACGTCTTCCAAGCCTATCGCCAAGGCGAATCCATCCTCGAACGGGATGAAGGCTGGGATACGCGCCTCTTTCTCGTGACCATCGCTTCCGGTGGAGCCGAGGGCAAAGGCTTCCTCGGCAACCGGATCAAGGCCGAAAACGCCGACGCCCAAACCCTCACCGAAATCGGCCTCCTCAGCCCGCGAGTTCAGATCAATGACTACATCTTCGCCGTTATCGCCGAACAATTCGGCTTCCGCGGCTGCCTCCTGGTGATCACAGCCTTCTGTCTCCTGCTCATGCTCTGCCTCTTCGTCGGCTTCTACAGCCGCGATGAAACCGGCCGGCTCATTGTCGTCGGCGCCGTAGGCATGCTTTTTGTCCATGTCTTCCTCAACATCGGAATGACCGTCCTGCTCGTTCCCGTCACCGGCCTTCCCCTGCCACTCGTCAGTTATGGCGGCACCTTCGCCGTGACCTGCATGTTCCTGCTCGGCATGGTCCAAAGCGTGTGGGTCCATCGCCGCGCGCAAGATGCCCTCTCCGAGGACAGCCTCTTTTACTCGCCCCCAGAAGGAAAATCGCTTGCCTCTCCCCGGACACAGTTTATCTAAGCCGCCGGGAGAGAGATTCCCGTCTCGCTCCCTCCGCCCGCCGCTCGGAATCCGGTGAAAATCCGGAGCAGTCGCGCTGCTGTAACCGGTTACGAATTCCCATACGCCAATCCGCTCCCGGGCGGGTGAAGGCGGGAAGGAGGTCCGAAGCCGGAAGCCAGAATACGGAGGCGTCGCGGAGCCAGATAATCTTTTCGCGCCAAAAAGATGACCCGATGCCGCCTCACCGTGGCCGCCTTTCTGGCGGCCTTCCCCGTCCTGCCCTGCCCCGCTGCCTTCAGCCTGCAGGACATCCGCTTTTGGACCGGATCCGATTCCCCAGGGGCGCATCGCGCCGTTCTCGTCATTGACTGGGACGATGGCCTGGCGCCCTTGGCTTGGGGATTTCGCTGGAACCCGTCCGATCCCACCTCCGCAACCGATATGCTCCGAACTATCCTTCAGGCCGATCCCCGCCTCAACATCGCCGGCGTCGATGAGGAATTCGTATCCCATTTCCGCTTTGACGCAGATCTCGACGGAACCGCAGACCGGTTTCGCCCTGGCTGGGACGGCGTTTCCAGCTTCTGGAACTATCTCGTCAACAATGAGGTCTACTTCCATCCCGACGACCCTGCCCAAAACGGCCATGCCGTCCCGCCCGCAACTGAGGTCGTCCCGCTCGGCAATCCCTACGACCCCGACGATCCTGCCCCTTGGACGTTCTCGAGTACCGGCATCCACAACCGGCCCCTCGCCGACGGGGCCTGGGATGGGTTCATTTACGGAGACGGAAGCCGCAGCCCGGCCCAACCAGTCGCCGTTTCTCCCATCCCAGAAGCCTCGGCGCCGGCGCTGGCCGCCTTGTCTTTCGCGGTCTTGATCCGGCGCCGCCGGCGCCGCCCTGAGAGCCGTTCCACTCGGAGGCGATGCTCGTCCGGGGTCGCGGCGCGGTCGACCCTGCTTTTCTGGTGCTCCCTGCTCGGCGCCCTCTTCGCCGGCCCCATTCGGGCCGGGAATCCAGCCATCGACGCCGCAGACCCCTCCATCAAAGCCTGGGCCACTGGCGTCGCCGACTTCCGTCCAGGTCCCGAGTTCGCCGGAGATCCCGCCTCTCCCTTGGCGTCCCATGGGTTTCCCGATTTCGCCCTCGGCCCCGCGGATGCCGCCGCCGACAACCCCTTCCCCGTGGTGAGTCTAGGCGATGGCGGTTCCATCACTCTCTCCTTCTCCCTTCCCATTATCGACGGTCCGGGTCCGGATTTTGCAGTTTTCGAGAACGGTTTCTCCTCCCTGTTTCTCGAACTGGCGTTCGTCGAAGTCAGCAGCGACGGCCAGGCTTTCCATCGCTTTCCCGCTCTGCAAGGCAACGCTTCCACGCGCCAGATAGGGACCTTTGGCGCCCTCGATCCCTCCTCCCTGGAGAACTTCGCCGGTCTTTACCCCGCGGGACTGGGAACGGGATTTGACCTCTCGGTCCTCGGTCTCTCCAGCGTGTCTTTCGTGCGGATCGTCGATGTCGTCGGCTCTCTCAATCCCGCTTTCGCATCCTTCGATAGCGGTGGAAACCCCGTGAACGATCCCTTCCCCACGCCCTTCCCGACGGGGGGCTTCGATCTCGATGCCATCGCCGTGCTGCACCAGGCCTCCCCCGGTCTCCTCACCTATCCCCAGTGGTTTGACTCCATGAAATCCGGGATTCCCGCCGGAGCCGTCGCCAATCCGCTGCCCAGCGCCGATCCCGACACCGACGGGAGGAGCAACCTCTTAGAATACGCTTTCGGAGGACATCCCCTGCGCTTCGAGCAATTGGATCCCCACGGCCTCTCGGTGGATCCTCATACTGCCGATTTCACCTTCTCGAGACGTCAGGACGCCGCCGATCTGATCTACATCTTGGAAGCCTCTTCTAACCTGGACCTTTGGACTCCCGTAGCCGAGTTCCGCAGCGATAGTCTCGCGGAAGGATGGCGGATCCTCCTCGGAGGAAGCAAGACCTTCCCCGGATTCTCCCTGCGTGAGGACGCGAAAGACGCAGGCATCATCGCCGTCCATGCATCCCTACTTCCATTCCCTCCCAGCCTGTTCTTCCGCGTCCGCGTCGTCTTAGAAGATGCGGCGATACCCTGAAAAATCGAGGCTGCCGGCGGACAACGCGGCGTGACCGCCGCCACTCCCGCCCTCGCGCCTGCCCCCCAAGGCCGGGCCAACCAGCGCACCCTCCCACTCCTGCCCGGGCGAGATGCGCTTCGCGGCCGAGGCGCCGCGTTCGCCTATGAGAAATGCGTGTGAGCTTCCCTATTGCAAATGCGCGCTCAGGCCAGCGGCGCTTCCCGCACGTGCGCCCATACATGGACGTGGGGATCGCCCCGAAAATACCAGACCATGGACGGACCCTCAATCTGCCAGACGTCCCACACCGTGTCTCCGCCGATATTCTCGTTCCGGTAAAACGCGATGTGCAAATGCCCGAATCCGTTGGCTTCAATCAACTGCATCGCCTCCTCAGCGTCCTCCGCGCGGAAAGGCGCGAGCAGGTCCCGCAATACCTTGCGGGCGTGGTCTACCTGATCACTGCTCATCCCGGAAAAGGGAAGCCCTGGTAATCCCTCTTTCTTGCCCGACAATTTCACAGTGTCGGTCCCGTGCTCGCCGCGGCTGTCTCCTAGCAATGCCGTTTCCCTCTGCTTTCCATCGAGCATCTGGAACAGCTCGTTCGCTCGCTTGGCTTGAAACCAATAGGCGTTGCCCGGATGGTCCGGCTTCTCGTTAAAACCTTCCGCAGCATGTCCGTAAAAGATCGGGCCGCCGAAGGCGGCGCCCTCGACCGTGTTCCCATCACAGCGGCGGGTACAGTGCCGGCCCGTCAAAACAAACTCGAACCCCGGCGAATCCGGTTCGCCAAAAAACGCCACCGACGACGCCCCGAATCCTTTCTCTCCACTGTCGTGCTCCACCTGCTTCATCACGGTTTCGGCATATTCCTCACTGTGCATCTTGAGGAACAACTCGCGGATCATGGCCTGCTGATCCGCCTTGAAAAACTCAGCCACAGTCTTCTCCGTGATGTTCCAGTTGTTGTCCACCTTCTGCCGCAGCGGATCGTCAAAGGGAAACACCAAGGCCTTCCGTTGTTCCTCACTCAAGCTCCGAAATAGACCCGCCGCCAAAGTCTCCGACGCCGATTCCGGTTTCGGCGCCGCGCTCAACAGTCCCGGAATCGCGACGCCGGAAGCGCCTGCCGCGCCCGCCGCGATAACCCCCGCCCCGCGCCGCAAAAAACTCCTCCGGCTGAGTTCGTTACAATCTGTACAAACCTGAATTCGAGTCGGGGAAGGGGTGTTCATACCGCAAGAATAAGCGGGTTCGGCATGGGAAGTCGACCCCAAAATCAACGCGGACTAATCTTCGCGCTTCTGACCGGGAGGCTTCGGCGCCACCTCGTCCGGCCATACCAGCAATGCCCTCAAATACGGCACAAACGCTTGATACCGTTCCGTCAAGGCCGTTTTGAGATCCTGGCCTGTCCACGTCTTGTGAGGCGTCTCCCGAATTCTCCCGAGGTCCTCAATCAATTGAACCCGCTCCTGCTCGAATCGCTCCGAAGCCATTTGCCCGTCCCGCGCCAAGTGAATCCGGACCAGCTCCAAACTTCCAAAGAAACGCCGCCACACTTCCCTCATGACTTCTCCCCGCTCACTCCACCCGGCGCGACCTTCCGCCTCAAGCCGGGCCAAAGCGTCCCTCGCCGCTTCCATGGCGCCCAAGACCCGTTCACGATACTTGAGAAAGGTTTCCATATCCCCGATTTCTTCCTCGGCCAGCAGCAGGTTCAGCTCTCCCAACCGGTCCTGCACTTCCTGCATCCGCGAATCCGCCTCATTCGCGAGAGGCTCAAGGCTCCGAACGGCGCGTTGCGCCTCTTCCCCCAGCGTCGCCCGCCGTGAGCGCATTTCCCCCACTGCGTCCTCCCAACTCAGCTCAAGCAAACGCTGCGCCTCCCGCAAGTCCACCTCCAAATCGCGCCCTAATTCTGAGAGATGATCGTTCACCGTCATGGATTCAGTCTCCTTTCCCATTGGCACGTTGGGACGCCGGGCCGCCCGAACGCCTTTCTGCGAGGGGAACCCCTTTCGCCCAGTGTGCCAATTTAATGCTGCTGCAGCGGTCCAGCAAGTTGAAAGACCCAGCAAGAGAGGTTGTCCGCCGTCGCCGAAACCATCTTCGATCACTACAACTCAAACCGGCCCGAGCGGTCCGTCCCCATCCGGTTCAACCTCTTGAAAGAGGAGATCGAGGCCCTCAACGAAGGCCGCACCATCAACCTCAACCTGCGCGAAGCCGGTTTCTTCCAGCCCGAAGAGGAAAACGTCCGGATTGTTGACCTGCGAGTCTTTTCCATCGAAGCAGAACCCGAAGCAGGAGGCTTCGGCCGCACCGCCTTCGTCGATCGCCGCATCGAACTTCCTCACCGTTTCCCGGCGGAATCGCGTGGCCTCCTTCGGAAACGGAAATGCTGCGCGGCCGGATCCAGACGCGGCTCGATTGCATTTGGAAACAAAAATCATACCAAGGTCCCGGGATATTGTAGAGGTTGTCCGCATAACCCGCCATGGTCGCACTCCATCCTCCCATCACTCAGATCGCCCTCGATTACTCCACCGTCGAAGAAGCCCTGGCCATGGCCGGCATCGCCTTGGAAGCCGGTATCGATTGGCTCGAAGCCGGCACTCCGCTCATTACCTGCCAGGGATTCAAGGCCATCGGAGCCCTCGCGACCGCTTTTCCCAACCGCGTCGTCCTCGCCGACTACAAAACGATGGATTCCGGGTTCAAGAATGTCCAACGCACCCACGAACAAGGCGCTCACCTCATGACCGTCTGCGCCAATGCCTCCGATGAAACGGTCCGCTCCGCCATTGACGAAGGCAAGAAGCTTGGCATCGGCGTGGTCGTCGATACCATTGGAGTCAAGAACCAAGCCGAACGCGCCCGCCAATGCGCCGCCTGGGGAGCCGATATCCTCTATTTGCACTACAGCGCCGACGAACGCCGCGCCGACCCTTCTCGCGACTCGACCCAATGGCTCGACGAAGTCCTCGCCGCAGTCGACTGCCCGGTCGGAGCAGGCTGCTTCGGCATCGAAGATGCCCTCCGGGCCGTGAGCAAGGGCGCCGAGTACGTTGTCATCGGTCATCCTCTCATCAGCGGACCCGATCCCCTGGCAGCCCTGTGCGAATTCGCCTCTCAAGTGCGTGCAAACTATCGGCCCCGTAGCCTCCCCTCCCGCCACTGATCTCACGCCCGCTCCTCTGCAAATCTGCCGCAAGTGAAGAAACGGTGGTCGAAGCGCACGACCACGATGGAGATCGAATGAGAAATGCCGGCTACGGAGGCGGAACCGGTTTCGGTTCCTCCACATGCCCGGAAGCCTTCTCCCGCTCCTCCCTCCGCTGCGCCAAGTCCTCCAAAACCGTCGCGACCAGCGCCGTCCAACCGGTCTGATGGCTGGCCCCCAACCCTCGCCCTGTCTCCCCATGAAAATACTCATAAAACTGGAGACAATCGCTCCAGTTAGGGTCGGCGCTGTAGTACGGGTTCCCGCCAAACACCGGCCGGCGCCCTTTGGCATCCAGAAGAAACAAGCCCGCCAGCCGCCGCTTCAATTCCGTCGCCACGTCTCCCAGCTTCATCAGAATTCCCGACCCCGTGGGAAACTCGACCTGAAACCGTTCCCCGTAGAACCGGTCGTAGATCTCGAGCGACTCGATGATCAAGCGGTTCATCGGAAACCAGACCGGCCCACGCCAGTTCGAGTTGCCTCCAAACATCCCACCGCAGGCCTCGCCCGGAACATACTCGAGCCGGTACTCCTCCCCATTCTCATTCAGGATGAAGGGATGCTCGGCATGCGCCTTGGACAACGACCGGATGCCGTAAGGGGACAGGAATTCGTCCTCATCCAAAAGCCGCGTCAGAATCCGCCGCAATCGCGTCTCCGGCGTTAACGCAAAAAGCCAACGTCCATTATCTCCTTCCTCCTCGTGACGAACGTAACGGGAGAGATCCTTTTGATTCTCCAAGAACCAATCAAACCGGCTCCGAAACCCGGGGAGCGAATTCATAACCTCCCCCTCCAGAATGAATACGCCGATAATCGGCAGCAATCCCACCAAAGAACGCGTCCGGATCTGAATCACCTCCTGCTGCGTCTGCACCTGGTCGTAGTAAAATCCATCCTCTTCGTCCCACAATCCCATACCCCCGTGTGTGTTCATCGAATCCACAATCTGCACGAAGTGCTCGAGAAACTTGGAAGCCATATCCTCGTACGCCACCGCCCGTCTCTCCCCGTCGCGGGACAACTCCAAGGCAATGTGCAACATCCAGGCGCAATAAAACGCCATCCACGCTGTGCCATCCGCTTGCTGCCACGACCCGCCGCCCGGCGGAGGGTGCGACCTGTCAAATATGCTGATGTTGTCCAGCCCGAGAAACCCGCCAGCGAAAATGCCGTGACCCGCCGCGTCCTTCCGGTTGACCCACCAGGTGAAGTTCAACAACAGCTTCTGAAATATCCGCGTCAAGAAATCCCGGTCTTTGCGCCCTTGCAGCAGCATTTCCCGGTAAACCCGCCACGCCGCCCAGGCATGCACCGGAGGATTGACGTCTCCCAAAGCAAACTCGTAAGCCGGGATCTGGCCATTGGGATGCATGTACCACTCCCGCAGCATCACCAAGAGCTGAGTCTTGGCGAATTCGGGGTCGATCCGGGCAAACGGGATCATATGAAAAGCGAGATCCCAGGCTGCGAACCAGGGATACTCCCATTTGTCGGGCATCGAGAGAATGTTCCGGGAATAAAGATGCCTCCAATCCGCGTTGCGGCCGCGACGCCGGGCCTGCGATGTCGGCAGCCGGTTGGCGTCGCCTCCCAGCCAATCCGCAACGATGTAGTGATAGAACTGCTTGGACCACAAAAGACCGCCGTAAGCTTGACGAGCCACCAGTCTCTCGTCCGCCGTCATCGATTCCGGCAGCAACACTTCGTAGAAACGGTCCGCTTCAGCGCGGCGTTGCTCCATCAACGCGTCGAATCGGTCAAAGGTCCTTCCCAAAGGATGCTCGCCCTCCCGGTAAAGACGCAGCCGGACAGTGAAGCTCTCGCCCGGCGGGATCTCCATCGCATAATGCCCCGCCGCCTTGGTCCCGATGCCCCGCAGATTCACCGCCTCAACCCGCCCGTTGACCACATATTCGTGGAATCCGTCTTTCACCACCCGCGTGTCGTTGGTCCGGTGGAACAGGCGCCGGTCGTTGGTCACGTTCTCCGTAAAGAGAAAACCGCGGAAATGATCCTCCAATCCCGGATCGAACTCCACGAAGCTGCGGTGCAGCGTCTCGTGGTCCGCCACCAGCTTCCCCTTTCCATCCATCCGCAGCAACGGTTTGACCCGGCTCCCCTCGTGCGCCGCGCCCCAAGACCAAGTGTTGCGAAACCACACCTGCGGAAGAATGTGCAACATCGCCTTCTCGGGACCCCGGTTCCAGGCGGTGTAGCGCGCCAGCATGTCGTTCGGCGAAGCCTTGGCGTACTCGACGAAAACATCGAAATAGCGGCCGTCCTCGAACACTCCCGTGTCCAAGATCTCAAACTCGGTCTCGTCCGCCCCGCGTTTGGAATTCTCCCTAACCAACTCAATATAGGGAAATTCCGCTTGCGGATAACGGTAGAGGCCCAGGCAGTAGGAATGGGTGGGAGTCGCGTCGAGATAATGATAGAGCTCCTTGACATCTTCTCCGTGATTCCCTTCCGGGTTGGTCAACCCGAAGAGCCGCTCCTTCAGTATCCCGTCCACTCCGTTCCAGAGCGCCGGGGCCAGGCACAATTGGCACTTTCGGTCGCACCACCCCAACAGTCCGTCCTCCCCCCATCGATAGGCCCGGCTCCGGGCGTCATCGTGCGTAAAGTACTCCCAACAGTTTCCGTCGTCCGAATAGTCCTCCCGCACCGTGCCCCATTGGCGCTCGGGCAAGAACGTCCCCCAGTTCCTCCAGCCCCGAAATCCCCTGCGCTCTTCCTCGAGCCGCTGGTGCTCGGCCGACTCCCTCAATGCTTCGAGTTCCTTGTCCATCTCCGCCTTGAACCCTCAGCAGCCGTTCCTCAACCTCATCCTGCTCGCTCGCGACCCTTTCGAAAACTCCGCTCAATCCTCAATACGGACAGGCGTGCCCACCTCCGACTTCTCATAAATGATCGGCTGCACCCCTTTGGGTACGCGCACGCAGCCGTGCGAGGCCGGATGAGACGGAACGTAGCCAGAATGCAATCCAATTCCGGTGGGGGTCAGGCGCATCCAATACGGCATTGCCGTCCCCACATAGCGTCCCCCCTCCGGCACAGCATCCACCCGCGTCGAAGCTCCGCCCGTCACTAGATTCCCCTCCGCATCGTAGATGGCCCCATAGAGGTTCGACCGGTGCATCCGGGACTTCGCCAAAACCTTGTAGCTTCCCTTCGGCGTGGCGTGCCCCCGTTTTCCCGTCGAAACAGGCGTGTCCAAGGCCACCTGAGCGCCTTTCATCACCAGGGCCCGCTGCCGGCTCAAGGAGACCACAATCTCCGTCTCTTCCGGCTTCAATTCCTCCAACAGATTGTCGTTCCGGTACACGTTCTTCGCGTAACCCTCGGAAGCCACAAAAGCCTCATACTCCGCCAGGATGCGCTGCTGCTCCTCTCGCGTTTCGCGCGCAACCCTTCGCTCCTCCAATGAGGCGCAACCCGGCAAACCCAACGCCAGCACAGCGGACCCCGCCGTGAATGCCCACACCCACGACCCTCGCGCAGCGAATCCGGTTCCGCTTCTCTCCATATGCATAACTTGATTCAGGAATCCCGAGCGCATCGAATAGCCCGGCAAGATCAAAGGGTCAACTCGCCCTTTCGCCTCACGCCCCTCGGCCATTGCCTGTGCGCCGATCAGTACTAGGCATTGGCGGCGAACAATTTCGTTCGTTGGGAATCAACGGCCAAGGAAAGCCGCGTGCTCTCGGACTGCGGCGAGAATCGCCGCTCTTTTTCGAGGCGCGCAGCGCCGGGACGGGTCAACGGCCAAGGCAAGCCGGCGCCTCCCGCCTCCGCTCCCCTTCAAAACGTGCCCTCCCAAGTCCCGTCGCTGCATAGGCAGCGCCCCACTTCCCGGGCCCGCAGCAGAACTTCACCGAATCACACCGCCTCACTCTTCCCGGCCGTCGTTTCCCACAACACGGATCCAAGTCGTCGCCTCTTCCCCGGACCCCCGGTCTCGCGCCCGGAATCGATGGCGCCCGGCGGACACCTCGGCATAGAAACGGTCCTCCTCTCGCACAATCTCCGCCGAATCGCTCGTCCAATCCACTTTTTCGCCGTTCCCAACCCGCAACGGGACGCGGCGTCCCCCGAACGGAAGAGCCTTCTCCAAATAAACCACCGTGCCCGGCAGGGGAAACGCGATCTGAAGGGCCGCAGGACCCGCGTCCCGCGGCTGCCGCAACCGGTAACTCTCCGGCTTCCTCGACAGCGATGCCCACCATTGCCCATAGCCAGGGTCCAGCCAGGCCCTCCCCTCCGCATCGTAGTCCTCAGCAACCACCGCTTCCGGCAAAAACTCTCGCAGGGCCCACTCCCGGCGCCGGTGCTTCATCGGGACGGGAGCAGCCATCCCTTCCGCCAATCGCTTGCCCGTTCGCCTATCCACCACGACTTCCGCAACCCCAGGCGGAGCTTCCGGCCAGTCGCTCGCCTCGTCCTCATGCAGCCACAGCATCAGATCATGAAACAACGGGCCCGCGCCGGTCACACCCGAGACCCCTCGCATCGGCCCTCCGTCGAAATTGCCTACCCAAACTCCCACCGTATACCGGGGAGTATACCCAACCACCCAATTGTCCCGAAAATCCGAACTCGTCCCCGTCTTGACCGCTGCCGGAAACGGCAGATCCAAACAGGATCGCAGTCCAAAACTTGGAACCCGCGCTCCATCGTCCGCTAGGATGTTCCCGATCAGCCAGGCCGCTCCAGGGCGGCACTGAAGTGTTTCCCCCGCTTCCAGCTCATCCAGAAAAAAGCGGGGCGCTCCAAAACGGCCCAGCCGTCCCAACCCGGCATAGGCGGCCGTCACGTCCAAGAGGCGCACCGGCGCATTGCCCAAGGTCAGTCCCAAACCGTAATGATCAGCCTCCCGATCCAAAGGACCGATCCCGGCCCCACGCAGAAACCGGCGCAACACCTCCGCTCCGCCTACCCGCTCCAGCAACCGGACCGCGGGGATGTTCAAGGAGTTGGCCAAGGCCTGCCGCACGCTGACAGGGCCCGCCGCCGTCCGGCCGTAGTTGTGCGGTTGATAGATCCCGGTCGGGGTCATAAACTCCACCGGCACATCCGCCAAAATCGCCGCCGGACCAAATCCCGCCTCAATGCCCAGAAGGTAAGTGAACGGTTTCAGCACCGACCCCGGCGACCGCGGCGCCAGCGCCCCGTTTACCTGACCGGCCTCGGGATCGAAGTAGTCCCGCGAGCCTACCAGGGCCAAAACTTCCCCCGTCCCGGTGTCCAGCGCCACGATCGCTCCGTTTCCCACTCGCCTATCCTCCAAAGGAGCCAGATGCCGCCTCAATAGCCCTTCCGCCGCTCTCTGCGCCGCAAGATCCAGCGTGGTCCGAAGCGTCTCCCCCTGCTTCGGGATCCGGCGCTGCAACAAATAATCCACCACATGCGGAGCCTCGAAAGCAGCCGAACGGGGAGCCAACCGCAGTTCCTCCCTTCGGGCTCGCTCCACCCGCTCACGCCACGCCGGAACGCTCCGCGCGATACGATCCAACACCACCCCTTGGCGCGTCTTCGCCGCCTCAAAATGACGGTAAGGATCCAATCGCGCCGGCGACTGCGGCAGTCCCGCCAGAAAGGCGCTCTCCGCCAGGGACAGATCTCCGGCCGGCTTCCCGAAGTACCCCTCCGCCGCTGCCCGGCATCCCCAGTGGGAATTGCCGTAGTCCAGCCTGTTCAGGTAGGCTTCCAAGATCCGCTCTTTGCTCCAAGCCATCTCCACCCGGCGCGCCCGCAGCATCTCCTTCGCCTTGGTCGCCAGAGTTCTCCGGGCAGGCGGAGCCGACAACTTGACCAGTTGCTGGGTGATCGTCGAAGCGCCCGACACCACCCGCCCGTGACGCGCCCAGTCCCGGGCCGCCCGCAATAACGCCCAGCAGTCCACTCCCCCATGCCGCCAAAAACGACGGTCCTCCGCCGCCACCGTCGCCGTTCGCAGCGCTTCCCCCGCTTCCTCCAACTCGAGAGGACCGAGCGACCGCACCGCTTCGCCTGACATCAATCGGCGCAAGGGCGTTCCCTCCCGGTCCGTATACACCGGAGCCGGCGGCGGATCGCTTCGCAGACTCTCCGGAAACGGCAGGAGCGCCGGAACCACCCAGACCAACACGATCCAGAGGACCGCCAACGCCACCATCCCCCACCCGGCCTTCCTCGCCCATGAGCGCTTCGCCGTCCCGCGCGTCTTTCCCATCGCCATGGCCTCCCCGTTTCTCCCAACTCTAATCAAAGCCCTCTACTCCAAATCGTCCCGATCCGGAAAACCCCCGCAGATCCGGGTCGTACATCGCTTCCACGGTCGTCGGCGGAACAAACACATCTCCTTCTCCTGTAACCCTAGCGTAATATTCTAACTGAAACCGGCCCGCGGACCGCAACGCGTCGCAGAAAAACACCGCCCGATCGTCGCGCATCTCCCGGTAATCCGTCCGCCACAACGTCGAGCCCCGTCTCCCCAACCTGGCCGCCGCACCCTGCACCGGCTCCAAAAGCGATGGCAAGGGATCGTCCACCACCACATAAGACGCAGCCCGGTCCGCAGTCACATCCAATTGAATCAAGACCAAGTCTCCAATCCGGAGTTTCTCCGCCGGAACCGGTGCGCCGCCGGCATCCACCTGGAAATAACGCCGAGTCACCAGAAACCCCTGGTCCGGACGCCGCGGCGGCATTCGCTCCGGTCGCCCCGCGGCTTGAACGGCCACATACACCGTCCCATCGCCTTCCGCCGCCACCCGGACTGAGGGCGCGCCGTCCGAGGCCTTCACGTCGAAGACCAAGCGTCGCGCTGGTTGATCCCGGTCAAGCCGCACCAACTCCTCGCGCTCCCCGAAGCGCACCAAAACGCGCGAAGGCCCTTCCGCCCCTCCGCCCCCGGCCATGGACTCCGCGCTCAAGGCCAAGAGGGCCCAGGCATTCCCGTAAGTCGAGCCCCAATCTCCCCGGCTGTTGCGTTGAGTCATGAGGCTCTCCGCCAACTCCAAAGCGACCGGATTCTGCGGCTGATACTCCAGCCAGGCCAATAGTCGCACCGCGACGACATGACTCCTGCCATACCCATATTCAGGGCCCGGTTTCTCGACCTCCGCCTCCTCCAAGAATCCCTCGATCAATTCCTCCGGCCCTCCGCTGGCCGCCACCGCCGCCGCCGCCAGCGCCCGGGCCTCCAGCGCCAGGCGCCCGCGCAATTCGAAGAGCTTCTCGTGATAAGCCGGCTCCGCCCGCTTCGCCTTCGCCAACGTAAACACCGCCAGCGCCCGGTGGCTCAGTTCCACCGTTCCGGTATCCGGTCCCGTGTCCCGCAGCGACTGCGACAGATACTCCCAAAGCGCGTCCAGCCGCGACTGCGCAACATCGAATCCAAGTTCTTGCGCCAAAGCCAACACCATGCCCCCATAAGCGCTACCCCATAAGGTAGGCTCCTGCGCCCCGGGCCAGTAACTAAGACCTCCTTCCCCAGTCTGCATCGCCAGAAGTCTGTCCAGTCCCGCCCGCAGCGCCCCCTGCGCCTCCTCGTCCGGTCTCGCCAACAATCCCCGCAGTTCAGGCACACGATAGAGCATCAGCCAAGGCATCAACGAAGACGACGTCTGCTCAACACACCCGTAGGGATAGGTCAACATCCGGTCCACGGCTTCCACGGCGTCGGACAGCCGGGTCCGCGACACCGACACCAACACCTGACCCGTGCCGGGAAACAAGACTCCTTTGGAGCCCAGTAAAAAATCCTCCGACAGCGTTCCCGGTTCCACCCTTCCGAACAGCGCTTCCCTCAGCACCGGCACGGGATGCAGCGCCTTGAGCCTGCTCTCGACCGCGTCCTGCCCCCCCTCCCGCTCGAACTCCGGCAACGGCGCGTCTAACGCCACCGGACGCAGACTCCAATTCCAAACCGTTTCGCCTTCCGAGAGAAACCGCACGCCAAAGGGCACGGCCGCGGATGCGCCCGCTTCCAATCGCAGCTCCACGCCCTGCACACCTCCACCCTCGATTGCCTCCTCCGGGGACCCGTCATCAAACCCCGCCGCCTCGTCCAAGGCCAGCTCTACCCGGAAACTTCCGCCCACGGCGGTCCGGTTGAACGCCAACCCCTTGACCACCACCCGGTCGCCTACGTGCCCGAAGCGGGGCATCACCGGCTCCAGCATCAGCGGCTTGTTCACCTCGAACGAACTCTCTCCCGAGCCAAACCGCCTGCCCCGGTCGATCGCAACCGCCATCACTCGGAAGCGCGTCAGCGACTCCGGAGCCTCGAAAGTCGCCCTCACTCTGCCCTCCCCATCTGTCGTCAAGCTGCCGCTCCAAAAGGCCAGAGCCCGGAAATCGCTCCGCACCCGGCCCTGAATCCCGCCGAGGTCTTCCCCTCCGCCGCCGACCAAGTATCCCTTGTTTCCAAACGAAAACTCCGCCCCGTTCTCGGTCAAAAACTGACCCGGGCTTTCCCCCAATCGCAGATTGTGCCCGATGGGCGTGTGAAAATAGGCGACCGGATCCGGCAACCGGTATCCAGCCACGCTGAGCACACCCTCGTCCACGGCGTACAGCGTCACCTCACAATCCCCCGCCGGCCGGCCCCAACCGTCCCGCGCCTCCGCAAAGACGCTCACCGCAGCCCCAGGCAAATATCGCTCCGCATCGCTCCCCACCGCCAGCTCGAGCCGGTCTCCCGGTTGCTCTAACAAAAGCCGGGCGTGGCCCGTTCGCACCCGCGGATTGATCAGCCCCCCGTCCTCTCCCCGTCCCGCCACGATCGCCGTCACTCCCACAAAGACGTTGGGACCCTCGAGTTCCCCCAAGGGCACTTCCAACACCGGATCCGCGGCCCGCAGCTTGGCCACAAAAGACCGTACCACCGTGTTCTGCTCCAGCGTCACCAACGCCGTCGCGTCCACCGGCGTCTTCAACAACACCCGGGCCGTCTCCCCTGGCGACCACGTCTGCCGTTCCGGAGCCAATTGCAAGCGGTCGCCATCCGATAACTCCCAGGCTCCGGCTCCTCCTCCCGCAACCCGCAACGCCACCGCAGTGCGCGCCTCGCGCTGAAACCCGTCCGTCGCCGCTACCGTGAGAATGTACTCGCCCGCTTCCCCAGGAACAAACTCCACAGCGGCGTCCTTCTCGCCCACTTGCAGCTCCCCTTCCGCCGCCCGTTCCAAACGCAAATCATTCCGGTAACCGGCCCCGCCGCCCGCCACCCCAATCTTCACCGTCTCCCACACTTTCCGTTCCACCCGCCACTGCGCCGATACGCGATCCCCAAAAACTGCGCCATCCTTGTCCACGGCAATCACTCCTAACCGAACCTCGTCGCCCGCCGAAATCAGGCGGTCCGAACGCTCCACACCCAAATAGAACGCCGCCGGATGCCGCACCGTCTCCGCGCCGCCCGCGATTGTCTGCTGATTGCGATCGGTCACTTCCACCGATGCTTCCACCCGCACCGCCGAAGGAAAATCCTTCAACTCAGGAATCTCGACCCGCATCTGCGCAACACCCTTCTCGTCGATGCTCGCCTCTCCGTTCCGCGAGTCGCTTGACACTCCCCAGTAGGCGTAATCCCACGACTCCCCGTAATACGTCCTCCAGTAGGTCCCGTCTTCCCGCCGGTGATCGCCAAATAAAAAGTCCCGAAATCCCTCAGGATAGAATCCGGTCTCGGTAAACGAAGCGTGCCAAGTCGCCTTCGAATCCGTTAGTGGCGCTCCGTGATAGTACCGGCCCGACACCTCCAAATCCACAGCCGCTTCCTCCTCCACCGCCGAGAGCCTTACATCCACCTCAAAAGCATCGCGCCGGAATTCCTGGACTTCAAAACGCTGGTAAAACCTTCCCATCTCCCGGCCCCGCGCGTTCCCCGCCTCTTCCTCCGCGGGTTCGGTCACCGTAGCGGTGACAAGATAACTCCCAACTTGACCGGAAGCCGGCTCGATTTCCATTTCGAACGACCCGTAGTCGTTCAAGCTCACCGCTCGCCGCAGTGTCTCCCGGCCCCGCGGATCGCTCACTTTCACTTCGACCAGCCACTGGTCCGGCAGGCTGACCCGCGCCCCGTCCCGCGCCCGGCAGATGCCTTTGAGGCGCGCCGTTTCACCCGGACGGTAGAGCCCCCGGTCCGTGAACAGCAATACTTTCGGTTCAAGCGTCCTATCATCATGCCAATCGCGCCAGCGGTAATCCGCGATCTGGCCCGCGCCAAACTGAAAGGGCGCCAACAAACGGTCGCCTCCATGCTCCAACACGAGCTGGGCGGCGTTCTCGACCCGCGGCAGCCGCGCCGTCCCCGCTGCATCCGTCGCTCCTTCCTGCAACTCTTCCGCTTCCGCTCCAATCAATCGCACACGCGCCCCCTCCAGCGGCTCGCCGCTCACACACGAAAACACAAAGAACAATGCCTCATCACCGCCGCTTTTCCACGTATATCCCAAATCCGTGAACTGCAGCATCGACTGAGCCACTCGCCGCACCGTCGATCCATTCGCAGCGTTAGGAGCATACTGGGTCCCTTCGCCCTCCACCGAAATGAAAACCGCCCCGGGAAGTCCCTCCGGAAACACGCTCCGCCAGTCCAACTCCGTTCGTTCCAACCGGTCGGGCCGCCCTTCCATCCTCAAAACTTCATCATACCGCGTCCTGCCCGCCACTCCTTCATAGGTCAGCGCCCGGTTCTCCTCGGCGCCCAGCTTGGCCACGTATTCGCGATATCCTTGCTCCACAAAAGGAAGGGCGCCCGCGTCGACCTCCTTGATCCGGATACGCATCTTCGTCAGGTTTGCGCTCAAGACCGCATACCGCGCCGATCCGGAGCGCAGTTGGAAGGCGCTGTCCGAGGGCAGCGCCAAAACGGGATCGTGGGGAGTAAAACGGATCTCGAAGGTCTTGGCCTGATCTAAGGTGATCCCGTCGGAAGCCGGCACCCCCGCGTGCGTCGTCACGCGGTAATTCACGCCCATCCGGAAAGCCCCGGTCAATTCCATCCGGCTTCCTTCCAAGTGGCGAAGCTTCAACTGGGAAACCGCAGGTTCCACCCCGGCCCACAGCTCGCCTAACCGTGCCGTTTTCTCCACATCCAACTCGCGGCTGAACACCACGCGCACGTAAAGCGGCCCATCCAACGGCGTCACCGCATCCACCCGCTCCACCGTCAGCGGATGCACAGTTCCCAGATTCAGTTCGCGCTCCAATTGCGTCGCTGATCCTCCCCCGGCCATGGCGATTCCCGGAGTCGCTCGCAGCTTCCAACCCTCGCCCACAGGTAGCGCTTCCGCCGGCCGGACCAGCCAGGCCCATTCCACTTCCTCATGCGGATCACGTTGCACCGGTACTGCGACCCTTCCCCCCAACACTTCGTGCGTCTCCTCGCCAGTCGCCAATACCTCCGCCCATTCCTCGTCCCAAGTCAGCGTCCTGCTCATCCGATAGGACAACTCGTTCCCCCTCGCCCGCTTGACCTGCGCCGCCACCCGCCGCCCCGACGCATCCTCGAACACCAAAAACGATGCCAGTGATTTAGCATCCGGAGCCGCAGGAAAGGAGATCACCGCCACGGGCTCCCGCGTCCGGATGGCCGGCGCGTTCTCGTCCCACCGCCGGTATGTCCTCCAAATCTCGATGGTCTCGAACCCACGCAGCCTCGCCTGCACCGGCCTGGGAACGCGCGCCGGATGACCCATGACATCCACGAGACCCTCCGCAATCCCCGCTCGCACCTCGCTCCCCATTGCCCGCACAGCGCCGGGCAAAAATACCGCCGTCCGGAGATCGCTCCATACCACCCGGCCAGGCCAGGGCGGATCGAATACCAGAATCCGGTTCTCTTCCGTCTCCCCCACCCGCGCGGGATCCACCATCGGGCCAGGAAAAACCACCCGGATCTGCGACCGCGGGCCGATTCCCCCTTCCGGTATCCGAATTTCAGGATCTCCAGGCGCCGCCGGTTCCTGACCCCAGGTCAGTCCCGTCAACCACCCGGCCATGGCCAGCAACGCGCTGGCCAACCACTTGCTTCTCGGATAAACGATTTCAGACATGACGCGACGAAGAGTTAGGAAGATTCCTCACCATCGATCCGCAGCCCCTATCCCATCGCCCGGGAACCCCGGATCGTATCCTGGTAAGGCTCGCCCATTGCCCCACACTCTGCACGCAAAATTCGAGACGCCAGTCAAAATGCCGCGACGCGCCCAGTATGAGGCGCAGCACGCCATAGCAGAAAAGGCGTGAGAAATGCGGGCAACCCCGCGTTTTCTTGTAGGATTGACCGGCGCCCCCCCGACCGGCATACTTCGATGAGCTTCAGGCAGACTCGATGCCGCGCATTCTCCCCATACCGTTTTCCGTCGTCTTCGCTCTGTCCGCGCTCGCCCGGATTCCGTTGCTGGCCCAGGACAACAGCTACCTCGACTCCATCAAACCCGTTCTCCGGGAGCGCTGCTATTCTTGCCACGGGGCTCTCGAACAAAAAGCCGGCCTCCGCGTCGATACGGTCGCTTCCCTTCTCCAGGGAGGTGAATCCGGACCCGCCCTCGAACCTGGTCATCCGCAGTCCAGCCTCATCCTCCGCCGCGTCAACGCCGCCGATCCCGATCTGCGCATGCCGCCCGAGGGCGAGCCCCTCGGCGCCGAGACAAAAAACGCTCTCCACCTCTGGATTCTCGCCGGTTCCCCCGCTCCGAGTCATGAAGAAGCCGACTCGGACGCCGGCTCCCATTGGGCCTTCCAACCGCCTCAACGCCCCGGTCTGAGCCCCGGAGAACTCGCCGCCGGAGCCAACCCCATCGACCTCCTCCTCGCCCGGGCCGGGTCTGCTGCCGGCGTCCGCCCCCAGCCTCTGGCTCCGCCCGAAACCCAGCTCCGCCGCCTCTACCTCGACCTCGTCGGACTTCCCCCCTCCCGCGAGGATCTCCACTCTTTCCTCGCCTCGCCTCATCCCGACCGGTTCGTCCGCACCGCCGATCGCCTCCTCGCCTCCCCCCAACACGGCCAACGCTGGGCCCGTCATTGGATGGACATCTGGCGTTACTCAGACTGGTACGGTCTCGACGATCAACTGCGCAACAGCCAGAAGCATATCTGGCGTTGGCGAGACTGGATCGTCGATTCCCTCAATCGCGATGCCGGTTACGACCGCATGATCCTCGAAATGCTGGCCGCCGACGAACTCGCTCCGGAAGACTCCGATACCCTAAGGGCCACCGGTTTTCTCGCGCGCAATTACTACCTTTTCAACCGCTCCACCTGGCTTGATTCCACTATCGAACACACCGGCAAAGCTTTTCTCGGACTAACAATCCAATGCGCCAAATGCCACGATCACAAGTACGATCCCATTCGCCAGATCGACTACTACCGTTTCCGCGCCCTGTTCGAACCACATCAGATCCGGCTCGATGCCGTTCCGGGAACCATCAACTTCGATCGCGACGGTCTGCCCCGGGCCTTCGACGCTCACCCCGATGCTCTCACTTATCTCCACCGCCGGGGGAACGAAAACGATCCTGATACTTCGAGCCCTATCGCCCCGGGAATCCCCGCGTTTCTGGAAACCGGCGCTTTCGCGATCCATCCCGTCGCCCTGCCTCGGAACGCTTGGGCCCCGGGCACACAGCGTGTCGTGCGCCAGAACTGGCTCTCCGAAGCCGGGCAAGCCATCCGCACCGCCCAAGCCGGCTTCACCATAACTGCAAACAGGTTCTCCCAAGAGCAGGCGACCCCCGCGGAAGCCCAGTCGCTCGCCCTGGCCTCCGCTCGCCGCCTCGCCGCCCAACTTCAACTCGAAGCTCTCCAGGCTCGCATCCGCGCCGATGACACCCTCTTCACCGGCGCCACAGACCCGCATGCGCAATCCCTCGCCGCCAACGCCTCCCGCGCGGAAAAACGGCGCGCCCTGGCCCATACCGAGGCGGATCTTCTCGATCTCGCCGCTCACTTAGCCAACTCTGACCGCGCCGGAGATCACGAGGCGCTCCGCGAAAAACTGCGCGAAACCGAGAAGCAGCTCGCCGCCGACAGACAAGCCTTGCTCCAGCGTCCCGCGGATACCGCCTCCTACCGTCCCCTGCCAGGTTCACGCCAAGCCCTCGAAACCCCCGAACACCAATTCGACTCCTACCCGGCCGTCTACCCTCGCCAAAGCACCGGCCGGCGCCTCGCGCTCGCCCGTTGGATCGTTGACCCCAAAAACCCCCTCACCCCCCGCGTCGCCGCCAATCACGTGTGGACCCGCTGCTTCGGCCAATCCCTCGTCAACGACCCCGCCGACTTCGGACGCCGCAGCCCGCGCCCTCCCCTCCACGAAATCCTCGATTTCCTCGCCGTCGAACTCCTCGATCATCACTGGGATCTCGAACACCTCCACCGTCTCATCGTCAACTCCGAAGCCTTCCGCCGGCACAGCTCCTTCCGCGACGCAGATCCGCAATCCCTCGCCCGTGATCCGGACAACGTGCTGCTCTGGCGATACCCCGCCCGGCGGATGGAAGCTCAGGTCCTCCGTGACGCCTTGTTCTACCTCTCCGGCAATCTTGACCTCTCCCTCGGCGGCCCCTCGCTCGATCCCCGGCAACCCGCGCCCGCGCCCAGGCGAAGTCTCTATTTCAAACATTCCCGCGACGACCAAGACCTCTTCCTCGGTCTCTTCGACGATGCTCCCATTCAAGAATGCTACCGCCGCACCGAGAGCATCGTCCCCCAGCAGGCGCTCGCCTTGGCCAACAGCCGTGAGGCCTTCGATGCCGCCGCCGCCATCTCGCGCCGTCTCCACCATCTTGCCCCCTCAGCTAGCGACGCCGCCTTCTTCACTGCGGCATTCGAAACCGTTCTCGGTCGCGCTCCCGATTCCAGCGAATTGGCCTATTGTGCCGATGCCCTCTCGAGTTTCCGTCAACTCGAAGGAGACCTCACCCAGACCGGTTCTGGCCCACGCGCTCAGCTTGTTCACGCTCTCCTCAACCACAACGATTTCATCACCATCCGTTGAGTCGCTGGCTCCCGCCTCCCCTCCTCAGGCCCACTCCGGCCGCGAGCAACTTGTCTCCTTTCCATGCACAAAACTCGATCAGTTAGAGCCCCCGTGCGCCTCGTCCTCTCCCGCTATCACCTCCGCTCTCTGTCCGCGGCCTGCTTGGCCCTGTTCGCCCTGGGCGCCTGTTCCAACACCTCCCGCGACATCGAAATCACTCCCAAGCAATCCCAAGACCAATGGACCCAGTTGCGCAATCATTTCGCCGGCTATAAAACGGGCGACGATGGCTTGCCCGATCCTTCCATCCGCAGCGGCTTTGAGCGGAACCGCGACTACGGCCGCACCGAATGGGAAGCGAAATCCTTCGCCCGTAAGGATTATCCCGATCATCCCTTTTTCCGCGCCGGAAAAGTCGAGCGCACCACATGGAAAGGAAGCTCGACGGCGCCGGAAAGCCGCTCCGCCGATGCCAGGATCCGGAACCGCCAATCCCCCTTCGCAGGCGAGGCCTATCGCACCCCAACGGCCAATGAATCGGCTGCGAAAATCCAGAGACGCGAGGCGCCGCTGGCCCGCACGGAAGCGGAGTCCGGACCCAGCGCCGAGCACGGGCGCACCGTTCCCCTGAAGATCCTTCGGGACGTCAACTCGGGCCAGTCCCTCAGCGACAAAGAAGCAGCCAAGCGAATCCTCGAACTGTCCGGCCGGGAATCCTCCATGACCGTCGACGAAGTGCGCCGCCTCCTGTCGCCCGACTCATGACCTCAACTGCCCCGGCCAGCGCCCAAGATCAGCTCGCCACTCTCTCTCGCGGAGCCGAGCGCATCGTCAGCAGCGAGGAACTCGCCGCCAAACTGCGCCGCGGGTCGCCCCTGCGCGTCAAACTCGGACTCGACCCCACCGCGCCCGATCTCCACCTCGGACATACCGTCGCTTTTCAAAAGCTTCGCGAGTTTCAGGAACTCGGCCATCAGGTCGTGCTCATCATCGGCGATTTCACCGCCATGATCGGAGATCCCTCCGGCCGTTCCGCCACCAGACCCCCTCTCACCCGCGAAGAAGTCCTCGCCAACGCCGAAACCTACACCGATCAGGCCTTCCGCATCCTTGACCGGGATTCCACCGAAGTCCGCCACAACGGAGATTGGTTCCGAAAAATGGATTTCACCGAGGTCATGCGTCTCAATAGCCGCGTCACCCTCCAACAAATGCTCCAGCGGGAAGACTTCCGATCCCGCATCGATCAGGGTCACGAGGTCCGCCTCCACGAAATCCAATACCCCCTCATGCAAGGCTGGGATTCCGTCGTCATCCGCGCCGATGTCGAACTCGGCGGCAGCGACCAGCTCTTCAATGTCCTCGTCGGCCGCGATCTGCAAAAATCCGCAGGGATCGAGCCCCAAGTCGCCTTCCTTCTCCCCCTCCTCGAAGGGCTGGACGGCGTCAAAAAAATGTCGAAGAGTCTCGGAAATTACGTCGCTCTCAACGAGTCGCCCGACGAAATGTTTGGAAAAATCATGAGTATTTCCGACCCGCTCATGAATCGCTACGCCGCGCTCCTCTTCGGAGAGACGCCCTCCCCTGACCTCCATCCCATGGAGGCCAAGAAACAACTCGCCTGCCGCATCGTCGAACGCTACCATGGGCCGGACGCCTCCAAGCGGGCCAGAGCCACTTTCGAAGCCCGCTTCAGCCACAAAGCCGATTCCCACAGTTGGCCCGACTTCACTCCCGAACCCGGAGCCGATCTCGTAAGCCTCGTTGCATCCGCCTTCAGCACTATCTATAATCTGCCTCGTTCCAATTCCGAGATCCGGCGCCTGATCCAACAAGGAAGCATTCAGCTCAATGGAGCCAAGCTCACCGACCCCGTTGCCGTGCCCATTCTCGCCCCAGGCGATCTTCTCAAGCTCGATAAAAAACGGACCGTTCGCGCGGCGGTTCCCTGACAGATCGATTATGCCCCACGCATTCCTCGCCGCAGCCTGTCTGGCTTCTCTCTCAGCGTCCGCCCTCGCCGGCAACGAACCCTCACCCGCTGCGCCGCCCGGTATCGCCTCCATCGAAGCGCAATCCGCCATCGTCATCGATGCCCTCACTGGCGACCCGCTCTTCGAAAAGGACGCCGACCAACAACGCCAAGTCGCCAGCACCCAAAAGCTACTGACCGCCCTCTTGGTCGCTGAACGCGGCCAGCTCGATGCCGAAGTCGTCGTCGAAAAATCCGACACACAGGTTGTGCCGTCCAAACTCGGTCTCCTCCCCAGCGACTGCTACCCCAGAAAAGATCTCCTCAAAGCCCTCCTCGTCGTCAGTGGAAACGATGTCGCCCGCTGCTTGGCCCGCGATCATTCCGGCTCCGTCGCGAACTTCGCCGCCGCCATGAACTCGCGCGCTGCCCTGCTCGGAATGTCCAACTCGCACTTTGCCAACCCCAGCGGTCTCACCGAAAAAGGTCAATACTCCACCGCTCGCGACATGGCCCGCCTCGCTTGGCTTGTCCTGCGCGACCCCATCCTCCGGGAAATCGTCCGCACCCGCGAATTCGAATTCCAGTTCGCCGACGGAAAGGTCCGGCCCCTGGTCAATACCAACCGCTTGCTCCGCACCTCATCGGTTTGCGAAGGCATGAAAACCGGCTTCACCTATGCCGCCGGCCGTTGCCTCATCTGCGCCGGAACCTACCAAGAACGCAGCGTCATCGCCGTCGTGCTCGGAAGCACCAACCTCGGCATCTGGCAAGACTCCCGAACCCTCCTCCACTGGGCTCTCGATCTCCCCGAAGAGGTTCCTCCCTCCACCCTCGCCGTCAAGTCCGAGGGCGGCTCCTAGTGTGGCGTTTGCGAAATAGGTGGGCAAAACTCGCGAGCAATCGTTTTTCAGTTTCGCAAACGGCACACTAGCCCGCATTTCTTATAGCGTTTCGTGTGCTCCCGCGCACCAGCCTGCCATCCACTCGTAATGGTTCGGGCTCCGAAACTTGCAGATCCAAATACGCCCGGTGCGAAGGATTCAGCAGCACATTGAACGCTGGAGCCGGAACCAGCGCGCTCGGGACTGCCAGCGCCAGCTTCTCACCCCTTCGCAACCAAGCGTCTCCCAGTCCTTGCGTCGCCACGCCCATCGCCTCCTCGTGCCAATCCTCCGGCAGCATGGCGACGGAAAGCATTTCCATTTCCTCTTCAGGAAGACCGGCGCGGAACAGCAGAAAGTCACCGGGATCGAAATCTTCCGCCTCTAAATGAACCACCACCTCCAGCAGCGCCGTCGCCGGATGGTCGGCACAATAGACCACGCAGCGGCCCTTGCTATTCCATCGCCCCCCGGCCTTCAGCGCCCCGAGACCCGTAAATGCTCTCGCCGCATGCCTGCGCCGGACCACCCTCCAAACCTCTTGCATCCCCTTCTGCCTTCTCGCATCAAGACACCACCGTGTCAGCAACCCGGACGACCAGATCCCTCACTCGCTCTGCCCCCAAGTCCGTCGCGGATTCCTCCAACGGAACCCGCATCCCCAAGGCCCGCTTCGGTCGAAGAAACCAACGGCGCGCCGCCCCTAATTCCTCGAACTCGTCAAACACGGATTGAAACGTCCGGGCCAATCGCAGCAACCGGTCGCTCTCCAACTCTGAGAGCCTTCCCCTCCGGTTCCGAGCACTCAAGGTGCTCTTCGGAATGCGCAACACTTCCGCCAACTTCGCCGCCGGTAGCCCCAACCAGTCCCTCAGCGCTTCGAAGGCCGTAAACGGCAACCCGCCGCCAATCACCGCGCTCAAGTCAGAATCCGGCGGAGCCGCATCTCGAAGGATGTTCACCAATGCTCGCTCGATCACAGCCCCCGCCGCCCCTTCCACTCCATAGTAATAGCCGTCCTCCATCACTCTCCCGGTTCGACCGGTTCGACCGGTTCGACCGTCGTCCAACAGATCCCAACGGATGGAAAGGCCGGATTTGGTCTTCATAATTCCCAAAATAGCCCATCCTTCTTCCTCTTCAACCCATTTTTATCTTTCTTTCTCTTCCTATCCAGGGCCGTTTCATCTGAGTTGAACCGGGGAGTGCGTTTCTGCTTGGGACGGGCAGAAGTTCGAACTCCGGCCCCAGGGGCGGGCGCGCCGCCTTGCCTGTGGGTGCAAGGGGCGCCCGCGGCACGGCGCAGGCCGGAGGCTCTTGGGAGGCTTGGCTCAGTTCATGGAGGTTCTTGGAGCAGTTTCGGGAGTTTTCAGGGAGCTGAAAGATGGTAGCAATGGAAGGCGGGGATGTTTCAGCGCGCTTGAGCTTCAGCGCAGCACGTGGCGCAGCGCTTGTGGAGAGCCCATGGAACGTTGCCAGGAAGGTAAAGGAGGGGGCCGTGGTCTTCTCGCGATCCTTGAGCAAGTTGTAAAGGCCGATGGCCAAGTTGCGCAGGGTGACGAAATTGCGGGCGGCCTTAGGACGGGCTACCCGGCAGCGGTCCTCGCCGAAAGTGACCTCGCGCACCCTACGCTGCTGGGATAGGGGTGCTTCCTCTACTGTGCTGTGCAATTCATGGCAGAAAGGGTATGAGAAACGTGGGTCAATGGGGCTCGATCCCGTCGGCGCGCAGATCCCGCGCGGACCGCAATTCACCCCATTCCGCTCCCCTCACCTTTCGCGCCGCCCATTTTCGCCCGGCGCTGAACAAATTCCTCCGCGCCTGGAAAAACTCCTCCAAATACGCTGCTGTCCCCAGCGCCACGCCCTCGGTGAAATACCGCACCCGGCAGCGCAGCGCCACCGCGAGCGGCAATTTCCCACCCGCTCTGAGCACCTGTTCGACCTCCACGCGCGTAAAATCCCGTTTGACCGCCTGCATTCCCTCAGGCGTCAGGCCTCCGGGCCGTTCTTCCCCTTCCACATAGAGCAGCATCCGGTACTTCCTTCCCACCCTGCGCCAACTGCTCCCCGGTTTCCCGCCTTCCACAGGCTCGCCTGGCTTCCCCGGCTCCCCCAGGGCCGCGCCCGATCGTCAACTTTTTTATTTTGTGTCTGACACATTATGTAGCTCTTTCTCTTCCAATCCTCCTTCTCCCCGCAGTTTTCCCCGTTCTGCTGGCCCGATTCATTCCACGATGAACCACGGATTCAAGAGGTCTTGCTTATTGTAGTGCAACGGTTCACCGCCGGGCCAGGCCCGGACGCTCCGGCCCGCCCCTGCCGCCACCGCGTGAGCCGCCGCCGTGTCCCACTCCATCGTGGGACCAAAGCGCGGATAGACGTCCGCTCTACCTTCAGCAACCAAACAGAGCTTCAGCGAACTCCCTGCCGAAATAAACTCCACTTCCTTTCCCTCTTCGCGCAGCCCGGCCACAAAGCTTTTCACCTCCTCCGTCAGATGAGACCGGCTCGCCACCACCGTGACACGTTCTCGCCCTGAGTAATGCCCGCCGCCCTCCAACCTGTGCCTCGATCCGTCCGCATCCACCCGCCAGCTTCCTCCCTCCACCGTTCCGCAATACGTCGTCCCTTCGACGGGCCGGTAGACCACGCCGCAGACCGCCTCCCTTCCCCGAATCAAAGCGATGTTCACCGTGAACTCCCCGTTGCGCTTCACAAACTCCTTGGTGCCGTCGAGCGGGTCGATCAACCAGCACGCTTCCCAATCTTGACGCACCTCATACGGAACCGTGCGCGTCTCTTCGGAAATACAGGGGATCCCGGGATAATGTTCCGCCAGGCGCCGCAGGATCACCGCATTCGATTGCCGGTCCGCCTCCGTCAAGGGCGAACGGTCGTCCTTGGTCTCCACGAGGAAATCCCCATCGTAGACCGCCAACACCTCGGCGCCCGCCTCCCGGGCAATTTCCATCACCAACTCCAGATCGATGTCCATTCCTTCGCCTCTTCGACTCTCAGTCCCCCTCGGTTCAGAGCCCCGACGGATGATCCACAAACAAGTGCCGGATCTTGAACCGCTTGGCCAGGTGATCCGCCAGCGCCCGCACCCCAAACGTCTCCGTCGCGTAGTGCCCTGCATAAATGACGTTGATTCCCAGTTCCTCCGCCGCGCCGGCCGTGTGATGCGGACCTTCTCCCGTCACAAAGGTGTCGATTCCGGCCGCCGCCGCTTCGGCGACCTTTCCCCCGGCGCCCCCTGTGATCACTCCCACCATTCCCGCCCGGTCCGCCCCGCCGGCAATGACCCGCACCGCGCCGCCCCCCACCGCGGCCCGCACATTCTCGACCAGCGCCTCGCGGCTTCCCGTAACCCGGGCCTTCAACCCGATCTGTATCCCTTTCCAGTCCAGAAACGGCTCACACTTTGTCATTCCCAATGCCGCCGCCAACAACGCATTGTTTCCTACTCGCGGATGCACATCGAGGGGAAGATGAGCGCTGTAAACGGCCAGACCCTCCACCAGACACAGTCTCAGCTTTCGGTAAAATGCTCCTCGAACCGGCCGCACCCCTTCCCAGAACAAGCCGTGATGCGCCAGCAGCATCCCGGCGCCCGCCTTCACGGCATCTTCGATCACTGGCAAGGTCGCATCCACCGCAGCGGCGATGACGCGAACTTCCCCCTCGTTCTCCATCTGAAGCCCATTCCAAGCCCCGTCATAGTCCGGGATCTCGTCGAGCTTGAGATACCGGTCCAGGTAGGCAACGATGGATGTCAACCGCGCCATCGTCCTAACTCACCACGGCGCCTTTCCCTTCTCCTCTACTGCTCCCTATCATCCTCCTCCTCTCCTTCAGCGTCATCGTCCTTACTCTCCGCTTCATCCCGGGTCCGCCCTTCCTTCTGGGACATCAGACGCTCCAATTCCCGCATCTGTTCCATCAACCGGCGCTGCGCCGCTTCCATCCGCTCCCCAAGCTCTTCCCGAAGTTCGCGAGCCCGTTCCTCGAGGAGCCTGCCAAATACCTCCGCCCGCTCGCGTCCGGACCGTTCTGCTCTCTCCGCGAGTTCCTTTAGCTTACCTTCCAGATGCTCCATCCGCTGCGCCGCGCCCCGATCGAATCGTTCCGGCCGCTCTGCCAAAGCACGTTCCAGCTCCTCCAAGCGTCTAACCAAACCTTGACGCAGTTCTTCCAATTCCGCCCCCATCCGTTCGCTGCGCTCCGCCAAAGCCTCCAACCGGGCCTCCTGCCTCTCGATTGCTCGCCGCGCTTGCCGCAGCGGCGGTTCCAAATCAAAGCCCGGTCCGCCTCCGGGAAGACCGCCCGGCCCAGCGCCAGGACCGCCCTCGCCCCGGAACCCTCCTCCAAATGGCGGTCCGTCGAATCCTCCAGGCCCTTCCGGTCGCCCCCGTTGATCCGGACCTACCCTTCGTCCTTCAAAACCCGGTCTGTCTAATCCTCGCTCCCCTCGCTCTCGCTCCCCTCGCTCTCGCTCCCCTCGCTCCCCTCGCTCTCTTCGCTCCCCTCGCTCTCTTCGCTCCCCCGCCTCGCGTCGCGCCATGGCGGCCAAGTCCCGCATTCCCGCCGCTTCCAAATGCCGGATCGCCTCCGCCACATGCCTTCCGGTATCCGTCTCCCGGCCCCCGTCGGAGCCCGCGAACTCTTCCATCGTGCGCTCCAGCCTCTCCTTGCCTCGCCGGAGCAGATCTTGAGCTTCCTCATGTCGCCCGGCCTCATGCAATCGGCGCACTTTCTGCCTCAATTCTTGAAGGTGCTCCCGAAGAGCATCGCTCTCGACTCCACCTTCGGCTTCGCGCCGCTCCGCCTCCGCTCTGCCTTCCCTTTCCTCCGGACGAGGTTGATCCTGGCGCTCTTCCCTGCCTTCCTCCCGCTGATCCTGCCGTGGCGGCCGGTCTATTTCGCCTTCCTGAGCCGGCAGGATGGCGGAGCCCGAGGCGCAAAGGCACCCCATCAACACATAGGAAAGATACTTCATGATCCAAAACTGAGTAGATCGTCACTTTACCACGGAATGTCTTCCGTCAAAGCGACAAGAAGAAACCCCGCCACGAATACTCCCAGCAATTTCGGACCAACGAGGCGCCCTTGAACATCCTCGATTTTACGGCTTAACCTTGCGCCATTCGGGCTAGGCGCAAAGTTTTCGCCTTGCCGGCAAGCGGAACGCGAACAGCATGAGGCGTAGCGCGCCACGGCAGGAAGGGTTCGGGCAATACGCGTCAGCGCCTCTCCAGCCGGACCCGCAACCGGAGAAACCCTGGCGAGGACCGCAGCGGAGCCCATCGGAATGTCCTCCACTGGGAGGCCCGCTCTGCAGGCCACTCTTTCAACACGTTCCATCCGTGAAGGTCGCCCGAATACTCGACGGTGTAGACTCTGCCGCCGCGCGCCTGAAATCCGATCTCAATCTCCCCGTCGTCCAGTCTCTGGATCGCCCAGCGAAGGTAGTCTTCCCCGTCTTCGGGATCCGTCCCCGCCACCGCTTCCTCCACGTCGGACACCCCGTCCCCGTCCCCGTCGAACCCACCCCGGCTCAAATCGAGCCCGAACAATACCGGATCGTGATCGGAACTCCGAAAAGGGTGATCCGCCGACTCGCGCAGCATGTCCCCATCCTTATACCGGATCCGGTAATCCATCCACGTTCCCTCTGCTGCATTGACAGACCAAGGCGCGGCGCCCGTCACGGCCGAAACCAGCGCGGCGGACGACAGGGCGTGGTCGAGAACTCCCGCTCTCCCCTCGTGAATGTAGGTGTAGACCTCCTCTCCGCCAAAAGTCCGGATCAAATCGGTGTAGCCCCTGGCCCGAAGCAGTTCCAGCGGTTCCTCCAAGGCATAGGCGTTCAGATCGCCCACGATCAAGACATCTCGCACCCCGAGACCCACCGGATCTTGGGCAATCCAGCCGGCCAGTTCTCCGGCCGACCTCACCCGGACCTCGTTCCACCAGTCCGCGCCGTCGCCAACATCGCTGTCCCCCGGCCCAGGATTTCCCCCGGCCAAGCGGGAACGGAAATGATTGACCACGACGCCGAAACGCCGGCCCGACGATGTCTCTTCGAACACTTGAAACAGCGGCGCCCGGCTGTGTGCTCCGAACACACCACGCCGCAGCACGGCGCGGCGTCCCACTGGCCGCAGCGCAAGGCTGTCGTAGATCAGCCCGTTGGCGATCGAAGAAAAACCCGCCTCATCCATGTGCACGGCGATAGCCTTGAACCGGGACAGGCGCCCACAAGCCTCGTCGAGCGCCGAGGCCAGTTGCGCCAAGGCGCCTGACCCCTCACCCGCATCGTTCTCCAGCTCCGCCAAAGCCATCACCTGCGCCTCCGACTCCTTCAGCAGCGCAACTACCTTGGCCGTTTGCCTCTCCCACTCCGCCTGCGACCAAGCTCCCATGGTGGGAAATCCGCCCCCCAGTCCGTCTCCATTGAAATAGTGTGCAACGTTGAGAAACAACACCCGCAGTGCGCCGCCCACCGGCGGCGGACCGGCCGGTCTCCCTTGCCCAGGCAGGGATCGCAGCTCTTCCTCCAATGGAACCAGCACGTGCCGCCCAGAGTCCCGCAAGACCACCGCGGTGAACGGCGGCCAACGGTCGCCCGCCCGAATCGCGGTCAGTCCCCCGTTCGTGAACGGCAGCGGGCGCGGATCTTCCTGACTGCGGCCGTCATCGACGCGAACCAGTCCGTGCCGCTGTGCCTTTGCCAACAACAGAAACTCAGGCGAACCCGGAGCCGCGACCTGCGTCGGAGCCACGACCCGCTCCCTGTCCGCGAGGTCCACTTGACCGTAACGCCCTAACCGGTCCAGGTCCGCCACAAAAAGTGGACCCTCCAACCGCACTCGCATGGCCTCCCACCGAGGCAGCCAGTCCTCCGCGGCCTCCGGAAACGGAAAGGCCAAGACCGTGCCCTCCCCCGCCTCCGCCACACCTGTCCTAACCAGACTCCGCAATTCCCCCAGGGCCAGGGTCCGCGCGTGGCCCAACACCCGTCCCGCCGCCCGTACACGGTCGCCCACCCGCAGCGGCGGGCGGTCCTGAGCATGCAGGACCAGGATCCCCTCCGGAGTATGCGGGTCCTCGTCCCAATCCTTCCGCTCCTCCTCCACGATGATCCCGCCTAACCGAGTCCGCAGGTCCGCCGTCGCCACCCCCTCGATCTCAACCTCCCGGCCTATCCATGACGCCCGGTCCGCGCCGCGGTGCAACCGATGAATGGGCACAAACTGCCCCGCCTCGTAGCCCGGTTCCACAATCAACGGCCTCAGATCGGGAATCCACCCGTCATCACTTCCCAACCAGAATCCGCTGTCGCCGATGGAAGCCAGCAACTCCGCTTTGCTGGCCCGGCGAAGATCCCCGGCATACCACAGGTTGCCGAAGCCCGTCTCGAAGTCCACGCCGGCCGCCACCGCCGTCGATCCCTCGGCCAAACCCTGTGGAAGGGCCGTCCGCCTCGCATCGTCCGCCGTCGCCGGAGCCGTGAACGCCGGGCCCGCCGAACTCAGGACAAAAAGAAATGCCGGTTCGCTAGGGTTTCCGGTAAATACCAGAATCTGATCGCCGCCGGCCGCCAGATCGATCCCGCGGCCGGACGCTTCCGCGGGCGCGCTCCACTCCGGCCCCCACGAAGACCCATTCCCCAAGGCGGACCCCGGTCCCATGAGCACCGTTCCCGCCGCCAATCCTTCCGCCCCTACGGTGAAAACCGCCAACCCTTCTCCCGAAAGAAGATGACTTCCCGACCAGCCGTTGTCCGTAAACCAAAGCTCTACGCCAGGTTCCAGGCCGACCAACGGAGCCCAGACAAATCCTTTCCTCTCCGCTTCCGCGCCCCATCCGAGGACGACAATGTCTCCGGGTTCCAATTCCGTCCCGCCCGCCGCCCCGCAACCCGCCGAGCCAAGCGCCAACCCAGCCGCCAATCTCCTCCAACCTCCGCACCACGCCATCCTGTCAGATCCATACTACAATTCTCCACTGACTGCTACATAAAAATGTCCGTCCCGCGGCGCGCTGAGCCTCACGCTCATTCCAATTCCCCATCGGCTCCGTCGTCCGTCCGGCTCCCCAGTTCTTCCAGCAAGGCCTCGATCTCCTTCACATATTCCCAAGGCACCCGCCGGCGCTGGTATTTCCGGAATATCGTCTCCCGCAGCGCTTCCAGCATCGCCCGCGGCGGAGGCTCCACGCTCTCCCACTGTTCTTCCCCGCCCGGAGCCAGCATATTCAGCGCCCATCGCGCTCCATGCCGGTCCGCCCGCCATCGCCAAACGCCGCCGTCCTCACCGCGTACTTTCCATTCGAAGCGCCTCATTCCCCCCACTTTCGCCGCACCCGCTCCCAGGGCAAGCACGCGGGATTGCCGAACCTGGCCAAAGTGCTTTCCCAAATGCCTCCCCATTGCTGTTGACTTCCCCGGGCCCGGCCCTGAAACTTGCCGCGAGTAGAAACGGAGGGCTTCTTATGTTCCAAGTCGAATCCGGTCTGGCGGGTCGCTATTGCGATGGAATCCAGCGCCGCCACTTCCTTCAAATCGGCGTCGCGGGCATGGCTTCGGCCGGGCTCGGCTGCGTGCTCCGCGCCGCCTCTGATGGCGACCCCAACCGGGCCCCGGCCAAGGACACTTCGGTCATCCTGCTCTGGCTCGATGGAGGTCCCAGCCACATGGATCTTTACGACCTCAAGCCCGAGGCGCCCGGCGAATACCGCGGCATCTGGCGCCCCATAAAAACCAATGTCCCCGGTATCGAGATCAGCGAACTCTTCCCGCTCCAAGCCAAGATCGCCGACAGGTTTTCCATTGTCCGCTCTCTCTACCACGACGACGGCGATCACTTCGGAGGGGCTCACCGCATCCTCACCGGCCGCAGCGGAGCCAACGGAGGAGACACGAGTCCTAAATACCCAGGAATAAGCGCTATCGCCGCCAAGGTCTGCGGTCCGCGGCAGCCCGGCATCCCCGCCCATATCGCCGTGCCCTACTCCAGCACCGTGGGAATCCGGCCCGGCTATTTCGGCGGGAATTATTTGGGACGCGCTCACGGCCCCTTCGAGACCGGCGGCAGTCCCAACGCCGACGATTACCGCGTCGCCGATGTCCAGCCCCCGGGCAATCTCACCCTGAATCGCTTGGAAGACCGCCGGAACTTGCGCCTCGAACTCGACCGGCTCCAGCGACGCGCCGACGTTTCCGGAATGATGGAAACGATGGACCGCTTCGACCAGCGCGCCTATGACCTTGTCACCGGTCGCAAAGCGCGACAGGCCTTCGAACTCGGAAACGAAGACCCCGCCATTCGCGATCTCTATGGCCGCAACGACTGGGGACAAAGCGCGCTTCTGGCCGCCCGCTTGGTCGAGGCCGGATCCACCTTCGTCACCGTCCACCTGGGCGGCTGGGATCATCACTGGAATCTCGAACAGGGGATGAAGGACTACCTCCCCCGCGTGGACGCCGCCATTTATGGCCTGTTCACCGACCTTTCCCGGCGCGGCCTCTACGACAAAACCCTCGTCGTCGTCTGTGGCGAGTTCAGCCGCACTCCAAAAATGAACGACGGCGGCAACGGCGGGCCTCCCCTGAGCCAGGGCACGCCGGGCCGCGACCATTGGGGCCACGCCATGTTTTGCCTCCTCGGCGGAGGAGGAATCCAAGGCGGCCGGATCGTCGGCGCCACCGACCGTCTTGGAGAACGGCCCTCAGAAAGACCCGTCACGCCGCACGACATTCACCAGACTATTTATCACGTGCTGGGAGTCGATCCCGCGTCGACCTTCCTTAATCACGCCGGCCGCCCCATCCCCGCCGTCGACGGCGGCGCGGTGATTCGCGAACTCCTCTGAGAGTGTGGAGCATAGCGGAGTCGAACCGCTGACCTCTTCAATGCCATTGAAGCGCTCTACCAACTGAGCTAATGCCCCCGGAAAAGTCAGTCCCCGCCACCCGTAGCCGCCCTCAGCTCCCCTGCAACCGATTTTTCCATAGCGCAGAACGGCAAACAGGCCCTTGAGCGGCCTCGATCCACTTCCTCAGCCCTCACCTCGCAGCTCCGGAAACCGCTGCCTCCCGATCTCGAATCGCCGCACCACTTCCGCCATAACCACGTCCAAACAGCGCAACAGTCCGGATCCCTCCAGCGCCACCGTCTCCACCCCGTACCGGTCTGCCGGCCCAGCCGCAAACGCCTCCCCCAATTCCGATACTCCGGCCGCATCCGGCAAATCCCGTTTGTTGTACTGAAACACCAACGGAATCGTGTCGGGATTGCGCCGGTTCTGATCCACAACGTCTGCGAACCCTTCATAGGCCCGCACGTTCTCCGCTTCCCGGGCCGGATCGCTGTCCACCGTAAACACCACTCCATCCGCGCCGAACAAGCATAGGCGTCGCGTCGCGCTGTAGGCTACCTCCCCAGTCACCGTCACCAACCGGATCCGCGTCCGGAATCCTGCGATCAACGCCGTTCCAGGGGGCACGAAATCGAACCGCAAGACCGTGTCCACCGACGCCTTATGCAATTCCAATTCCTCGCAGCAACCCTCCGGAAGCAGGCTCCGCACCGCCCGCAACGAAGTCGCCTTGCCCGCCGCAGGAGCGCCTTCGAACACCAGCTTGATCAAGACTTCACCCGCTCTGAGATCGACTACCGCCATGAACCCGCATTCCTCATACCGTTTCTTCGCGAGGCCCTGCGAGCCCCTTTCTGCCCAGGCCGCGCGCAGCCGAGGTCGCAGCGTTGCGTGAACACACCCTGCTCAAGCCTGAGGCCAGTGCAACGGAGGCAGCATGGTGTGCAGCGCGCCACAGCAAAAAGGGTATGAGAAATATGGGTTAGCGCTTCAACGTGCGCAGCAAAGCGATCATTACCCCTTGAATCACCAGCTCCCGGGCCGGTTTCAACTCCGGGTAATCCGGATTCTCCGCCCGCAGATACGGCCTTCCGCTGCGCATCACATAGCGCTTCAGCGTGGTCTCCCCATCAATCAAGGCCGCCACGACGTCCCCATGCTTGGGCGGACGAACCTCGAGCACCACATAATCGCCGTCTGCGATCTGAGCGTCGATCATCGAATCCCCCCGCACCCGCAACGCAAAGGTGCGCGACCCGCGCGGCACGCCCAGGTTCACCGCGTCGACCGCCAGACTCTCCCCTTCTCCCTGCGTCTGCTCCTCGGCTAAGCCCGCCGCGATCGATCCGTAAATCGGCACCTCGACCACTTCCGCTCGAGGCCGGCGCGGTTCCAACAATTGCACCGCCCGAGCCTTGCCCGGCGCCCGCCGGATGGCCCCCTTCCGTTCCAGCGCCCGCAGATGGCTCATCGCCGCAGTCTGACTGGAAAACCCGAAATAATGCTGGATCTCCCGGGTCGTCGGCATAATCCCCGTTCGACGGTGTTCCCTCCGGAGGTAATCAAGTATCTGACGCTGGCGTGGTGTAAGCATAAGCCCAGTCATTTGCTGTTCCGCTGAACACTACCTGCTTTTTGCAGGAGATCCAGCCAAAAATCCGCGTATCTTTTGCCGCCGTGCGCCCCCATTCGACCGCGATTCTCTCCGCCTGCCTCCTCGCTACCTCACCGCTGCCCGCAAGCGATCCCGTTCCCACCGCCGCCTCCCCCACCACCCCTTCCCTCGACCGCGAATCCATTCGCCGTCTCACCGCCGAAGGAGCTGCCGCCTTTGCCGCCGCCGATTGGCCGCGCGCCCGGCGGACCTTCCAATCCCTCCTCCGCCTCGATCCCAACAATCCCCGGGTCCTGTCCAATCTCGGCGCCGTGAGCTTCCAGGAACACGACTACAAAGAGGCCATCCTCCGCCTCGAAGAAGCCCTGCGCGGAGATCCTACCCTCGTGCGCACCTGGGAAACCCTTGGCATGGCTTACCATCGCGATGGTCAAAGCATGCTCGCCGTCTCCTGCCTCACCCGCGCCGCCGCCCTGGAACCTCGCGAACCGCGCATCCACAACGAACTCGCCGTCGTCCTCCTCGGACTCGGCTGGACCCGCGGAGCGGAACGATCCCTCCACACCGCCGTCGAACTCGATCCCGAATACGCCGAAGCCCATTACAACCTCGCCCTCATGTATCTGGCCCGCGACTCGCCCTCCCCCGAACTCGCCAGGCGGCACTACCTCCAGGCCGTCGCCTTGGGCGTCCCCAAGGACTCCGAGTTCGAGCGCGACCTTGAAGAGGCCAATGCCAAGGTGTATCAACAGCCCGATTGACCCAACGCAGCCGTTTACGTCCCCAGGGCGCCAGCCCATGAACCGCCCCATCCCACCCTCCCTCACCCCGGCCCTCGCACCCCTCCGATGGACCGCTTGCCTTTGCGCCGCAGCCTTCGCCCTCTCCAGTTGCGAAACCAACGGCATCGGCCCCCTCTTCGGCAAAGATCGCAAGAAGAAACAAGACGAAGAAACCGAAGAAACCGCCGGCGACGCTGAAGACGACGCCGGCCCCGATCTCGCCAGCGGCGCCGGCCCCGGTTCCGGACGCTCGGTTAGCTCCCTGGATATTCTCGAAATGCGCGTCGCCGCCGCCTCAGCTACTCCGTTCTTCGATACGCTCGAATCCCGCGCCGATGGAACCCTGGCCAAGCCTTCCCGCTACCTGAACCGGGGAACCAAGGTCGGCATCCTCGAACACGACCGCGAATCGGGATTCAGCCGCGTCTCCCTCCCCGACGCGTCGATCGGTTATATCCCCTCGCGACTTCTCTTTAAAGACGACGCCCCACTTCCCACCGAAATGAGGCCGCCACCCTCAGTTCCAGGAACCGGCGACCCCGGCCCAAACAGCCTGGATCCCGCACCCGGCGAGACCGTGGTCCGCCCCCCCATCGAGGCGCCTTCCCCCCGGATTCCTGAACCCGGCCTCCTCCCTCCCGGCGAAGACTAACCAGATCTGCCCGGGAGCGCCTCCGGCCGGTTGCCCACAAAAGAAACGTCGCGCCGCGAGCGCTTCGCCGGCCGGACAGCCTGTTCGGAAAGAATCCAAATCGCTATCGAAATCGAAAGACCATGGCCTTGGGGCTCGAAAAGCTTGATGTCTACCGCTTAGCAGGCTCGGCAAGAGAGGCTATGCCGTTGAAGAGGAAGCTGCCGAATACGGAGTCGATCCCGATTTCGACAGCGATTTCGATCTCGATGAAAAGAATTCCCAACCAGACGCTGCACTCAACGGCGCTCCGCGCCGCGAGTGAGCTCTGACGTTAGACCAAACGTCCTGGCGACTCCTCGCGGGGGATTGACCGCCGTTTCCATAGGATTTAGGGTGTGTGCATGAATGCCGTCGAGTTTACCACCGAGCTTACCGATTCCGGGATGCTGCGGATTCCGGCGGAGGCTGCAGCTCAGCTGCCGACCACCGGGAGGGCTCGAGTCATCATTCTGACCGACGACCGGGGTGACGACGCGGAGTGGCGCTCAGGGGCTTACGCTCAGTTCCTTCGCGAAGACACTCCGGAGGACGCGGTGTACGACTCGCTGCGCTAAGATGTTCGGCGAGATTCTCCTTTGTGAGTTCCCGCTGACTTCCGGAGCGCCAGGGAAGACCCGGCCGGCATTGCTGCTCTTCGACCTCGGTACGGATGCTTTGATCGCTCGAGTCACTTCGGTTGCGAGGCACGGCCTCTTGGACGTGACCCTGGAAGACTGGAGGGCCGCAGGTCTCCTGAGGCCTTCCGTCGCTCGTTTGGATCGCCTGGTCACGGCTGAGCGCAGCGTCTTCCGGCGCCAACTCGGTGTCCTGAGTGCTCGGGACGCGGACGCGGTGCGAGATCGCTGGAACAAGCACATGACACTTTGAGAACCGGCCAACCAGTCGCCAGAGCCAGCGCCGTGGCTTCCCCCGTCGTGGCTCATCTTATGCCGTTGAAGAGGAACCTGCCGAATACGGAGCCGATCCCGATTTCGATCTCGATGAAAAGAATTCCCCAACCAGACGCTGCACTCAACGGCGCTCCGCGCCGCGAGGGAACTCTGACGTTCGGCGTCAAATGATTACCATACGCGATGCTACTGAGGATGACCTGCCTGCAATTATTGGACAAGTGAAGAGGCGGTTGCGAACTGGAAAGCACATGCCGAGCACAAGGTTGCCCAAGACAAGGGGCGGAGCGTCTGGTATTCGGATTTTCAGGTGCGGGTTGCCCGGGTCGAGAGAGATTATCCAAAACGTGCCGAACCAGACGCTCCTCCGAATGGCGGCCCAGCGGCGTCATCTGACAATTCGAGCGCTCCGGATGGGCCGCCATCGGTGCACTGATCGTTATCCCAAGAATTTTCATGTTTGAGGTCTACACGCCAATCGAAGGTCACAAGCCCCGGCTCTCGTCGCGGTTTTCGTGGCCGATTGGGGTCGAGGCTCTCTCCAACTATTTGGCAGATGTTCCACAGGCCGATGATCTGCGAGTCTGGTTCAACGACCGACCAATGGAGTATCGATGGACGATGGACAAGATCGCTGACCAGAAGTTGGCCTACCAGATCGCCACTGTTTGGTATGCTGCCACTGGCCGAGAGCCCCGATGGTTCTTGATGATTTACCCAGTCGAGAGCGGATTGAGGAGGCAGGCGAAGGAACTGCTCGAAGCTGAAGGGCTGCAGCATATCCGAACCTTCCTCACCCGGGAACACACCGAGACCGAGCTTCTAACGAGCCACCACTTCCGATGCATTTTTGATCCCGTGAATAAAACTCTATCTTACAAAAATGACAAAGGATAACAAGCCTTGCGAGGCAACCGGCGATAACGTCTGTCGTTGAATTCGGAGCTTGCTCCCGCCGGTGCCTCCACTCTACATTGGGCGCCGTCCCGCAATGCGGAAGCTTTCGAATCCAAGACCCCGCCCCCTCGCGTTCCCCTCTCCTTGTGTGATCATGTTAGTCAACATTTCTCATGCCGTTCCGCCCCGAGGCGCCGCGAATCCCTTACTGCCAGCCGGGCGAAGCGAGTCAGCCAGCCCCTCTGGGCTGCACGAAGGGCAAAACGCAGCGACGGCAACGCCGCGCTCCGCCGAGGGCGTAGAGCTGCGTGGCTACACCCTCTTCAGACCCGAGCCAAGTCCAACGAAGGCAGGATGGAACGTAGCGCGCCACAGCAGAAAGGTTAGGAGAAATGTGGGCTAGCGATTCCGCTCGCGCCTGACTTCTTGCCTCCCCCCTCCGTTATGCCCATGGTCCCCCTCCGCGCCGGCCCCCTCCGGATGAGCTTCGACCCCTCCTCCGGCTTCCTCCGCCATCTCACCCTCGGATCGCGCGAAGTCATCCGGGGCATCTACGGCGCCGTGCGCGATGCGAACTGGAACACCGTCCCGCCCTTTCTTTCCCAAGTCGTCATCCACGACATCGATGATCCACCCGCTCCCTCCTTCTCCATCGCCTTCGACGCTCGCTGTCGCGACGATTGCATCGATTTTTCCTGGCAAGGAACAATCACCGGAAGTTCCGATGGAACCGTCCGTTACGCTTTCCGCGGAACCGCCCGTTCCGCCTTTCGGAAAAACAGAATCGGTCTCTGCCTGCTTCATCCCATTGTGGAATGTGCCGGCGCTCCTTGTCGCGTTGAACACTCCAACGGATCCTCCACCGAAGCTTGCTTTCCCCAACTCATCGCCCCCCATCAACCCTTTCGCGATGTCAGGACCATCTCCCACATCGTCCAGCGGGGCCTTTGGGCTCGCGTCCAGTTCTCCGGCGATGTCTTCGAAATGGAAGACCAGCGCAACTGGACCGATGCTTCCTTCAAAACGTATTCGACGCCGCTCGACCTTCCCTTCCCCGTCGCGCTCGAACCGGGCGACTCCGTTTCGCAAGAGATTGTCCTCTCACTCTCTGCCGAATTCCCAGATCCGCTCGCCAACCCTGGCGCCTCCCCCGCGCTTTCTCCACCGGCAACTCTCGATCTCGACTGGGACCGCGCCCGCCCTCGCTGTTCCCTCGGAACCGCCATTCCCACAGCAGGTCCAGACCTTTCCGAAGCCGCTCTCGAATCCCTCGCCCATCTCCGCCCGGATCACCTGCGCTGCGATCTCCGCTTCTCCCAGAAACAATGGCCAGCGCGCCTCCGCCAGTCCCTCGCCGTCGCCGAATCCGTCGATGCCCGCCTCCATCTCGCGCTCCATCTGACCCGCCGGGCGCCAGAGGACATCGCCGCTCTTCTCGAAGCTTTAGGCCAAGCCCGGGACCGCGTCGCCCTGTGGCTTGTGTTTTGTGCAGGGCAAAAGACCAGCGACCCGGAAACGGTCGAACTCGCCGCCCGTCTCCTGCCTCTCCGCGACGCTTGCTCGATCCCTCTCGTCGCCGGCACCGACGCCTGGTTCGCCGAGTGGAACCGCCAGCCGCCGCCCCCGGATGCCACCGCTCTCCCCTGCTTCTCGATCACTCCCCAAGTCCACGCCTTCGATGACCTCTCACTGATCGAAACCCTCCAGGCCCAGCGCTGCACCGTAGACAGCGCCCGCGCCCTCTATCCCCGGCCCGTCGTCATCTCTCCCATCACTCTGCTGCCGCGCTTCAACCCCAACGCCACTCAGGCGGAAATACCTTCCGAACCGCCCGCCGACCCCCGGCAAAGCCAACCCTTCGCCGCTGCCTGGACCGCTGGTTCTCTGGCCCGTCTAACCACTCATCCTCACGTCCATAGCCTGACCTATTACGAAAGCGCCGGCTCACGAGGTCTCACGGATGCCAGGGGACATCCCTATCCCGTCTACCACGTCCTACAGGAGGTCCTCCGCGCCGGCACGGTCTGCGAATCCCGATGTTCCCATCCCCTTTCAGGAGATGCCCTCGGCTTGACCGCAGAAGACGGCCGCCGCCGCGTCCTCATCGCCAATTTCACCGCCCGCGAAACGGCTTTCTCTGTCTGCGCCGGAGGTCCCGTCGGCGAGGTCCGCCGCCTCGATCCCATCCGAGGATTCGTTCCCACGCCCGGCCCCGCACGTCAAAACGGCGACCCTCTCGAAATCCCCGTCCCGCCCGCGTCCGCCGCCCTCTTCGACCTTCTCTGACCACGCTCCACGCGCGTCGTCTCCTTTCATTTACACGCATCCATTCGCCTGCTAGGTTACCCCTGATGCAATTTCCCCGGTTCCTCCTCGCTTTTCTCTTCGCCCTGCTCTTCATCTCGCCTTCGCCCGCCGCCGGCCTCAACTTCCCTGTCCTGCCCCTCGGGTCGCCCGCGCCGGATTTTGATTTGCCTGGCGTCGACGGACGCCGCTGGACCCTTGGGGATTTCGCCGAAGCAAAACTCCTCGTCGTCGTGTTCACCTGCAACCATTGCCCGACCGCGCAGTATTACGAGGAGCGCATCAAGCAAATCACCGCCGGTTATCAGGATAAAGGCGTCGCGCTCGTCGCCATCAGTCCCAATGATCCCAAATCCGTCCGGCTCGATGAACTGGGCTGGACCGATCTCGGCGATTCCTTCGAGGAAATGATCCTCCGCGCCAAGGAACGGGAGTTCAACTTCCCCTATCTCTATGACGGCGACGCCGAGGCCGTCTCCCAGAAATACGGTCCCGCCGTCACGCCGCACGCCTTCGTTTTCGACGAGGAACGTAAGCTGCGCTACGTCGGGGCCATCGACGACTCGGAGCGCGTCGCCGACGTAACCAAGCACTACCTGCGCGATGCTCTCGATGCCCTCCTCGCCGGCAAAGAACCGCCCGCAACGCAAACCAAAGTGGCTGGTTGCTCCGTGAAATGGCCTGGTAAAGAGGACGCCGTTCAGGCCTACCTAGCCAAACTGGCCGCGGAACCCGTCGCCATCGCGCCAGCAGACCAAGAGGGCTTGAAGCTCCTGCGCCAGAACGATTCCGGCAAGTTCCGCCTCATCAACTTCTGGGCGACCTGGTGCGCGCCTTGCGTGGCCGAGTTCGATGAATTTGTCACGATCAACCGGATGTTCCGCCATCGCGATTTCGAGCTGGTCACGGTTTCCCTCAACCGCCCCGGCGAAGAACCCCAAGTGCTCGAGTTCCTCAAAAAACAACAGGCTTCCATGAGGAACTTGATCTTCGCTTCCGCGGAACGCGAGAGCTTGATCACTGCTTTCGATCCAGACTGGTCCGGAGCCCTGCCCTACACCGTGTTGATCAATCCCGAGGGCGAGGTCATCCACACCGAAGTGGGGAGCATCGATTCGCTGGCGCTCAAACGCATCATCGTGAAAGCCATGAACGAGCGAAAGCCCTGGTAACCTGCGAACGGCGATCCGCTCCCGATGAGAATCGCGGAGCCCACTCTCTCCCCACCCTATCCACCCCCCATCTCCCGCGGGCCGTCGACCGGCAAGTTCGGGGCGGGGTAACCTACCCAGCCGTCCCTCCCTCAACCTCAACTTTCCTATCTCCATGAACATCCTGCGTTTCTCGTTCATCTTCCTCCTCGTTTTACCCTTCGCTGCGCTCAGAGCGCAAGACGAGGGTTTCTTGCCAAACGGTAGCTTCGAGCTGGGCGTCGACCTCGACCAACCCAGCGGCACTCCCGATGCTTGGAACCGCGGCGGGAGCAATCCCGCTCTCTGCGTCGTCTCGTCCGAAGCCGCTTCGAGCGGCCTCCGCTCTCTCGCCGTCTACGACGATGATTCCGCTGGTTATGGCGAATGGTACAGTCCGCTCGACCTCGCGGGCAACGCCGCCCCCGGCGACACCCTCATCCTTCGCTGGCGCGAACTCTACCAGGTCAACGGAGGTGAAATGCGTCTCACCGTCCTCTTTTTCAACGCCGAGAACGGCATCGCCGCCCAACATCATTACGTCGTCCGCGACCAAAGCGACGGTTGGGGCGGATCCGTCGCCGCCTCCACCTTCACTCCCCGGGAGGAATTGCTCAATGTTCCCGCCGGCGCCACCCGGATCCAAGCTGCCCTCGTCTCCGGCGGTCCCCTGGAAACGACGGGCTTCATCGTCATCGACGATCTCACCATCGCCCGGCCAGCTCAGGCGGAACTCTTGCCGGGAAATTTCTGGATCAATCCCACCTTCGAGGAAGGCGAGAACCTGGATGCGCCGGAGGGCACCCCAACCGGTTGGAACCGCGGCGGAAACCAGCCCAGCGTGTGCGCCGTCACCTCCAGCCGTTCCGTCAGTCCCACGCACTCTCTCGCCGTTTTCGACGAAGACCCAGCCGGCTACGGCGAATGGTACGCCGATCTCGATCTCGCCGGCCACGCCGGACCGGGCGATCTCCTCAACCTCCAGTGGCATCAAATCCACCAAGTCAGTCCGGATGGAGAAATGCGGCTCACTATCCTCTTCTTCAATGACACCGCGGCGGTGGTGGGCGAACACCATTTCGTCGTCCAAGGAGATAGCCCGGGTTGGTCGGGCGACCTCGCTTCCTCCGTTTTTGAGCGCCGCCAGGAAACCCTAACCATTCCGGAAGGGGCGCTTCAGATCCGTTGCGCTCTCGTCTCCGGCGGATCCCTGGAAACAACCGGACTGCTCGTCATCGACGACCTCTCGATGGCCGTCGCCGAAGGTTCCGACCTCCTCAGCGGAAACTTCTGGCCCAACCCCAGCTTCGAAGAAGGCGTCGACCTCGACTCACCGGAAGGAACGCCGGATTCTTGGAACCGCGGAGGAAGTGAACCCGCCATCAACATCGTCTCTTCCGAGGCCACGCAGAGCGGGAGCTACTCCCTTGCCGTGCGCGACGAAAGCGCCGCTGGTTACGGCGAATGGTATGCCGACCTCCCCCTCGACGGCATCGCCGCGCCCGGCGACCTGCTCAACTTCCAGTGGTTCGAACTCTACAACGTGAGCGACGGCGGAGAAATGCGGGTCACCGTCCTCCTCTTCGACGCCGATGGCGCGATCGCCAGCGAGGAGCATTTCGTGGTGAGCGGGCAAAGCCCCGGCTGGACCGGTGATCCGGCCGCCTCGGCTTTCACCCGGCGCACCGGCCAAGTCGTTAATCCGGCGTCCGGAACACGTCTCCGCATCGCCCTGGTCTCCGGCGGTCCCCTGGAAACCACCGGCTCGTTCTTCATCGATGATCTGTCCGTAGCCGTGCTGCCCCCCGGCATGGTCTTGCCCGGAAATTTCTGGCCGAACGCGACCTTCGAACTCGGCGTCCAATTGGATGACCCGGCCGCCGCCCAACCGTCCGGCTGGAATCGCGGCGGCTCCAATTCGTCCATCGACCAAGTGCTAACCAGCGCCCACGTCAGTCCCACACATGCTCTCGCCGTCGTCGACGACGATCCCAACGGATACGGCGAATGGTATCGCAGCATCGACCTCGCAGGCCTGGCCACCAGCGGAGATGAACTGCTCCTGCAATGGTTCGAACTCTATCAAACCACCGGCGATATGCGGCTCACCGTCCTCTTCTTCGACGGAACCGGAGCCGTCGCCGGACAGAACCACTTCATCGTCAACGGCGAAAGCGAGGGGTGGGACGGCGACCTCGCATCTTCACAGTTCACGGAAAACAGCGCGTCTCTCATCGTCCCGGAAGGAGCCGAACGCCTGCAGATCTCCTTGGTCTCCGGTGGCGGATTCGAGGTCACGGGAATCTTCCTCATCGATGACCTGTCTGTGGCCCTCGCCGTTTCCGTCCCCATCGAGATCACTTCCTTCGAATACCAGCCCGGGGAAAACCGCTTCCTCATCGAGTGGCGCTCCCGTTCGATGCAATCCTATGCCCTGCGCTATTCGTCCGACGTCACCGATTGGAGTCAGCAAGTGGAAAGCGGAATCCCGGGAGAGGGCGCCCTCACCTCTTTCTCCTTTAGCCACCCCGGAATCCCCAACCTCTACTTCCGGATCGAGGAGGATTGAGCGTTCGATCCCCCGATCGCCGATTCGGAACACCGCCCCCCATCCATCCCGGGAGAGGTTCTCCCCCGGGCGCCTGGCCGCTCGCTCGACCATCGACATCCGCGCCCCGCCCATCATGAGAACCTTGCGATTCGCCGTCCTCGGCGCGGGTTTTTGGTCCCAGTTCCAGTTGGCCGCCTGGCGAGAACTCCGCGGCGCCCGCTGCGTCGCCCTCTACAATCGCAGCCGGAACAAGGCCGAAGATCTCGCGCAGCGCTTCGGCATCCCTTCCGTCTATGACGATCCGGAAACGCTCCTCTCCTCCGAGCGACTCGACTTTGTCGACATCATCACCAGCGCCGATACCCACGCCTACTTCACCACGCTCGCCGCGCGCCGCGGTCTCCCAGTCATCTGCCAAAAGCCCATGGCGCCTACCCTCGCAGCCGCCCGCTCTATGGCCGCCGTCTGCCGGAAAGCCGAAGTCCTCCTTCTCATCCACGAAAACTGGCGCTGGCAAACACCCATCCGCGCCGTTAAACGCGTCCTGGATTCCGACAGGCTCGGATCCCTCATCCGCGCCCGCATCGACTACGCTCACAGCTTCCCCGTCTTCGACAACCAGCCCTCACTCCGCGATCTCGATCAGTTTATCCTCACCGATATCGGAACGCACATCCTCGATGTGGCTCGCTTTCTCTTCGGCGAAGCCTCAGAGCTTTATTGCCAGACCCGGCGCATCCATCCCAACATCCGCGGCGAGGACGTCGCTACCGTCATGCTGCGCATGAAAGACTCCGTCACCGTCGCCTGCAACATGAGCTACGCCAGCCGCTGGGACCTCGACCGATTCCCCGAAACCTTTATCGCCGTCGAAGGCGCCCGCGGCGGACTCTCTCTCGGTCCGGACTACACGCTCCGCGTCGTCTCTGAACACGAAACCGTAGAGAGACGCGTTCCCCCTCCCTCCTGGCCCTGGGCCGATCCCGCCTACGCCGTCGTCCACGCTTCCATCGTCGACTGTTGCCGCAATCTCCTCCGCGCTCTCCAATGCCGCGCCTCCGCCGAAACCACAGCCGAAGACAACCTCAAAACCCTCCAACTCGTCTTCCAATCCTATCACTCCGCCGCCTCCGGCCGCGCCATGCGAATCTCTTCCTAGTGTGGCGTTTGCGAAATAGGTGGGCAAAACTCGCGAGCAAACTTTTTCACTTCAAGTCGTGAGAAGGGAGTTGAGCGAACTCAGCGACCGGCGAGCAACGCAGAAATGAGAAAAGAGGGCCGCAATACTAAAAAAAACTCGAGCGTAGCGAGCAAATCTTCTCACGCTCGAAAAACTTGTTTTGTCTACGTATTTCGCAAACACCAGACAAGCGCGTCTTCTCCCAGACCCTCTTCCTGATTATGTCCACCATCGCCATCATCGGAGCCGGAGGCAAAATGGGCGGCCGTCTCACGGCCAACCTCCGCAATCGCCGCCACACGCTCCTCCTCGTCGAAGCCAGCGAAAACGGCTGTGAACGCGTCCGCGCCAACGGTTTCGAAGTGACGTCCCGCGACGAAGCCCTGACACGCGCCGACACCGTCATCCTGGCCGTCCCCGACCGGGCTCTCGGAACCGTCGCCCGCGAGATCCTCCCTCTGCTCCAACCGGGAGCCCTCGTCATCACCCTCGATCCCGCCGCCGCCCATGCGGGAGAATTGCCGTCGCGCCCGGACACCGCCTGTTTCGTCACCCATCCCTGTCATCCCGACGTTTTCGCCCATTACCCTACTCCGGAGGAACGGGACGACTTCTTTGGCGGCATCCACGCCCGGCAAGCCATCGTCTGCGCCCTGCTCCACGGTTCCGGCCAAGATTACGCCAAAGGCGAAACCCTCGCTCGCGAGTTCTACGCCCCGGTCACCCGCGCCCACCGCATCACCGTCGAGCAGATGGCTATTCTCGAACCCACCATGGCCGAAACTTGCGGCATCGCCCTGATCCGGGCACTTCGTGAAGCCCTCGACGAGGCCGTCCGCCGCGGCGTCCCGCGCGAAGCCGCCGAGGATTTCATGTTCGGCCACATCAAAGTCGAACTCGGCATCGCCTTCTCCCGGGTCCCCTTTCCCTTCTCCGACGGAGCCAACCTCATCGCCGGCTATGGAGCCTCCCGAATCTTCCGCGACGACTGGAAATCCCTCTTTGAACCCGGCAACGTCTTGGAACAAGTTCGCATGATCGTCTCTTCGCCTTCGTCACCGTGAACAACCCCGGCGTCAGCCCTAAAAGAGCGAAACACGCCAGTCCTATTGGCTCCGTTAGTGTGGCGTTTGCGAAATAGGTGGGCAAAATTATCATTACCCTTCGGGACCGCGGCGACCAAGGCTCAATCGCGAAGGACGGCTGCGCAGATTCCCGCCAAGCTCTGTCTGCTCATGAGAATGGTCCGCGGATGGCCTGCTCATTCTGTGCTATACGTTGACAACCATGAAACCGGATCCCCATCCAATTCCCGCACTGCTGGTCGTTTGCGCCGCCGGCGTGCTCCTTTTCGCAACTTCGAACGCCGGATTCTCTGCGGAGGATGCTGGACAGGATCAACCCCCCGACGACGGCAGAGCCCAGCTTCTGATATTCATGCGGGCAAAGCTGGAAAGCTCCCAGAGCGTCTTGGAAGGGCTAGTCACCGGCAACTTCGACAAAGTTCTCGCCGGAGCCGAGAAAATGGAGGTGATGAGCGCCGCGGCGCAATGGTATGTCATGCCCGGGGAGGAGTACAAACGCCGCAGCGAGGTCTTCCGTGCCGCGGCCCAACGCCTGGCCCAGATGGCCAAAGCCAAGAACAGCGACGGCGCGGCGCTGGCCTACATGCAGTTGACCATGAGCTGCATTGATTGCCACCAAGCGGTGCGTGCTCCGGGCGTGGCCCGCCTGTCTCCCAATTCCCTCCGGCGCGCGGCTGAGCAGCCCACTGCCAGCAGCCCTCAAATCGCCGACCGGGGTTTCTGAAGCGAACAGCGCATTTTGCCTATGCGCCGTGTTGCTTCGGCAAGAGTGCGTGAGGGTCCGGGGAGCCCCGGCGAGAGTTGGGTCCAGCCCCAAAGGATCCGCCCAGCTGACCGGCGCGCCACTGGCCCTCCCGGAGAACTCCGCGGTCCCGCCGGGATTCGTGGAACTTCAGTGGAGCAACTGGATCGGCAGCGCGTTTCCCGGATCCAGTTCTAGGCGTGGAGAGTGCCGCGTGGAGTTCTGCGATTCGGCCGGAGGACGCCTCACCCTGCAAGCCCCCGCCGATTCCCCGGCGCTCTTGGGATTGGCGCAAGCGTTTTGGAGGCGCACCCAGCCATGATTCAGATCACGCCCCACATGCGGATTCTTTTGGCCATCAAACCGGTGGATTCTCGCAAAGGCCTGGTCGAATATTGGTGACAAAAAAATGGATGCTAAAGTTGGATTTGCGTTCTTGTGCGCCTGTTTGATCGTACCTCTGACCGGATGCAATCGTCGAACCTCCTTGCCGATTGCGGACGTAACCAGAAATCAAGTAGTTACGCTTAAGTCTTCGCGGAGCGAGCCCAGCGGGGTGTCGTTGCACATCCGAGGCCATCTAGACGGCACCGCTGTTATTTGGGCTGAAGGATGGGAGAAACGAACGATAGGTCAGGCAGTCGACTTTAAACTCTACAAAGACTGGTTTGAGCCAACATGCGATCTGCATTACGATCCCACCGGAGTTACCAAAGGCGATATTACGATCGAGTACCAGTTCCATTAGGGAGATGATCACATCCGTAAATTCCTGTATGACATGATGACAGGCATGATTTAGGTATAGGTGGCTGGGATCGTTCACAACGCGCCTACAGGCCGGCGCGATCAACCCCGCAAAGTACTCAGGGTGATCACCAATGAAGCACGGGAAATTGGTTCTAGTTGTCGGTAGCGCTTTGCCTGTCGCAGGTGCGGTATTTGCCGTTCTCTCGCTCCTCGAAGATCAGCGGCCGAAGCCTACTTCCGCTTCACGAAGCGACCTCAGGGCGAAAGCTGATGACGAGAGTTCGGGCAAAATCTTGGAAAGGCTGAGTTACGATTTTGGTGTGCATAGTTTGAGCTCCGAAGTGTTCCCGGACGAGAAAGCCGTAGAAGCGGCCGTTGAGATAGGGGGTTCTCTGGAGCAAAGGCTCGCAGAAGCATTACAAAGCGAAAACGAGATCCTCGTTGGGAATGCTGCCGAGGTTCTCAGAAGAATGGGTAAGTTTGGGCACGTTAATGTCGTAGCCAGTAGAGCCGATGAATACGCTCGGCGGCATGCTTTGATTCCTGAAGATGTGTATTTTTTTGACCGTTTGAAGGAGTTCGAAAGATCGAAGCTAGAGTTCGCCTTGTCGAGGCTCGAATTGTACCTTGAGTGGGCCCCACCCGAATGAGCGGGCTCGGAATCGGGGTCAGGGAACCACTATCAAAACGCATTCTAAGGCCTTCTTCCATTGCCGGACCTCCGTTGTCAGCTCCTTCGTCGGCCTTCGCCCGAGTTTCCGCACCTGCTCGGAGACGTTCCCGGCGCTTCGCATCGAGAGCCGATCGGCGATCCAAGATTGCCGAAAGCGACGTCTTCCGGGAAAGAGCCCACGCCACCGCAACGCGGCGCAAGTCGCCACGCGGCAGCCTCGCGACGTCCTCCGGGTTGCCTCCCTCCATTCCGAAGTGCCAGAACCGCCTTCGCCTGTGTCCTGAGCACCCAGGCCCAGATGCGGAAGCCGGGCGCCTTCGCAGCATTCCCCAAGGGTCTTGAGAAACAGCTCTTCGTCCTCTCCGGGCGCCGAGACGAAGATCCGGTTCGCCGGTTACCCCGTGCCATGACGTGGTAGAACGCTCCCTCGTATTCGATTCGGACCTGCCGTGGCATTACGGTGGATCCACCCGCCGCGGAAGCTTGTCCAATTGGGAATTGGTTTCCTGACCCCGGGGCCCTACAACGACCGGGGCGAGGTGACGGCGGCATCACGGGGGAATTCGGGAATTCGAGGTCAGTGTCCAAATCTTGACAAAGTGCGTGTTGATCACCACTCCGCCTCCAGGCGATCCAACCCTTTCGCCAGCGTCGTGGGAAGCCTTTGGTAGAGGTTCTTACCGTCCAGCTTCCGCAGTTGCTGGCTCACATTCGCGACGCGTCGCATGGCGAGCTTCCGCGCTATCCATTCCTGCGACACGACCGTCCGCCGCCAAAGCAGGTCCGCCACCGCCAGTTTGCGCGGATCCGATCCCTTTGTTTCCTTAAGCAGGTGATAGTGATGCCCATCAGCACCCACGCATGGATCCGCCAGCCCGTCCGCCCACAGGCATCACCCAGCGTCTTCAGGAAAAAGAGGTGGTCCTCCTTATCGTGAAAGATCCTTTCCCGGCGGTTGCCACGCGCCATCACGTGGTTAAATGCATCGGGATACTCGATCCGAAGACTGCGCGCCATGCGACCAATTCATCACACTTCGACTTATTCGTTATTCGTCAAGATTTGCACACCGATTCTGTCGCGCAAACAGGCCCGCCCGGCGTTGGCAGCGCAGGATGGATCTCCGGCGCGAACGCGTATCCTCCTGGGAGATAAGGGTCGGCCCTGACGTTCCATGAGGGTAGGCTTCCAAGCCTGCCATTGCGGTGCGGGCCTCCAGGCCTGCGCCGGGCCAAGCTTGGTGAGGCCTTTGCCGGTGTGGACAACGGCTGAGACACTGACACGGCGCGGACGCCCCTGGCGGGCCACAGCCCGGAGGACGGGCCGCGCCCCAGTAAGGGGGACAGGCGAGACGTCTGCCCCTACGTAGGACGTGAAGCGCATCCCCACGGGGCTTGTCCCCGTGGAATGCCGGATTGCTCCTTCAGAAGTGGTGTTGGGTTTCCAAGCCGCCTTTCCCCCCTTGATTTCCGAAACGAATCCGACGACAATTTTGCGTGATTTCGGATTCGATTCCAGATCTTAAGCGGCTCACTCCGCGGGAGAAGCTCATTCTCGCCACCGAGCTTTGGGAGAATTTTCGCGACAGTGACCAAGACGACGGTGTGAATGAGGCTGTCTACCGAGTGCTCGAGGAGCGGTTTTCCGCCTATCGCGACGATCCTTCGACCGCGGTGACTTGGGACGAATTCAGAAAGAGGCTGGGGAAAGAGTGAGGGGCCATGAGATCGTGCTCCTGCAAGGAGCGCAGGTCGACATGCTGCACTACTACACTCGCTTCGGAGACGCCTTTTACGACCGGCTCAATCATGTATTGGGGCTTTTGGCGGAGAATCCCGGAATGGGCCCCTCATTTCGGGACCCCTATCGCCGTCTCCTTATCCCCCATACGCCGTTGGGAGTCTTCTACACCATACAGGGCCCGAGAATCATGGTCGGAGCGATCACCAATCTAACTCAGGATCCCGCCCGGATCCATGCTCTGCTCAAATCCCGGAGCTAACCTGTGCTGCTTCCGGAGGGTCAGGTGTAATTGCGGTGGATGAGGCTGTGCCCTCCAAGGCAGTAGGGTAGGCTTAGCGCCTGCCATTGCCGAGCGGGCCTCCAGGCCTGCGCCCAAGCTCAACAGACCCTTGCCGGCGCGGACACCGGCGAAACAATGACATGCGAGGATGCGTATTCCCCTGGGAGATAAGGGCTGGCCCCTACCTTTCAGGAAGGTAGGCTTTCAGCCTGCCATTCTTTAAGTCTCCAAGAGCACTCCAGGAATTTGTATCCCCTTTGTAGCGTTTTTAGTTGCTCTTTCTTGCGCCTTGCTGCTACTTAATCGTATCAGAAATTGCTTGCAGAACGGCAGGCCGCGGCGTTTGTCCAGAAGAGGAGGTACGTTACCACCCCGCGAAGCGATGAGGACTTTCCCAATATCGGTTTTTGCGGCGCTTGGATTAGGGATGCTCGCTGGCTTTCTCCCCGCACGGAAGGCACTACCGTCGAAGCGCGCCACTGGGGATGCGGAGCGTTCTACGCAGGCTTCCAACGTGGCGCCGGCTCTGCTGGAACCGCAGGAAGCTCGGCGCCCTACTCTGCTCGATGAAACCGTGCACTCGGCGAACGAAGTACGGACCTACCTGAAACTGCAGCCCTTTCACTGGCCGGTCGGTTACGTGAAGTCGCTCAGTCTGCCCATCGATCCCTGGACCCTGCGGCTAGAGGAGAAAACGACCAGCACCTTGCAGCTCACCGCTGCTGAGAGCCAGATTGTAAATGGGATCCTAGCTGACCTCCTGCAACGTCTCCAGAACGAGGAAGCCGATTGCGGTCAGGTAATAGAAGATGAGGGCAAGAGCTACGTTTACTTCCCTGCGAATCCGGTAGGCGCCGCAGAAGTTAAGCAAGACTTATTGACTTCGCTTGGCCAAGTAGTCGATTTTCAGACCGCCTCCGCTATCGTCGAGTTAGTTGGCAATAGTGCTTTTGTTGGTCAATTTGGGGCTTTGAATCGTCGCCTGGAATTCTCCGGAGGCGGTGACAAGCTTTTTCGCTTCAATGTGACTGCTTACAACGATGACCCACTTAATACTAGAAAATATGAGACGAGTGTCGATCACACTCACATATTGAATCGCTTCGGCCTCTTTTTCGCATACAAATGATGGCGTCCTGTCTTTTAGCGTGCCAAAGAGGAAAAATAGTCCTACTAGTGTTCGCCTTCTGTGGAGGCTATGTTACTACATCGTACTTTCGGAGTCTTAGCCCTGCGCACGACCGTTCTCCCAGTAAGCACATAGATTTCTTCAATCCAACTGTCCCTAGTAGCGCTGCCATATCCAAGTCGATCGCCTCATTTTCTTCACTAGACGATCTAGCACCTAGCGAGCCTGAGTTGTCATCACGACAGTCGTCGCTGACCCTGCCCCTTAGTGCTATCGATTCGATAGCGATGACTTCATTCGGGCATGATTCATTAACTATGTCCGAGCAGATGAGTTTGGCTCTTAGCTTAGACGCGACCCAGAGACGCGAGGTCGAGGGCGTCATCCGAGAGCTTCTTCCAGAATGGCAGGCCATAGAGTCTGCCTACGGAGAACTACGTGCTGAACCGGAGCGCGGAGAATACTATTATATACCGATTCTTTTGGAGGAGCCCGATGTGATCGCGTTTAGAGAGTCATTATTTCAAGCGTTGCAGGAAGTCGTCGGAGCTAACCGCGCGCTGATAATCATGGAGAAAGCCGGCGGACAATTCGGTGACTTTGGTAAAGCCGCCCAGGAGATTTCAATCGTGCCGCACCCAGAGGACGATCAAGAAAGCTGGTTGTTTGAGCAAGGCGTCTATTGGCCGTCGAGATCTTACAAAACCCTCGACGAACTTCAACCAGATTGGATCCGGGAACGTTACGGCCACCTTATCAAGATGGCGGATGACGGCACGACAGATACTCCAGGCGAAGCATTCGAGTAAACGTTGATTGCGCGGATAGGAGTCGTCCTTGGTGGTCCCCGATGATGCTATTAAGCTTTGCAAAAGTATTGGCATCTTAGAATGCGGCATACTTTGTATCTTTAAGCATAAAGAACGAATAGATTAGACTGCGCGTTCGCTGGATAGAGCGCATTATAGATAGCAATGCTTCTTTCATCTCGTCCTTGGTAACGACGAATAGCTTCCCAAGACGCTTCTTCGCGTGATTCCACACTTGCTCGTCAGGGTTCAATTCAGGGCAATATGCGGGTAACATTGCCATATGAATTCCTTCACCCTCGTCGCTTCCCGCTTTCCCGGCTAGCGCCTTCACCTTCTTGGCCTTATGGTACCACGCGTTGTCCGCAATCACAACAATAGGGCATTGCGCGTCCCTGCGCAACTTGCGTAGAAAGTCAATGAATCGATCC
>DATKCT010000186.1:0-28277 GCA_035513055.1 Verrucomicrobiales bacterium | reverse complement strand
AGCATGTGTGATTAGGATGGATTTAGTTATGCGCAAAAGCCCCAATCGACTTTCCCCAGAATTCTCCGGCCCTGCCGTTGAGAATCAATGAGTTATGAAGTGGTAACAACCTCTTTAACCAAGCCATGGGATGGCAGTGATGTGGAGTCATTGTCACGGTCCCAGACCTTCCAATGAAGTCAGATGCAGCAATGTCGTTCTCCTCAATAGCTAGCGCGACCCCAGTTGCGAAGGCTTGCATGGCAGCGAGATTGCCACCAGCTACCGGATCACTAAACGGATACCGTCTAGCTTTCTGACAGGTCACCATGCTCATCGTGACAATGATCAAAAGCGCATGTGATGCAGAAAAGGATTTCACGAGTAGGCCTCGCAACGGCTAGTCACGGAGGTGGGTTGTTGGGCAACTGAACGCGAAATTGTAAAGATTAGGTGGTGAAATCTTGTCTTCGGGGGCAACTCCGGTGGTATCGAACAACTTGGATAAAAACTCGTGTCCCGGTTCGCTAAGAGGGTCACGGCTCAACCACCGTCCCCTCACGGGATCATAATACCGGTATCCATAATACGACAATCCGCTCTCCCGGTCCGTCCACTTCGTACTGAAACGCCACGGATTGTTCTCGGCGTGGCCCCCGGTCCTGCGCAACTCATTGCCGAAGGGGTCGTATTCATAGCGCGCGGTTAGATAGGCATAGCCGGACATCTCGCTCACCAGCGCCATCACGTTTCCGTTCCCGTCATACGCAGGAAAGTGGACCCCGCTCACCGTCCCGGACTCGCTGTTCAGATCCATTACCGCCGCCAGCCACCCTCGCGTCGCCTCAAGGCTTCCCGCGAGGTCGACTCTCCAGACGTAGGCCTCCGTTTGCACCCCGTCCAGCTTCGCCGCGCACAGCCACCCGTCCCAAACGTAGCGCTCCGTGCGCACAGGGGTCCCAGAACTCGCAGGCTGATACACCCGCTTCCGGATCCGCCGCCCCATCCCGTCGTAATCGAAGAGCAATTTCACGCTCTGCGCCGCGGGGATTCCTGACACCGCCTGCGGCTGGGTCTCCATGGAGACCAGCCGGTCCTCCGCATCCCAACCATACACCCACCGGCCGTCTCCGAGGAGATTTCCGTCGAAGTCGTAACTCAAAGTCTCCGTCGCCCTTGGCACGTAGACTGCGCCCGTCTCCGGACTTCCCACCGGCTGACCCTGCGCGTTGTAGCTCTGCACCGTCACTCCCAGAAACCCTGGCCGGCCTGTGTGAGCAAGCTCCCGGTGATAATTGTCGTCCTGTCGCGCCGCGTTCACGCTGTTGACATTCACCGTAAGATGGACCGGCATTCCCGCCACGTCAAAGTGTCGGCTTTCGCAGTCGCCCCCGGTGGCCTCCCTCTTCTAAGAGCAGTGAGGGGGGAAAGAACCCTCCAGTTCCAAGGGCTCCATGGTCAGGTTGCTCCGGGATCCGCCTGCCGGCGCTTGAGCCCGCCATCGCGGGAGCCTCTGAGGATTGATCTGCCGTTGCCGGCAGAACGGCGAAGAGCAGCCAGGCCTTGTCCTCCTCCATTGAACGCTGTCGTGCCATGCCCGGATCCTAGCCGCTTCGGCCGCCGGACCCAGCCGATTCCGACGGTGGATACTCGGACGCTTACTCTTGAACTTTGTAGCGAGTGTGTGCAGTGTCCCTAAGCTAGCCGCCCCGGCCCAGGGAACCAGCCGATTCCGGCGGTGGATGCTCGGACGCTTACGTAAAAGCCCCCTTCCAGGCCTCACTTCTGACGAACTTCGGCTGCCTGCCACGCACACATTGGACTACCAAGCCCGTTTTCTCGTCGGCATCGACCCCACCAAACGGTTCCTCTGGTTTTCGGTTCCTCGGAAACTCATCACTGTTAATGAATTCTGATCCCAGCCCAACCGTGTCTAACCCGTTTATCACGAATGTATTACTGTTGTTAAAAAGCCACGAGACATGGGGGTCATATGTAGCGGGCTCCCCACCCTCGGACTTAGCCGATTCCGGCGGTGGATCTTCGGACGCTTCTGTTGTAACTGCTGTAACCAGAAGAAAAAGATGCAGCCGTATCTGTTTACGTAACTTTCGATCGCACGCGGGCGTGGCCGTTGCCGGCTGCGACGGCACCGATCCTTCCCATCTTGCTTTACGAATTATCATTGCGATAGTCGAATGGCGTATTCCCTTTAGCGTCGATCAACTCCGGCTCGGCTCCCGCGTCGATCAAGGCATCGACTATCGTCCTGTCGGCATCGAACATTACAGCGAGATGGAGTGGCGTCTGTCCCAGATTATTTCGCGCGTTTGGATCGAAACCAAGCTTTAATAACGCTTGGACCATCGGTTCTCTCTGAACATTGGTACAAGCTGCGTGTAGCAGCGTCGACTGGTCCCATGAGTCGCGTGCCGAAATTAGAGCAGGGTTCGCCTGCACGGCTTTCGACACCAAATCGACATCTCCACTGAGGACATGTATCACGACATGTTTCCGCGCTTCATACAATTCCACTGCCGAATCGGACCGCTGTTTGGAGCACCCAGAGAAAAGTATAAGCACAATGAACCACCTAATACTCATAACCCTGAGTCGTAGGGACTTTAAGACATAACTCCGTCTTCCGAAACCGTTTCACTGACAACAATCCGATAAGCCGACTTGCGCTCCCCTTCTACTCGGAAGGGTTTTACCCACCCACGGGTTTCCAGTTCAAAGAATCGCTGCTCGGTCATGTATCGGTAGCGCTCGTCCAAGAACTCAAAATGTTCAAACGGCATTCGGTGAGCTGTGGCAATATTCCCAAAAGTCCAAGTATCCTTCACTCGAAGCGTCAGATTACCGCAAAACGCTAAGTTGTCTGGATCACTTGGGTAGACCCTTCCGTCCAACTCGATCTGGAAGTCAATATCATTGAGTGCGGACCATAGGTCGCCGTCGATATCGTTGCTCGCGCTCACCTGACTGCGAGAATAGTCGCTCCCGCTCTGAGAGTCAACGATCTGACCGGTCCCGTCGACGGTCACCGTGGCGGAACCGCCCGGAGATTTCCGGCGGACGGTGTAGTAAGGATACGTGCCGATCGACGTCCGCGAACGGCGGCTCAAGCAGTATATCGCGGATCAGGATTGAGTTTCTTCAGAAGTCCGGGATCCAATTCGATGAGCGGTACCTTGATTGAATGATTGGACCATCGAAGGAGAAGGCCGCTTACTGGCACCCCTGCCGGGGTGCTGGTGATGGATCGACCGTCTCTCTGATCCCTTCGGGATCACCGTATCTTCGGCCTCCCCGGCAGGCCAGAAAGGTAAACACTCCCGTGGCGGACAGAGTGGTTGCCCCCCACGGCAGAGGCTCTGGCTAGCAAGAATCATATCCCGGCGGGCGCGGCGGCAGCGCGTCCCCATTGTGCATGCCATTCGCGATAAACCCGTGGAGAGATCTCGGAGGGTTTGATTTCGCTGCGACCGCCCCAGAAGACGTTGGTGTAGAGCAAGGGGATGCCGCAGCGCTCGAGGTGGGCGTCGATGGCGGCCTTGTGCTCGAGGATGAGGTCCCGGTCGGCGCCGTGAACCACACCCATGACGTTGACGTCGCCGAAGCGCGCTCCTCCCTCCCGCCAGTAGCAATGGGTGAGGATGTGATGCCGGCCAATCTCTCCGCCGGCTTCCTCCTCGCGGCCTTGGGGAACGCGCCAGTGAAAGAGCCCGTTGAAACGAGTGACCCGTTTTCCTTCCACGGAAGGCTTGACGTGTTCGAGAAAGGTCGAGAAACGGCCAATGACGGCGAGCCGGTCGAGTTCTTCAGCGACTTCGCAGAAGCGCTCCTGGGTGATCCCGGCTTTTTGGGCCCGGAGCCGCCAGGGATCCTCTACGATTTCGGAGGGGTGCAGCTCCTCTTTGAGCGCGAGGAGGACATCCCACTGATCCCGGTCGAGGGGCACGGCGGAGACGCGCATCATTTTGGCGGGTTCATCGGCGCGGGCGCCCGGAGCCATGCTTTTTCTGCGGACGTGACCCACGCCGAGGGTGAAGATCCCCTTGGCGGGCATGAGCAGGTATTCTTCCGCGCCGGTGAGGCGTTGGAGGAGGGAGGCGTGTTCGTCGAGGGATTCACCCTGGGGGACCTTGAGGGTCGTCCAGAGCCGGTAACCGGAGCCCGCGATCTCGCGATCGGTCGAGCGGACGACCACGTGTCCGCTGAAGGGATCCTGGCGAAACATGAAATCGAAGGCGGAGTCGAGTTTTTCGGCGGGAACCTTCCAAGCGACGAGGGCGCCGTCGGCGAGACGGTTGGCCAGGAGGGTTTGGCGGACGCGGCGGATCACTCCGGCTTCGAGCATGGCCCGGATGCGAAGCAAGACGGTGTCGAGGTCGACGCCGGAACGTTCGGCGATGGCCTGAAAGGGCTGGCGGAGAAAGCCGCTGATCTGATCCTCGGACACGGCCAGGATCCGGGCGTTGACGGGGTCGTCGTGTTCGCAGGGGGTCATGCGGCGCGAAGATGGCATGGAAAGAACGTCTGTCAGCCGTTTTCCGGAGCGCCGAAGGTCAGCGCCACCCAATCGAGAGCGGCCTCTTTATCGGTGAAGGCGCCTTCGAGTTGCTGATTCTGCGCCGCGGTAAGGATCTCGCTGAAGATGGGACCGGGTTTCCATCCGAGAGCAATGAGATCCCGGCCGGTGATGAGTGGAGGCGGGATCAGGGGTTCCGCGGCGAACTCTGCCTGTTTGGCGAGGAGGAAGGCGTGGTTGTCGAGCATCCCATTGCTGGCCAGGCAATCGACGCGGTGCAGTTCGAGTTCGTCCTCGAAGGTGGGCGCGGCGAGCAGGCGTTTTAGACGGGAAGCACGCATGTCCTGCACGTTTTTGAAGCCCATGTGATTGCGGACAGCCTGCACGACGGCATCGATCACATGATTGGGATAGCGCAGGCGGCGGAGGATGACTTCGCTCATTTCCGCTCCGGTCTTGTCGTGGCTGTTGAAGCGGATCCGGCCATCGGCGGGATCGACCGAAAAAGTCGCCGGTTTTCCGATGTCGTGCAGCAGGACGGAGAGGGCCAGAGGCAGGCTCACTTTTTCCGGGAGCAGGGAAAGCATGAGCCGGGTGTGCACGAAGACGTCCCCTTCAGGATGAAACTGCGGGGGTTGCTCGCAGCCGCGCAGAGCGGAGAACTCGGGAAGGATCTCGTCCAGCAGACCGCTCGAGTCGAGCAGGTCGAAAGCGCGAAGCCGGGAGGGATGGAGCAGCATCCGGTTGAACTCATCGCGCACCCGTTCTTGGCTGATCCTGCGGATGGACGGGGCGTGAAGCCGGATCGCTGCCCAGGTCGCGGGCTCGATCGTGAAATCGAGAGCTGCGGCCAGTCGAACGGCCCGGAGCAGCCGCAGATGATCCTCAAGGAACCGATGGCCAGGATCGCCGATGGCCCGGATGACGCGGCCGCGCAGATCCTTTTGGCCGCCTACGTAATCGAGGATCTCGCCGCGAACCGGGTCGAAAAAGATGCCGTTGACAGTGAAATCCCGCCGCTGGGCGTCGTCACGAGCGGTGCTGAAGGCGACCTGTTCAGGCCGGCGGCCATCGCTGTAGGTGAGGTCCGTGCGGAATGTGGCGATCTCGTAATCATGCTCCGGACGGTGCACAATCATCACGCCGAAGTGGGCGCCCACGGCGCGGCAATGAGGAAAAAGTTCCGCAACTTGAGTGGGGAGCGCGCTTGTGGCGATGTCGTAGTCCTTGGGAGCTTCGCCCAGGAGTTGGTCCCGGACGCAGCCCCCGGCGAAGAGGGCCTGATGGCCGGCTTCCTGCAATCGCCGGACGATGGCGACGGCTTCCGAGCGGAGGAGATCCATGGGGGTGAAAGGGAGGGGGAAAAGGTGAAAGGGGAATGAGCGCGCACATGGCCAGAGCGCAAGGCGGGGCCGGCGGCCGGTGGTCAGTGGCCGAATATGAGAAACGCAGGCTTCTGGTTCCGGAGGGCGATAGAGTGAGACGACTACCTCGGCCTGCCGGGGGGGCCGGTCCATTGACAGGGCTGATCTGCGGTGGAATCTGACGGGCTTTTCCATGCCCGCGTTCCTTCTCGAATACCTTCCGGCGATTGCTGCGGTGCTGATCGGCGCCTGCGCCGGGTCGTTTTTGAACGTGTGCATCTATCGTTTGCCGCGGGATTTGTCAGTGCGTCAGCCGGCGCGGTCCTTTTGTCCGTCCTGCCGCACTTCGTTGCCCTGGTATTGCAACATTCCAGTAGTGAGTTGGTTGCTGTTGCGGGGCCGTTGCGCGCACTGTTCGGCGCGGATCAGCATTCGCTATCCGGTGGTGGAACTGACGACGGCTTTGCTCTTCCTGGCGCTGTGGCAGCGGGACCGGCCGGATTGGGTGTTGGCCCTGGCGCACGCGGTGTTTGTCAGTCTTTGTCTCGCGGCGGCCTGGATCGATTGGGAACACTTGATCATTCCGGACGAGATCAACTACACGGGTGTGGTCCTGGGTTTTCTCGCTGCGGCGGCTGCGCCCAGCCTGTTTGGCGTGGAACGTATCTTTCATTCCTTGGGCCAATCGGCCTACGGAGCCTTTCTCGGTTTTGGATTGATCTGGCTCGTGATCCTGGCCGGGAAACTGGCTTTCGGCCGAGCCCAATTGAAGTTCGATGCGCTGGAAGAGTGGGATATCGCGCAACCAGATCCCGAGAACGAGCCGCGCTTACGCGTGGCTGGCCACGACTACTGCTGGTCGGACATGTTTTGCCGTCCGGGCGTCGATCGTCTGCGCATCCGGGGACCGTGGTTCGCGGTGGACGGCGAGCGCCACGAGCTGGGCGGCGAATTGGTGGTGACCATGACCGGTTACCGGGCCGGGGATTTGGGGGGCAACCTCGAAGGCGTCGAGCGCCTCGAGGGCGAGGCGGAGAAGATTGTGATTCCTCGCGAGGCCATGGGATTGGGCGACGCCAAGTTCATGGCCATGACCGGGGCTTTTCTGGGATGGAAAGGGGTGCTTTTCGGTATCTTTGGGGGTTCGATCTTGGCCACCGCCGTGTGGATTGTCTGTTGGCTGGCGGGAAGAGTGGAACGGTCGCGTCAGATTCCCTTCGGACCTTACCTCGCGGCGGCGGCGGTGTTGTGGGTTTTTGCCGGTCCTGAACTGTTGCGGGCGTATGCCGGAATGACCGGAGGGATGGTGAGGGAGTTGTTGCTGCGATAATCCGGCCGTACCGGGTGACAAGCCGCACGGGGCGCAGTAGGTTGCCGGCCATGCATAGGCGGCGCTCGATGGTGAATTGGCTGTTGATGGCGATTGCGGTTGCGGCGACCGGGGGCGTGGCTCAGGAGGAGGTCTCCAAACCTTTGGCGGCGGCCGAGCTTCGCTTGGTCCAGCGGCTCACCGAAGCGCGGCGGCCGGTGGTCGAAGCCCACATCCGTCAGTTAGAGACGTTGCAGCGCCGCCTTTCGCCGAACCGGGATTCGGAGAAGATCGCCAAAGTCAGCGAGCAGATCGAGCGGGCCCGGAACGTTTTGGAGGATCCAACGGTTTTGGCATTGGACGATAGGGCATCCGCTGGGGAAGAATCCGGGCCGGCGGCTGCGACGGGTGCGCAAGCACAGGCGGACGAGGAGGCGGCTCCGGAAGGCAGCATCCTGGCGGCGGGCGCGGAGGCGGAATGTTTGGGAGGTCTTATTTACGATCGGGGAAGCCGGTCCTTGACCAGGTGGCTTCAAAAGGGCGCCGGGGCGGAATGGACGCTCGAGGACGTCGAGCCAGGCGACTACCGCCTTTTCGTCGTGTATTCGGCGGCAGGAGATATCTCGGGTTTGGAACTGGCGGTGGACGACAAGGTTGAGGAGCTGGAGTTGCCTTCCACCAAGGGAGTGGTGTATTATCGTTCTGAGGACGTCATGCCCTTGCGAGGCGCCGGGGGCGGGTTACGCATCGCGATCACGGTGACGAAGGACAATCCGCGCCGATGGTGCCGTATTCGCGGAGTGGTTCTTGTGCCCGCTGCTCAGGCGGAAGGCATCGAGAGCGCGATCGGCTTCGGTCCTTGAGCCGGGATGGCTTCGGCGAGGAGGATGCGTTAGGGGATGGTGGAAGAGCTGGCCAAGCTCGCGGTGACGGCGCTTGCGGTCTTGGCCCTCTCTGTGGTTGCGGAGAGGGTGAGCCCAAGGGCCAGCGGACTCCTCGCCGGATATCCTTTGGGCGGAGCCATCGCGCTGTTTTTTATCGGATGGGAGAATGGCGCCGCATTTGCCGCGAGCAGCGCGATTCACACTCTGGGCGGCCTGACGGCGTCGCTGGTCTTCGTCTATGTCTATTACCGGCTTTCGGCCTCGGATTCCTGGCTCGGGATGACCGCGGCTTCGGTGGGGGCCATCGGAGCCTTCCTCTTGTCTGCTTTCCTGCTCAGCATGCTGTCCTTGGGATGGGCGGCCGGGGCGGCGCTCACGGCGGCTGCGGCTGCGTGCGGCAGTCGGCTCTTTCGCGGTATCGAGAACGCGCTCATCGGGAGGAGGATGAGACTTTCTCTGCGCCTTCTCTTGTTACGCTCCCTTGTGGCGGGGTCGATAGTGCTGGCGGTAACCGGAGCGGCCAAGGTCTCCGGCCCGGTTCTGGCTGGGTTCCTGGCGGCGTTTCCTATCACTCTCTTTCCCCTTTTGCTCGTGGTTCATGGGAGCCATGGAAGGAAACCGGCGCATACCATCATCAAGAACTTCCCCTTGGGCCTGGGTTCCCTGCTTGTCTACGCCCTGACGGTGGTTTTAAGCTATGAACGCTGGGGGCTCGTGCGAGGGACCGCCGCCTCATTTGCCGTCGCCACGCTCTATCTTGCGGCCGCGTCCTGGTTAGGGAGAGCAGGCGGACCGGGAAGGGAACGCTGAGCAGACCCTGGGATGGTTCCTCACCTACGGCTCCGATGATGGGAGAGGCCGCTGCGCAAGAAGTGCAAATGGCGGGGCTGCAACAAGGCCCGAAGCACGTTACGTTCCACGTCTTCCGAGCAAGCGCTTGAGCAGGGGATGATCTCATCCTGCAAGAGAGCCGTGTAGGCGGCTTCGAGACGTTCGGCAAAGGCGGCGAGGCCGAAGTTGCGTTCAACGATTTCGCGCTGGCTGGCGAGGGAGGCATCGGGAGACTCGGAAAGGCGCGCCGCAATCCAATCTCCCAGCGCGACTTCATCTCCGGACTCCGAGATTCTGATGCGGAGGGAGCCGAGGGTTCCGGTGAGTGGTTCTGCGGCCGCGCGCTCGATGATGGATTCCTGAAGATCTTCCGGGAGGTTCCCAAAATCGACTGCCCCGCGCGGAATCATGGCAGCCCAAGCTTCCTCGAAGGCGGCGGGGGGCGGGTCGATTTGGTAGGCTCGAAACGTATCGCGAATGAGCGCGCCGATCCGCTGCCGGAGGGTTCTTTCGCCGATCCAGGAAAGCGGGACATCGAGCCGTTCGTAGAGGAGAGGGGCGCGGATGCCGGACGCGGCGAAATCGCGGGTGACGGCTGGAAGATCGCGTCCCACCAGAGGCAGGCCTAACAAGGAGGACTCGAGAAAGGCCAGGCCGAATCCTTCGGCGACGCTGGTGGTGAGGATGGCGTCCGCAGCGGAGAGCCAGGCCTCGAAAGAGCAGGGGTCCGGATAAACTTGCTGGGGAAACGGGCTGGGCGCCGCGAGGCGGCCGGAAACGGCAAATCGGACGTTTGGGGCCCAGGTCCGGGCAGCGCGCCCCCATGCCTGGGACCCGTTCTCCGGCGAGGGGTTGCCGGGTCCGCGGCTGGTGGCAATCGCCAGTTGAGCGCCGCCGAGCAGTCCGAGCAGGACCGTTTCGCCCAGGTTCTTACGGCGGATGCCGCGCGTTGGGTAGAACCACAACTGTTTCCGCGTGTGGGACCGGCGTCTTTCGTCCGGCGGGGGGAGGCGAAAGGGCAGGTGGACGGGGTTAGGGAGATAATGGATCCGGTGCGCGGGGATCCCGGCCTGCTGGAGAAGCGCGGCGTCGCGACGATTGACGGCGGCGTAATGAACACCAACGCCTTGGGGGAAGCGGGGTCCGCGATTCCGGAGGAGGGCGTGATTCCGGGGCCGGCCGTCTTCGGCAAAGTCGTGCATATGGAGAAGAAGCCGCTGACCGCTCTGGGCCAGCAGTTCGAGTGTGCGCGGCAAGAGGACGTTCTTGCCGAGGTTTGGGTTATGAACATGCCAGACCGAGGGAGTTCCGCCAAGGGTTTCCTCCGCGGCGCGGACGAGATCCTGAGCCAGCGCGCCGGCCCGGAGAGGACCTGGTTGCTCCAGGTAGCCGAGGCCGGGCACTTGCCGGACCCAGGGGGCGTCGACCGGTGATTCGCCGCAGAGCACCACGGCGCGACAGCGCGTTCCGGAATGCAAAGCCGCAAGGGTGTTCTCGAGGACGCGGGAAACGCCACCCGGGCGCAGGTGGTAGTGGACGAGAGCGACTTTAATCATCCCCATGCCCTCCGAATTTCCGGCGATAGGCGGGCAGAGAGTTCATGGGGGGCCGTTCCTCTTCGATGAGGGCGTCGACGCTTTGACGGAGTTCGCCGCGTTCGCTCGTGAAAGTGCGATAGAGGTCGCTGACAGCCGGCAGTCGGTCGATTCTCCCATGGGCCTCAAGGCGGCGAAGGAAGATCTGGAGGATCCCGAAACTCATTCTGCCGAGGGCCGCGGTGTCTTGATTGCGATGTACTCGGCGGCTCATGCCTGTTTGGGCGAAAGCGCCCAGCCCGCGGAGCTGATGGACATCCAACAAATGAGAGGTTTCCACACCATATCCGACAGGAAACGGGAGCCGGGCCAGGATCTCCCGGCGCACCGCGTATTCTCCGGCGAGAGGTTGGACGAGGGCGGTGAGTTCGGGATAGAAGAGATTAAGCAGCGGTCGCACCAAGATTTCCGTGACTCGACCGCCGCTTCCGGGCGTCCGGTCGTAGAAGGCTTTCACGTAATGGATGTCAGGCCGGTGAATTAGGGGGCCGGCCAGACCATAAACAAAGCGCGGATGAATGTTGGCGATATCGGCATCCACATAACAAATGATGTCTCCCCGCAATTGGTAGACGGCCTTCCACAGGTTTTCGCCTTTTCCGCGTCTGAAGCCTGTTTCCGGCAGGATTTCCTTCGAAAGGTAGACGTCGGCGCCGGACTCGGCGGCGATCTCGCGAGTGCGGTCCGAGGAGCCGGAATCGATGACGGCCAGCTCGTCCACCAGCGGGTAGCGATCCTGAAGAGCCCTCTTGAGCAGGAGAATCACTTTTCCAATCGTTTTCTCTTCATCGAGGGTGGGAATACAGACGGAGATGACCAGGCCGGCTTTCTCTTTGGCCCGCACCAGGGCGCGCAGATCGCGGAATTCGTTGTGATAGAAAGTATGGTCGCGGAGCCAGGCGTCGATGTTCATGGCGGGGCTTGGCTCGGTAGGAAATGCAGGTTTTTCTTCGTCGGAACACCGCGAGTTCCCGAGTTCCCGGTCCCAGGGGAATTCTTACGAAGAATGCGAGTCCGGCGAAGCACTTTTTGGCGGGGCATCACCAAATATATCAACAGGCCCCGGAAAACTTGACACCGGGGGATCGAATGACGCCGCCGGCAGCCGGGCAGCTTTTCGTGGACAGAAGTCCCGCCATCATCAAGCATCCTCCCTGGACCATGCAACGGATCCTATTTCCACTGCTGGCGTTTCTGGCCGCTGGAAGCGGTTCCACGCTGGCTCAGGACGAGGGAGAGCAACGGGCGCGAGCCGAGAAGACCGTCGCCATCCGCACACTGGCCGCGCGGATGCGCTACGACGTTGCGGAATTCAGCGTTCCGGCCGGGGCCCGGCTGCGTCTGGTGCTGGAGAACGCGGATGCATTGCCCCACAATTGGGTGCTCTGTGCGCCCGCGGAAGACCGGGGCATGGAGGTGGCCCAGGCGGCTTGGGAGATGGGCGTTCTGGGCTTGGAACGTGACTGGATCCCGGATCACCCGGGCATTCTGGCGGCATCCCGGATGTTACAGCCTCACGAAACGCAGATTCTCGAGATCGATGTTCCCGGGCAAACGGGCGTGTATCCTTACGTGTGCACGTTTCCGGGTCACGCCATGCTCATGAATGGAATCATGCGCGTGACTGGACCAGGGCAGGGTATCGCGGATTTGACCTACCGGTTTTACTTGGGCGCGTTTGAGCGGGTGCCGGATTTTGACGCGCTTCGTCCGCACCGGGAAGGAAAGCTTGAGGACGGTTTGTTAGGGTTTCGTCTCGACGACTATCGAGAACAGTTCGCCGTCGAGTTCCACGGGTATTTGGACGCGCCGCAGGACGGCCAGTACCGTTTTTTCCTCGCTTCGGACGACGGCGCCAACCTGTTTCTCGACGGGCGCAAGATCATCGACAACGACGGGATCCACGGGTCAGGAGCCATCCGGGAACGGCGGCTGCAGTTGAACAAGGGCAGGAAGGAACTGCGTCTGGGATATTTCGAGGCATCGGGAGAAGAGGAATTGTTTTTGGCATGGTCAGGGCCAGGGTTTGAGGAAACGGCATTGTCAGAGTGGGTGCCCGCGTCCCGCCGCCGAGGAGAACGGGTTCGCGATCCGGTTCAACCGGGGATTCCGCTCGTTCCGGAGGACGAACCGGTCGTCTACCGGGAGTTCATCCAGGGCGCGTCGCCGCGCGGCATTGCGGTGGGCTATCCGGGTGGCCTCAATGTGGTGTGGGACGCCGGTCCGATGAACCTGGCTTTGATCTGGCGCGGCGCTTTCATCGACGCCCAACGGCATTGGACCGACCGCGGGGCGGGCTTTCAACCGCCTTTGGGCTACGACGTTTTCAGCCCCGCTCCAGGCCAACCGCTGGCGATCTTAGAGCGAGAGGATACTCCATGGCCGGCTGCCGGGAATCCTCCAGCGGGGTATCGCTTTCGCGGTTACCGGCTCGATGGCGACCGAAGACCGGTGTTCTTGTTCGACTGGGAAGGATTGCGTTTCGAGGATGAGCTGGAGCCGCGCGGCATGTTCTCCTCCCCACAAGCGGGCGTGGCCCGGACCCTGCGGTGGAAAGAAGAGCCGCCGCCGAAACTCTTCTTCCGCGTCGCCTGGGGATCGGCCATTACACCTGGCGAAGGAGGGAAGTATCTGGTGGATGAGCGCTTTACCGTCACGCCGGACCCCGCGCTGAAAGCGGTTCTGCGCCAGGCGGCAGAGGGCCAGGAGCTTTTGCTGCAACTCAGCGAAACCACCCGGCTTGCGCCGGTGACCTACGGCTGGCCACAGTGAACCAACCTCAACTGCCGAGAACGCCGATGACGAGAAAACGCGCGACCTGCCTCCTGTTGGCGTTCGGCATGCTATCGCCGCTTGCGGCCTCGGAGAGCAAAGCGCCGGTGGAAGCGGAATACTATCCGGTCACCACATTACCGGTTCCGCCGGAGATTGTGTTGGAAGTGGGAGCGATCGAGCTATTGCCGGGAGACCGGCTGGCGGTGGGTACCCGGCGCGGCGATATTTACTTGGTCGACGGGGCCATGGGGGACGACCTTGGGGCAGTGTCCTATGTCAAGTTCGCGGAAGGACTGCACGAAGTGCTGGGATTGGCTTGGAGAGACGGCTGGTTGTACGCGACGATTCGCCAAGAGGTGGTGAGGATCCGGGACGAAGATGGGGATGACCGCGGGGATCTTTTCGAGAGCGTATCAGATGCGTGGGGGCTCAGCGGAGACTATCATGAGTATGCATTTGGTTCCCGGTTCGACCGGGAGGGAAACCTTTGGGTGGTTTTGTGTTTGACAGGCTCGTTTACCAGCGAAGCGCCCTATCGCGGTTGGGCTCTGCGAGTCACGCCCGATGGCCGCGCCATTCCGTCGAGTTCCGGGATCCGTTCACCTGGCGGAGTCGGATTCGACTGCGAAGGGGAGGTTTTCTACACGGACAATCAGGGGCCCTGGAACGGATCGAGTTCCCTCAAACATCTCCGGCCGGGCTCTTTCCAAGGACATCCCGGCGGCAATCGATGGTATGACCGTGCCGGCGAAGCAATGGGTCCCCGTCCGGCGGAGCCCAAATCCGGAAGCCGCATCGCCGCCGAGCGTGTCCGGGTGCCCGAGTACATCCCTACGGCGGTGTTTCTTCCCCACGCCAGACTGGGGCAATCGCCCACGGGCATCGCTTGCGACGATACCAAGGGGAAGTTCGGACCTTTTCGCAATCAGTTGTTCATTGGGGATCAGACGTATTCCAACGTAACCCGGGTCTACTTGGAGAAGATCAACGGAGTGTATCAGGGAGCGGCCATTCCGTTCGTGGAGGGCTTTCAGTCCGGTCTCATTGGCGTCCGATTGACGCCGGAGGGCCAACTCTTCGTGGGGGGATCGGACCGGGGTTGGGGTGCGCGCGGCGGGAAACCCTTCAACTTCGAACGAATCGACTGGACCGGCCGGATTCCGTTCGAAGTCCTGGCCATGCGGGCGACGGCAGATGGATTTGAGATCGAGTTCACGGAGCCGGCCGACGCGGCCACGGCGGCCGATCCCGCTTCCTACCGGATGGAAGCATTCACTTACATTTTCCGCTCGGACTACGGCAGCCCGGAGGTGGATCAGAAAGAACCTGTCGTCTCCGTGGCAATGGTTTCCGAGGATGGCAAAACCGTCCGGCTTCGAGTCGAGCCCCTGACTCTCGGGCACGTGCACGGATTGCATTTGGACGGCGTCCGCAGCCCTGATGGCCGGCCGCTGTTGCATCCCGAGGCCTGGTATACATTGAATGAGATCCCGGTTGGCGAGGACTTGAATGTGCGGTAATGTACAACCTTACCCCCGGGATTCGAGCGCTCTTCGGAGAGCCGCGGCTGGCGGCTGCTCATAGAAAAGGAGACGTCCGTCCGCTTGACGGCCGGACGGCGCAGGAAATGTTTGTCGAAACAGGACGCGTCCAAAATCGCGAATGATGAAGATTTGGTGGATTGAGTCATGGGCCGAGGCCAAGCGATGGGCCTCGTGCTCGTTCTTGGCCTCCTTGCTCTCGGCGAGCGTGGCCTGGAGTGAGCCATCCGGAGCAGAGATTTACCGTACGCTCTGTGTGGAATGTCATGGTCCCCAGGGCGAAGGAGTCGCCGGGAAGTACGACGAGACGCTTCATGGGGACCTCGATTTCGAAGAGTTGGCGCGCCGGATTGCGGAGACCATGCCGGAAGAGCAGCCGGAACTTTGCGTGGGGGACGAGGCCCGGGCCGTAGCGCACTACATCCACGAGACGTTTTATTCCCATGAAGCCCGGGCGCAGCTCATGCCCGTGCGAGTCGATCTGTCCCGAATGACGGTGAAGCAGTATGTGAACTCGGTCGCCGACTTGGTGGGATCGTTTCGCGAAGCGAGAGATCAAGGCCAGCCGGCAGCGGAAATAGGTCTGCAGGGGAATTACTTCAAAACGCATAACCTGCGCCGGAACGAGGCGGCCTTCGAGCGGATCGATCCAGCGATTTCCTTTCAGTTTGGAGAGGGCAGCCCTGATTCGGAACAGATTGGAGTGGAGGAGTTTTCCATCCGTTGGCGCGGCGGGCTGACTGCTCCGGAGACCGGCGATTATGAGTTTTGTCTGAAGACGGAGAATGGAGCGCGGCTGTGGGTGAATGACGAGGAAACGCCGCTCATTGACGGCTGGGTGAGTTCCGGAGCTGAGCCGCGCCAAGAGCGCGGAGTGGTGCGTTTGTTGGAAGGGCGCGTCTATCCGGTTCGGATCGAGTATTTCAAATTCAAGGACAAGACGGCTTCTCTGGAGTTCTGGTGGAAGCCGCCGCACCGTCCCGAAGAGCCGGTTCCGCCGGCAGTGTTGTCTCCTGGCCGCGTGTCGGAAGTCATGGTGGTGACGACGGAGTTTCCCCCCGACGACAGCAGCGCCGGTTATGAACGGGGGACGTCCGTTTCTCAAGCCTGGCATAACGCCACAACCCGCGCAGCGGTCGAGGTGGCGGCGCGCGTGGAGAAGAATGTGCGAGAGCTTTCCGGCGTTTCCAGTGAGGAAAGCGATCGAGCCGCTGGACTCCAAGACTTTGCGATTCGTTTTGTGGAACGTGCGTTTCGCCGGCCGATGTCGCCCGAGGACAAACGCTTTTTTGTGGCCGACCGCTTCGCGGAGACGCCCGAGGATCCGGATCTGGCGATCAAGCGCACGATCCTGCTGGCGCTGAAGTCGCCCCGGTTCCTGTATTTGGAAGCGGGCCGCGCCGAGCCCGATTCCTTCGATGTGGCGTCGCGCTTGTCCTATGCCTTGTGGGATTCCTTGCCGGATCCAGAGCTGGTGAAGGCGGCAAAGGCTGGGGCGCTCGATTCGCCGGTCGAGATCGAAAACCACGCCCGGAGGATGCTCGACGATCCCCGCACCCATGCAAAGATTCGGGGCTTTTTCCATCATTGGCTCAACATGGAGGAAGGAGAGGATGTCACGCGTGACCCGAAGACTTTCCCCGGCTTCGATCAGGCTCTCCTGGCCGATCTTCGGGAATCGCTCGAGCAATTTCTCGACCACGTGATCTGGAAAGGCTCGGGCGATTTCCGGGAGTTGCTGCTGGCCGACTACCTGTTTCTGAATGGCCGGTTGGCCCGCTATTATGGGGTGGAAACGGCCGCGGAAGATCAGTTCGAGAAGGTGGCGTTCGATCCTGCGCAACGCGCCGGCGTGATCACCCATCCCTACCTGCTCACGGCTTTTTCCTATCATAAATCAAGTTCTCCGATTCACCGGGGCGTTTTTCTGACACGGAAAGTGCTTGGCCGGGCACTGAAGCCGCCGCCGATGGCCATCGAGTTCATGGACAGCCGCTTCGATCCGAGCTTGAGCATGCGGGAGAAGGTGGCGGAGCTGACCAAGTCGGAGAACTGCATGGGCTGCCACTCGGTGATCAATCCCTTGGGCTTCAGTCTGGAATACTTCGACGCTGTCGGGCGGTTTCGAACCGAGGAAAACGGTAAGCCGGTCGATGCCGCCAGTGATTACGCCACTTTGGCGGGCGAGATCCTGCGCTTGCGGGGACCCCGCGACGTGGCGGAGCACGCCGCCGCCAGCGCTCCTTCGCGGGAAGGGTTCATTCAGCAATTGTTCGCTCATGTGGTGAAGCAGCCGATCGCGGCCTACGGGCCCGGGGCGGCCGAGAGATTGAGGGTTTCCTTCGAAGCCTCCGGATGCAATATTCGTGATCTGATCGTGGATATGGCGGCGCTGGCCGCCCGGCACGAACTTCCTGAACACCGTAAGCTCGCTTACCATGAGAATCCCTGACAGACGCACCTTCCTTCGCGAGTTTGGATTGTCCGCCGCGGCCCTTCCCTTCGTGGCCGGGTTGCCCGGTCTGGCCCGGGGGGCTCAAGGGGCTCCATCGCGCCAGCGCCTCATCATCGTCTTCAGCCCCAACGGCATCGTTCCTCCGGTCTTTTGGCCTGACGAAACCGGTGAAGAGTTCACGTTGAAGCCGATTCTGGAGCCATTGAGTCCGTTCCGGGAACGCCTGTTGATTCTGCGGGGCGTGGCGAACAAGGTCCGGGGCGACGGCGACAGCCACATGCGTGGGATGAGCTGCTTGCTGACGGGGAAAGAGCTTTTCCCGGGGAACATTCAAGGCGGATCCGATACGCCGGCAGGTTGGTGCAGCGGTATCTCCATCGATCAGGAACTGAGAAACTACTATCAGGAGCGTTCAGAGACGCGCGCGCGCTTCGGCTCCCTGGAATTCGGTGTGTGTGTTCCGAAGCGGGCTGATCCCTGGACGCGGATGGTTTATGCGGGGCCGAATCAGCCGGTGGCTCCGGTGGATGATCCCTATCTGATGTTCGAGAAACTCTACGGACAGATGAAGGACCGGGAGAGTCTCCGGAGCATTCTGGACGAGGTCGTGGAAGATTTGCGCCGGGTCCGCGCCCGGATTGGAACGGAGGACCGCCGGCTGCTGGAGGAGCACGAGACATTTGTGCGAGAGATGGAAATGGAATTGGCGGAGGGCGGGAACCGCACGTGGGACGTCCCTCCCCCTCAACTCGAGGACAACGTGGCCAACGACAACGATTCCATGCCGGCCCTGGCGAAGATGCAGATCGATCTCTTGGTCAACGCGCTGCGCAATGATATGAGCCGGATCGCCACATTCCAGTTCACCAATTCGGTGGGCGGAGCGCGCATGCGTTGGCTCGGGATCGAGGAGGGGCATCATGCTTTGTCGCACGATCCCGACCTGAATGCCGAGTCGCAAGAGAAGCTGACCAAGATCAATGTTTGGTTTTGCGAACAGGTCGCCGCTCTGGCCGGACGGCTGGCCGCCACGCCGGAGCCGGGAGGCGAAGGCAGTATGCTCGATCACAGCCTGATTGTGTGGACCAACGAACTGGGAAAGGGGAACTCGCATACTCTCCAGGACATTCCCTTCGTTCTGTTAGGAAACGGTTTTGGATTCCGCATGGGGCGCAGCCTGGCGTTCGAGCAAGTTGCTCACAACCGGCTTTGGCTAGCGATTGCTCACGCGGCAGGCCACGCCATCGAAACGTTCGGCAATCCCGGCCTGTGCGAAGGCGGCGCTCTGGATCTGGTCAGCGCCTGAAGGAATTCGGGGCGGCGCCGGGGGGCTTGCGCCGGCTTAGGAGAAGCGGCAGGTGTCTATCAGGTTCAAAGGGGTTTGCGCTTGACCCGCATGACCGCGGAACCCTGTACCCTGGACGGGAAGGCTTTACGGCTTATTCGCCAGAGGCGACCGTTTCCCGCTTTTCTTCCCTGTTCCGAGGAGGGGGAAGGGGTTCGAGCAAGGGCAGGATCCATGGGGCCGGCCGCAGATCCCGGGGTTGCCGGCCGAGATCGACAGTGGGGTCGATCAGGAGGGCGGGTTTTCGGCCGTTGAGCGTGGCGTAGACGCGGGCCCGGACTTCGATTTCGGGATAGCCTTCAGCGCGGAGGGTGCCGGACAGATGGCGAGCCATCTGGAGGATGAGTTCGGGGTGACCCCACATCTTGCTGGCCTGCCAGTCTGTGAGATAACCAGAGCCATCGACGGTCCAAGTAGCGTTGCTGACGGGATCGGTTATCTCGAAAATGCCGCGCCCAGATTTGGCTCGCAATTTCATGTGCCAGGCGTATTTGTGTCCCTGTTCCGTCCAACTGACATTGCCCGGATAAAGGAAGTGCCGGAGGGGAATCAGGCACTGGATCGCGAGATAGAGAACAAAAAACGCGGTGATGCCGCGCGCGGCGGCGGGCGAGGGCTGGGCTCCGATGAGAGCTGGACGAGGGGGCAGACGGAGCAGGCGGCGCGGCCAATCGGGCGCAAAGAACAGCGTCGTGGCCACGATCATGAACCAGGGGAAGATGCCGATGTTGAATACCCAGGCGTTGGTGAGGTGGAAGACCAGGCCCAGCAGGAAGGCAACGAGGCGGGTTTTGCGCCAGAGCAGGAAAGGCACAATCAGAAGATCGAGGAGAAGCCCGCCATAGGCGAAGATCGAGACCATCCATTCTTTCTCGACGAACTGACCGAGCACAGGCAGTTCGGAACGGGTTGCCAGCCATCGGCGAATGGGTTCTCCCCGGAGCCAATCGGCGTTGAGTTTGGCGAGCCCTCCGTAGAAATAGACGATGCCGATCTGGGCGCGAAGTATCCAAAGGGACCAAGCCGGGGCGGTGGAAGAACGCAGGCGCGGACGGGATAGGGCGTCGAAAGAAAAAGCCCGGTGAGCCGGAATCAGAATGAGGAGAAAAGACAGGAGGCAGACCAGGTAAAGATGGTTCAGATAACGGGCTTGTTCGAGAAGGAACAAGTAGGTGAATCCGACGAAGAACAAAGCCGCACAGATCCGGTAGAAGAATCCGAACAGGATGGCGGTTGCCAAAAAAGCCAGAACCCCGCAGTGGTAGTACATGCCGTCGCCCGGCCAAGGGCGGATCCAGTCGAAGCCGTAATAGGTGAAGTGAAAGGGCGGCTCGATCCAGTAGCGGGCGATCCAGTCGTAGCTGGCGAAGCGGTACATCTCCCAGAGGAGAATGGCGCCGAAGCCGATGCGGAAAACGACGAGAGAGGCGATATCGACCGGGGCGAAGAGAGCCGCCGGGCGCGGGCTGGGAGACACATTGTTCCTGGTCATCGACGTAACCTGGGGAGTTTCGTGCTGAGCAAAGCGGCAGGCTCTCGTTTGCTGGACCGTCTGATTCGCCAGCGACATCCTTGATCAAGCCGGCTGCCTGGACAAGGTTCTCTTTCGAGGGGTTATAAAAGGGGCTTGCCCCGTGGTGGCCCGGGCCCGGGACCCGGATAGACCTGCCATTGCTCGCGGGAGCCGCCCGGCGACAAGGCCCTGCTCCGCCAGAGCGCCCCGCCTTCCTCCCGCATTCTCCAGCCGCCAGGCCGGGCGGGTTGAGGGAGGATCCCTCGAAGGCCTTGGTCAAACAGCGCTTGCCTCACCTCCGCCCGTGCTTTACTGGCCTTGCACGAATGACCTCATCGCAAAGGAGGTTCGCATGAACCGCTCCGCATGGCGCCGCAAACCAGCCCGTGCGGAGCCGTCTGGCGGCCGGATCTTCCCGGTTGTTGCGGGCCTGATGGAACGTCTCGCTTTCTTCCGGTCCTTTTTGGGTAACCCCTCAACGATTGGGGCGGTCAGTCCAAGTTCCCGGGTCTTGGCGCGGGCCATGGTCGAAGGTTGCTCGATGGAGAGCGCGGAGACCGTCGTCGAGTTGGGACCTGGCACCGGCGCCTTCACGAGATTGATTCTGGATCGTATCGGCCCGGCAACGACATTTTTTGCGCTGGAGCTGGATCCGAATCATGCGCGGATCTTGCGCCGAAAATTTCGCGGGGTGCAGGTTTACGAGGACTCGGCGGCAAAGCTCATCGAATACCTGGGGCAGCATCGCAAAGCGAATGTGGATTACATCGTTTCCGGGCTGCCCTGGGCGAATTTTCCGGGCCGGGCACAGGGGCAGTTGCTCGCAGCCATCCAGACAGCGCTCGCGCCGGCTGGTGTTTTTGTCACTTTCGCGTATGCGCACGCTTGCTGGCTGTCTCAGGCCAAGCAATTTCGGCGAGACTTGAGCGCGCGTTTCGGCTGTGTAGAGACGAGTCCCATCGTCTGGCGCAATTTGCCTCCGGCCTTTGTCTACCGCTGCCGCCAGAGTCGCTAACCCGCAGTTCTGAGCGACCTGATTCGAGAAATTCGCTCTGAGCTTGCCATCGGCAAGGACGAGCTAACCCACATTTCGCATACCCTCATTGTTGTGGCGCGCTACGTTCCATCCTGCCTTCGTTCCGCTCGCCTCGGCCTTGAACAGGGGTCCACTCACCCAGCTCTGCGCTCTCGGCTGCGCGCGCCGTTGCCGTCGCTGCGCTTCGCCCCGTTGCTGAGATCATCCTTCGGTCCGCCGCCGCATCCAGAAGACCAGCCCCGGCAGTGCAGACTCGGGATCGCTGCCATGGCAGGGATCGAGAAACGTCTCCGCATACTTCTCGATCGAGAACGCCCCGCCAAGACCCTCCTCGACGAGAGTCGTCACGCGGCGGCGTTCATGGGAATCTCCGAGAGGCTCTCCCTTGCGAAAAGCTTTGTGAAAAAGCAACAACCGCGCATCTGGCGTCGCGACCTTTAACACATTGCGCCGATAGATTGGACGGTCCCGGCTGGCGATCTGATGAAAACAGCCGCGATCGACCAGCGCCTGAAACGGCCCTCCCGGCGGTGGGCCCGCGCAAATGTCGTGGACTTCAAATGTGAGCCGGGCGGATCCGGCGTCGCAACGTGCGCGTGCGCGTTCGATGGCCGCTGCCGCGATGTCGACGCCCAGCACCGTAAAGCCGCGTCCGGCCAGCCAGGCGGCGACGTCTCCTTCGCCGCATCCGAGGTCGATCGCTGTTGCGCCGGGCGCAAACCATCCCTCCTCGACCGCGGTTACGACCTCTTGGGATACACCGCGTCTCAGCCATGGCCGTTTGAAATCCGGGCTCCCCCATTTCTTTTCCCAGCCGCGCCGCGTACGGCGCCGGCGGCCGGCTGAGGCAAGCCCGGCGATCCACGACCCCAGCATTTCGAAAAGAGTTTCCTCGATCATCTGCGCGCAAATGATAGCCGGTCCGCGGCGGCAATTCAATGAACCGAAACGCCCCGTTGTGACCCCTCACTGACTTGTTGTCCGGCCCTCATGGAGGGACTGGCTCCTGCGCGTCCTGCCCTGGGGGAAGGGACTTTTCTTTCACGAACCTTGAGGCGGCGCTGGCCAAAAGCGTGTTCTGGACTATATTTGAACTCCGTCGTTTGCTGCACCATGAGGGATCAGGACCAACAAGAGCGTTAAGTGCAGGTCCCGGACATCTCGACAAAGTTGTTGCGCCTCAAGTCGTGGCGAAAGTCCACCCCTTGGGAATCATCGCGGAACAAGCCCGGGAATGAACCGCCGCTGCGAACGGAGCTTTTCAGCATCGATCAGCTCGAGCGGCACGCCAAGGCGATCGCGACGTCGCACACCCTGGCTGCGGGGCTTGGGCGCGACAAACTGTTGCCGCGACTCGACGAGAACCAGCGGGTGCTGATTGAGACCTACGATCTCGTGATAGCGGCGGCCGACCAAAACCGCCGGATCGAGCCGGCTGCCGAGTGGCTGCTCGACAATCTCTATCTGATTGAAGAGCAGATTCGCGCGATCCGGCGTTTGTTGCCGCCATCGTTTAGCCGCGGACTGCCGCGTCTGGCGAGCGGTCCGGCCGCCAATTTGCCGCGGGTGTATGGCATCGCCCTGGAACTGATCTCGCACGTCGATGGGCGCGTCGATGACGCAAGTCTCAGCGGCTTCATCTCCTCGTATCAATCGGTCGAACCGCTTAAACTCGGCGAGTTATGGGCGTTGCCGCTGATGTTCCGGCTGGCGCTGATCGAGAATCTGCGGCGGGTAGCGGTGCGCATTGCAGCCGCGCGGCGCGACCGCGACCTGGCCGCGGATTGGGCGGAGCGGATGGTCGGCGTCGTGGAGCAGAAGCCCACGGACCTGATCCTGGTGCTTGCGGATATGGCTCGCGCCAACCCTCCGCTATCCGGCGCCTTTCTGGCGGAGCTGACGCGCCATTTGCAGGGACAGAACCCCAACTTCGCCTTCGCCAATAGCTGGCTCGAGCATCGCCTGGCTGATCAAGGACTAACGACAGAACAATTGGTGCGGGCCGAAGGGCAATCTCAGGCCGCCGACCAGGTTTCAATCGGCAACAGCATCAATAGCCTGCGGTTTTTGAATGCGAGCGATTGGCGGCGGTTTGTCGGCGAGCACAGCTTAGTTGAGCAAACTTTGGCAGGCGATCCCGCGGGCATCTATGCCAAGATGGATTTTGGGACGCGCGACCGCTACCGGCACGTGGTCGAAGGGATCACCCGCCGCAGCCAGCTCACCGAGTATGGCGTGGCGCGCAAGGCGGTGCAACTGGCCGAGGTGCAGGCCCGTGAAGATCCCGGCGGCCGCGCGGCACACGTCGGGTACTACCTCATTGATCGCGGCCGCCCTCTGTTGGAGCGCTTCGCGGGGATGCGGCTCTCTCCGGCGATCGTGTTCGAGAAGCTGAGGCGGCGATTTCCGCTGACGGGTTATTTAGGCGCTAGGGGAATCGTAACGCTCACGGCTACGGCGCTGTTCTTGCGATGGGCGCATTACCACGAGGCGGGCGGGCTGGCCCTGCTGCTGTTGGCGCTGCCGGCGTTGGTCTGCGCCTCCCACTTAGCGGTGGGCCTCGCCAATTGGCTGACGACGCACTTGGTCAGCCCGCAATCGCTGCCGCGGATGGATTATGAGCAGGGAATTCCCCCCGAGCATCGCACCTTGGTGGTGGTGCCGACGATGCTCGCGAGCCCCGAAGGCGTCGAGCAGTTGCTGGACGGACTCGAAGTGCGGTATCTCGCCAATCGTGATCCGTGCCTGCACTTTGCCTTGCTGACGGATTTTGTCGATGCGGCGGAGGAAACCTTGCCCGGCGATGCGGACCTTGTGGGTCTGGCCCGCGAAGGCATCGAGCGATTGAACGAGAAGTACGGGCAAGTTCGGGACGACATCTTTTATCTGTTTCACCGCTCGCGCCGCTGGAACCCCCAGGAGGGAGTTTGGATGGGCTACGAACGCAAGCGGGGCAAGCTGTCGGATCTCAACGCCACGCTCCGCGGCTCAACCGGCCGTTTCGCGGAAGTCGTGGGCGACACCTCGATCTTGCAGAGCGTGAGCTACGTGATCACGCTCGATACCGACACGGAGCTGCCGCGCGACGCGGCGCGCCTGATGGTGGGCACGCTCGCGCACCGGCTCAACCGGCCCGTCTTCGATCCTGGGCGCTGCCGCGTGGTCGATGGTTATACGATTCTGCAGCCGCGAGTCGGCGTCAGCCTGCCGAGCGCGCAGCGGTCGCGCTTCGTGCAACTGAATGCGGGTGATCCGGGAGTCGACCCCTACACGCGCGTCGTCTCGGATGTTTACCAGGATCTTTTTGCCGAAGGCTCGTTCATCGGCAAGGGAATCTATGACGTCGATTCCTTCGAGGCGCGCTGCAGCGACTTTCCCGACAACACCATTCTGAGCCACGACCTGATCGAAGGGGCGCACTGCCGTTCGGCGCTGCTCAGCGATGTCACGCTCTACGAGGATCATCCTTCGCGTTACACGGCGGACATCGCCCGGCGGCATCGGTGGATGCGCGGAGACTGGCAGATCGCCGGATGGTTGCTGCCGTGGGTGAAGGCGCGATCCGGCCGGCGTGTACGCAACCCGGTTTCCGCTTTGTCGCGATGGAAGATTTTCGACAACTTGCGCCGCAGCGTGACGCCGGTGGCGATGTTGCTCCTGCTGTTGATCGCGTGGTTCGTGTCGCCCGCCGTGGCGGCGTGCGCGCTGCTGTTTCTCGCGAGCGTGGTCCTTCTGCCGGCGGTACTGGCGGCAGGGGCGGAGTTGCTCCACAAGCCGCGGGACTTGCCCCTGGGCCTGCATTGGAGCGCGACCTTGCAGTCGCTCGCGCGTCCTCTGGCTCACTGCGTGCTTGTGCTCATCTTCCTGCCTTACGAAGCTTACATCAGCGCCGACGCGATACTGCGCACCTTGGTGCGGATGGTCTGGTCGAAACGGCGGCTGCTCGAATGGAAAACTGCGAGCGATTCGGAACGAGGGTCCGACGACAGGCTGGAGGATACTTTCCGTCTGATGGCCTTCTCGCCCTTGCTGGCGGCCACGGCGCTGGGCGTGCTCGCTTTTTATGATCCTGAAGTATTGCTTTGGGCGGGACCCCTCATCGCGGCGTGGCTGGCTTCGCCATTGGTCGCCTGGTGGTTGAGCCGGCCGATTTCCGGGCCTGCGATCCGGCTTTCCGCAAGCCAGCATCGCTTTCTCGAGAAAGTGTCGCGGAAAACCTGGCGCTATTTCGAGGAGTTTGTTTCGGAGGAATACAATTGGCTGCCCCCCGACAACATTCAGCAGAGTCATGGACTGGCGGTCGCGTCGCGGACCAGTCCGACGAATATCGGCATGGCATTGCTGGCCGACTTGGCCGCCTACGATTTTGGTTACTGTTCCGCAGCACGCCTCCTGGAGCGTACGCAGAGAACCTTTGAGACGTTGTCGCGCCTGGAACGTCACCGGGGGCATTTCTTCAACTGGTCTGACACGCGTTCTCTCGAGCCCCTGTATCCGAGTTATGTTTCGACGGTTGATAGCGGAAACCTGGCCGCAAGCTTGTTGGTGCTCGGCAGCGGCTTCGTGGAACTGAGTGAGGGACGGATCTTGCCGGGGCGAATGTTCGGAGGCTTGCGCGATACGCTGGGGGTGCTGCTGGACGCGGCTCGCGGCGTCAAGGGGCCGGCTGTCAGTGCGGACATGTTGCGCCAGATCGAAGGCCAGATTGCGGATCTCGATGAGCCCCCCTCGACGCTTGGCGCCGCCCATGCTTTGCTCGCTCGCCTAACGGAGGCAGCCGCCGAAATGACCGTGTTCGCGGACGGCGATGCGGAACTCGCGTGGTGGATTGGCGCCTACGAGCGGAGTTGCCAAGACCATCAAACTGACCTGCTGCACCTCGCGGTATGGCTGGCCTTGCCTGCGCCGCCGGCGGGGATTTGGGAGTCCGGCTCTGAAGAGCAAATCGAGCGGCTGGGCAAGTTGCGCGAAATACTCGAGCGTCTGGACAGCTCCGCTGAGTTGCGGAATGTGGCGGGAACGCCGCCGGAGGCGCTAACGCTGATCGAAGCGTCCCTGACCGAGGCGACTGCGGAGGCAAGAGACTGGCTGACGCGGTTGGGCGCCGCGTTGGTCCGCGCTTCGGAGCACGCCAGCGCGCGGATTCACCTGTTGGAGGACGTCGCCGCTCAGTGCCGCGATCTGGCCGACATGGATTTCGGGTTGCTCTACAGCCCCACGCACGAATTATTTGCGATCGGCTACAATTTCAGCGAGCGGCGGCTGGATGCGAGTTTCTACGATTTGCTGGCTTCCGAGGCGCGGCTGTCCAGCTTCATCGTCATCGCTCAAGGAGATCTTGGTCAGGAGCATTGGTTCGCGCTGGGACGTTTGCTGACCCGCGCGGGCCGGGCGCCGGCGCTATTGAGCTGGAGCGGGTCGATGTTCGAGTACCTGATGCCCTTGTTGCTCATGCCTAACTATGAGAACACATTGCTGGACCGCACCTATCACGCCGTCGTCCGCCGTCAGATCGCGTACGGCCGGCAGCGCGGCGTGCCGTGGGGAATCTCTGAGTCCGGCTACAACACCATGGATCAGCACAAGACATATCAATACCGGGCCTTTGGAGTGCCCGGACTGGGGTTAAAGCGCGGTTTGGCTGAAGACCTCGTCATCGCGCCCTATGCGAGCGCCCTGGCGCTGATGGTGGCTCCCGAGGCGGCCTGTCGCAACCTCGAACGTCTCAATGCCGAGGGCCAGCAAGGAGCCTACGGATTCTATGAGGCGGTCGATTATACTCCTTCCCGATTGCCGCCGGGCATGGAGAGCGTCACGGTGCGGCAATTCATGGCGCATCATGAAGGCATGAGTCTTCTGGCGCTGGCCTATGTGCTGCTCGGCAAGCCCATGCAGCGCCGCTTTCGGGCTGATCCCATGCTGCGGGCAGCCGATCTGCTGCTGCAAGAGCGAGTGCCCAAGGCGATCGCGCCGGTCTTTCCTCATGCGAGCGAAGCCAGCGCCACTCGCCTCGCTTCTCCGGAGGAAACGGGCAGTATGCGCGTGTTCACCGATCCTAACAGCGCTGCTGTGGAAGCCCATCTGCTTTCCAACGGCAGCTACCATATTGCCGTCACGAGCGCCGGCGGCGGTTACAGCCGGTGGCGCGACCTGGCGGTAACGCGATGGCGTGAGGACGCCACGCGCGATAGCTATGGGAGCTTTTGCTATCTGCGCGATGTGACCAGCGGCGCGCTGTGGTCGAACGCCTGGCAGCCAACCACGAAGCCCACCAAGGGCTATGAAGCGATCTTCACGCAAGCGCGAGCGGAGTTTCGCCGCATCGATGACCAGATCGAAGCTTATACGCAGATCAGCGTCTCGCCAGAGGATGATATCGAGCTACGGCGCGTGACGCTGACAAACCTTTCCGAGGCGCGGCGCACGATCGAGGTCACCAGCTACGCGGAGGTCGTTCTGGCGACGCAGGCGCAGGACGAGTCTCATCCGGCGTTCAGCAATCTGTTTGTGCAGACCGAAATCGTCCGCGGCCGCCAGGCGATTTATTGCACTCGTCGTCCCCGGTCGGCCGAAGAACGGCCTCCGTGGATGACGCACATGATGCGGGTGGGGGGCTCTCTGGCCGGCGCGCCGTCCTATGAGACTGATCGCATGCGCTTCATCGGCCGGCATCGGACGTTGGCCTCGCCTGCGGCATTCGACGGCCGGCTCCCCCTTTCCAACAGGGAAGGTCCGGTGCTCGATCCGATCGTGAGCATCCGGCAGACAGTGCTGCTGCATCCCAATGAAGCGGTGCGAATCGACATTGTCACCGGCGTCGCCGATTCGCGGGCCGGGGTCGAAGCGCTGACGGAGAAGTACAGTGATCCCAGCCTGGCCGACCGCGTGTTCGACTTCGCCTGGACGCACGGCCATATCCTGTTGCAGCAGCTCAGCGCTTCGGAAGCGGACGCGCAGGTCTACGGGCGCCTGGCAGGCTCGATCATTTATGCCTCAGCGCAGCGCCGGGCGCGGGCGAGCATTCTCGATCGCAACCGGCGGGGACAATCGGGGCTGTGGGGCTACGGCATCTCGGGAGACATGCCGATCGTCTTGGTGCGGATTCGCGACCACGAA
>DATKCT010000185.1:0-8181 GCA_035513055.1 Verrucomicrobiales bacterium | reverse complement strand
GAAGATGCCAATGCGGCCGCGCTCCGGCAAATGCTTCTGGCAACGCCAGAGATAGTCGTGATCGAGTTCTTCTGCGGAGGGCGCCTTGAACGAGGCGACCTGGCACCCTTGCGGGTTGACGCCGCTCATGACGTGCTTGATCGCGCCGTCCTTGCCCGCGGCGTCCATAGCCTGAAAGATGAGGAGCACTCCCCACCGGTCCTGGGCGTAGAGCATGTCCTGGAGTTCCGCGAGGGCTTCCACGCCGTTAGCCAGCGCCTTCTTGGCGCGCGCCTTGTCCGCGGATCCGAAGTCGAGGGTATCGCCCGGATCGACTTCCTTCAGCCGGAAGCCGGCGCCATCGCCGACGCGAAACGGCTCAGCGAGGCTGCGGGCGTTCTTGATGATATCTTTGAGCTTCATTGTCAGTAAGCAGCGATGCCGCGGCCACGGCGGTCATCAGGCCGCGCCGGATCCTTCCCCGGCCGTTCATCGGGGGGATGGATTGTACACAATCCCGATCTGCCTCCTCTCATGGATGTCGCGCCTCGATAGCGGATGAAAAAGATATCGCCAAAGAGAATCTTCGTTTCGGTGGCGGCGCCCGCCCAGGCGTGGCGAGGGAGGCACGCCCGGCTCTCACGGCGGGGGCTCCTGCACGGCCTGCCGGAGGATGGGCCCAAAGGGGAAGGGGCCGCGTGGAGACACGCTGGCCTGCGAAGGGGAGCAGGCCGGGGCGGGAAGGGCGCCGAATTACGGGAAGCTTGAAGGCTCGGCGGACTTTGTGAAAAATTTCACAAATAGGTCTTGCCAAGCGTCAGGAGTCCCGATTAGGTGCCGTGCCAGCGGCTATTTCCTTTGCCGCGGCCCCCTTCCTTTCATGGACGCGTTCAGCGCAGCCTTGCCCTTTGTGCTCGCCGCCGAGGTTCCGATCTATGCGGAGTCATTGTTTGAGGACGTGCCCTGGCTGGCCTGGCTGACGAATTCCATCTTCGTGGCGCTGCTGGTGGTGCTGATCCTGGTGACAGCGGTGCGGGCGGCGACGAAGAGGCTGCGTCTCGTGCCGGCGGGCATTCAAAACGTGGTCGAGTTTGTGGTGGAATTCCTCTATGGGCAGGTCGAGCAGATCCTGGGTCCGAAGCTGGCGCCGAGGTGTTTCCCGCTCCTGGCGACCCTGTTTGTGTTCATTTTGGTGGCTAACTGGTTCGGACTGGTCCCCGGCGTCGGCACCATCGGGCTGGCCGCGCGGGAGCATCACATCGGATTTTTCGGGGTGGAAGAACTCGACGTGCCTCTGCTGCGCCCGGCCACGGCGGATGCGAATCTGACCTTCGCCATGGCCCTGAGTTTCATGGTGATTTGGTTCGGGATCACCATAAGGGAGGTCGGTTTTGGAGGGTTTTTGAAACACCTCTTTGGTCCCAAAGGGGGGATGACTGGGTTGATGGGCGTTTTCCTAGGGATCATTTTTTTCCTGGTCGGAATCATCGAACTCATCTCGATCATGTTCCGGCCGGTGTCGCTGGCTTTCCGGTTGTTGGGCAATATTTTTGCGGGCGAGACTTTGCTGCATGTGATGGGCGCCCTCGGAGATGCATTGGGGCCGGTGGGCGGTTTTCTCTCCAGTGTGGTATTGCCGCTGCCTTTCTATTTCTTGGAGATATTGGTGGGGCTGGTGCAGGCGCTGGTTTTCACCCTTTTGTGCGCCGTCTACATCCAACTTTCGACGGCGCATGAAGAGGAGGAGCATTGAACGGATAAAGAATTTTCCCGTTGTGACCATGCGTAGTCAGTGGGCGGCGGGGGATAAGGCAACAACGAACAGAAACCAGAACAGAAAGGAAAAGAAACCATGACCGACCTCTTTATGTTGGCGGTGGACGGAAGTGTGACCGGGAGCTTGAGTCTCGGTCTGGCCGGTGCGGGAGCGGGAATCGGAGTGGGTCTTGTCGGATTTGGGGCCGCACAAGCGGTGGGCCGCAATCCGGGAGCCTTCGGAAAGATCTTGACCATCGGCATTCTTGGAATGGCGTTGGCGGAGGCCGTGGCTATTTACGGTCTCATTGTGGCGTTTGTGATAGGATAACTATAGTAACCCGCGAGCCTGATCTGGGCTGCGGCCAGGCGATGCTTGAGGCTCGTCTGGTCGCGGCCGCGGTCCCTTCCGAGTCATCCGGACAATTACTCTTTAACTTCTGGCGAACTGAATCCAGCCATGGACGCGATCAAGGAAGTACTCGATCTTTTGGGAATCACATGGGCCAAGTTCATTGCCCAGTGTATCATCTTCCTCTGCGTCTATTTCATCCTGAAGCGCTTCGCTTTCGGACCGGTCATGGCCGTGCTGGAGGAGCGCCGGCGACGGATCGCGGATGGCGAGGAGAATCTCGTCAAGATCCGGGCGCGCTTGGAGGCGACGGAAACGGAGGCGCAGACGCGGATCAACGAGGCCAACGGGCTGGCGACGCTGATGATTGAGGAGGCGAAGCAGAGCGCGGCGGCGGTGGGCGAGAAGAAGAAGCAGGAGGCGATACGGGAGGCCAATGACATTGTGGCGAAAGCCCGTGAGGCGTCCCGCTTGGAACGTGACCGTTTGTTGGAGGAGATGCGCAAGGATTTTGGGCGTCTGGTGGTCGGGGCGACGGAGAGCGTGACGGGCAAGGTGTTGTCGAAGACCGACCAGGAGAAGATCAACAAGGAGGCGGCCGGCCGGATTGCCTCCTAAACGGAGGCATGGGGCAACCACGGAGTGGCGCAGGCGACTCCTCAGGCATAACCGCATCGAAGGTCCATGAAATCCAGCAAAGTCGCCCAGAAGCACGCCCGCCAACTCTTTCGGGCGTGTTTGGACAAGGGAGTTCTCGATGAGGGCCGGGCGCTCCGGGCGGTGAAAGCGTTGCTCAAGGAGAAGCCGCGCGGTTACCTGGGAATTCTCGGCGCCTTTCGGCGATTGGTCCGCTTGGAGATCGAGTCGCACCGGGCGCGAGTGGAGAGTGCGGAGGAGTTGTCCGAGAGCAGTGCGGAGTTGGTGAAGGCGAATTTGAAGAAGGTTTACAAGAGGGATCTGGATATCGAGTTTGGGGTGAATCCAGACTTGATAGCGGGTCTCCGGGTTCAGGTAGGCAGCGACGTGTGGGACGGAACGGTGCGGTCGCGGATCGAGCGGCTGCGTGAGGCGCTTTCGCGATGAGGGGGGCAGGGATCATTCAATCAGAGCAATAAGGACATGAGCAGTATTCTGGAGCAAATCGAGAAGCAGATCAGCAGCGCGCGATCGAAGGTAGAACGCCGCAATGTCGGCGTTGTACGGGAGGTGGGCGATGGCGTGGCCAAGATCGAGGGATTGAGCGACGTGATGCTCAACGAGATGATCGAGTTCCCTGGGGGGCTCTACGGGTTGGCGCTGAACTTGGAAGAGACCGAGGTGGGGTGCATCGTGTTGGGGGACACGCAGAAGGTGAAGGAAGGGGACGAAGTCCGCACGACGGGCCGCCTTTTGGAAGTGCCCGTGGGAGACGAGTTGTTGGGCCGGGTGATCAACGTCGTCGGTGAACCGCTGGACGGAAAGGGCCCGATCCCGTCGACCAAGACCTATCCGGTGGAGAAGATCGCTCCCGGCATCATCAAGCGAAAGAGCGTGAGTCAGCCGGTGCAAACGGGGATCCTGGCGATTGACGCGATGATCCCAATCGGGCGCGGGCAGCGGGAACTCATTATTGGGGACCGGGCCACCGGGAAATCGACGATCGCCATCGACACGATCCTTTCTCAAGCGCATCAGAACCGGGCTGCGGAGGAAGGCCGGCTGAAGGACCACCGTCCTCTGTATTGCATTTATGTGGCCATCGGCCAGAAGCAGTCGAACATCGCGCGGACGGTAAAGATCCTGGAAGATGCAGGGGCGATGAAGTATACGGTGGTGGTGACGGCCTCGGCGTCGGACAGCGCGACGAACCAGTATTTGGCTCCCTACGCGGGCTGCGCCATCGGCGAGTGGTTCATGGATCAGGGCAGGGACGCGCTCATCGTCTATGATGATTTGTCGAAGCACGCGGTGGCGTACCGTCAGGTTTCCCTGGTATTGCGGCGGCCGTCGGGACGGGAGGCGTATCCGGGCGATGTTTTCTACCTGCACAGCCGGTTGCTGGAACGGAGCGCCCGGTTGAGCGAGGCGGCGGGCGGGGGGTCGCTGACGGCATTGCCGATCATCGAGACCCAAGCGGGGGACGTGTCGGCTTACATTCCCACGAACGTGATCTCGATCACCGATGGGCAGATTTATTTGGAGACAGACCTGTTCTATCAAGGGATCCGGCCAGCGATCTCGGTGGGTTTATCGGTGAGCCGGGTTGGGTCGGCGGCGCAGACCAAGGCGATCAAGAAGGTGGCGGGAACGACGAAACTGGATTTGGCGCAGTTCCGGGAATTGCAGGCCTTTGCACAGTTTGGATCGGACCTGGACGCCAAGACCCGGGCGCAACTGGACCGGGGCCAGCGGATTGTCGAGTTGTTCAAGCAGAATCAATATGAGCCGCTGCCCTTGGAGCTGGAGGTGGCGGCGATGTATGCAATGCAGAACGGGTATTTGGACTCCGTGCCAGTGGACAAGGTGAAGCAGTTTCAGAAGCAGATGGAGGAGTATCTCACGACGCGGAAAGAGGGCGTGCTGGCCAAAATCCGCGACGTGAAGGAACTGACGGACGAGGTGCGTCAGGAGTTGGCGGCGGCGCTGGACGACTTCAAACGGACCTTCACAGCCTGAGGCGGCGCAACCGCGGGGCGACCAAAACATGCCGAACACCAGGGACATCCGCCGGCGGATCAAGTCGGTCAAGAACACGGCCCAGATCACCAAGGCCATGCAGTTGGTGGCCGCTTCCAAGATGAAGCGGGCGCAGGACCAGGCCTTGTCGGGCCGGCATTACGCGGATTTGCTGAACAAAGTTTTGGTCAACCTCAAGGAGTACAGTCTGGATGAAACGCACGATCTGCTGGAGGCCAGGGGCGAGGGGAGAGAGATCGTGGTGGTGGTGAGCGCGGACAAGGGATTGTGTGGAGCGCTGAATACGAATCTGTTGCGCCGGGTCGTGCGGGAATCCGGCGAGAATGCAGGCTACGTGACGATCGGGGCCAAGGGGCGGCGGACCTTGGGCCGGTTGAGACGCGATTTGCTGGCGGACTTTTCGGTCGCGGACCCCGTGGATTTCGTTGCGGTGAAGATGGTCTCCAAGTTTGTGCGGGAGCGGTTTCTGGCTGGGGAATGTACACGGGTGCGGGTGGCCTTCACCAATTTCATCAACACCTTGCAGCAGGCGCCCTATTTCGAGACGCTGTTGCCGGTGTCTCCGGTGGCCTTGGGCGCCCGGCGGGAATTTGAGGGCATTGGGACGGCGGAGGAAGGAACGGGGAAGGAAACCGTGCCGGATTCCGGCTACATCTTCGAACCGAGTCCGCAGAAGGTGTTCGACCAAGTCGTCCCGCAGTATATTGATTTCCTCCTCTACCAGATGGTCTTGGAGGCCCGCGCTTCCGAGCACAGCGCCCGGATGGTGGCGATGAAGAGCGCCACCGACAATGCCAATCAACTGATCAAGGATCTCACCTTGGAGTACAACAAGGTCCGGCAGGCGTCCATCACCGCGGAGCTTTTGGAGATCTCGACCGCCCAGATGGCGCTCGGCTGAGCCGGGCCGCCTGCATGTGAAACGCAACCCACCATTCCTGAGCCATTCTCCAGTTCATTTCCAACGCCAAGCGGCCATGAGCAAAAACACAGGCAAAATCGTTCAAATCATCGGACCCGTGGTGGACGCCGACTTCTCTGGGAGCGGCAAACCGCCTGCGATCTACAACGCCTTGACGGTGGATTACACGATCGGGAAAGACCCCGTGAAACTGGTGTTGGAGGTCCAGCAGCATTTGGGGGGCAACTGGGTGCGGGCGGTGGCGATGTCATCGACGGAGGGGTTGAAGCGCGGCATTGACGTGGTGGACACGGGCGAGCCAATCACCGTTCCGGTGGGCCACGAGGTTCTGGGGCGGATCTGCAATGTCACCGGGGATCCGGTCGACGAGCGGGGACCGGTGAATGCGAAGAAGCGCTATCCGATTCACCGTCCGGCCCCGGCTTTGGTGGATCAGGACACTTCGTCCTCAATTCTGGAAACGGGGATCAAGGTGATTGACCTGATTTGTCCGTTCTCGAAGGGCGGAAAGGTGGGCGCGTTTGGGGGCGCCGGCGTGGGCAAGACCGTTGTGATCATGGAATTGATCAACAACATCGCCAAGAACCACGGAGGCTTCTCTGTTTTTGCGGGAGTGGGGGAGCGGACGCGGGAAGGCAACGACCTCTATCAGGAGATGAGCGAGGCCGGGGTGATCAATCAGGAGGATCTCTCGAAGTCCAAGGTGGCCTTGGTATACGGGCAGATGAACGAGCCGCCTGGGGCCCGGTTGCGTGTGGCGCTGGCGTCGTTGTCGATGGCCGAATATTTCCGGGATGAAGAGAACCAGGACGTGTTGTTGTTCGTGGACAACGTTTTCCGCTTTTCCCAAGCGGGCTCGGAAGTGTCGGCGCTCTTGGGACGGACGCCCTCGGCGGTGGGTTATCAGCCGACTTTGGCTGCAGAGATGGGGGCGATGCAGGAGCGAATCACTTCGACGACGAAGGGCTCGATCACTTCGTTTCAGGCGGTTTATGTGCCTGCAGACGATTTGACGGACCCGGCTCCGGCCAACACCTTCGCGCACTTGGACTCGACCGTGGTGCTGGAGCGCTCCTTGGCGGAATTGGGGATTTATCCCGCGGTGGACCCGCTGTCCTCGACCTCGAAGTCTTTGGCCCCGGACGTAGTCGGGCGTGAGCACTACGACACGGCCCGGGGCGTGCAGCGGGTCTTGCAGCGTTACAAAGACTTGCAGGACATCATTGCCATCCTGGGGATGGACGAGTTGAGCGATGAGGACAAGTTGACGGTGTATCGCGCCCGTAAGATTCAGCGCTTTTTGAGTCAGCCCTTCAGTGTGGCGGAGGTTTTCACGGGAGTTCCGGGGGTGTATGTGTCGATCGAGGAAACGGTGCGGGGTTTTCGCGAGATTTTGGACGGTCAGCACGACGACGTGCTCGAGCAGAACTTTTACATGAGGGGCGGGATCGATACGGTGGAGAAGTAAGTCCACCCGGGAAGAGATTGCTCATCGCCCGAACCCGGAAACGCAGCCATGCCGTTGAAGCTCGAGATCGTCACGCCGGAGAAGAAGATTTTCTCGGACGAAGTGGAAACGGTGGTGATTCCCGGCACGGAGGGGGAGATGGGGATCCTTCCGATGCACGCTCCGCTGGTGACCACCTTGATTCCTGGTGAATTGCGCTACGTGAAGGACGGGGCCGAGATGGAATTGGCGGTGGGGGAGGGGTTCGTCGAGGTCACTCAGCAGCGTGTGGCGGTGTTGACCGACATGGCTGTCTCCGACGAGCAGATCGACGAAGCGGCTGTGGAGGACGCGTTGAAGAGGGCTGAGGAAGCCTTGCAGGAGAAGACGACGGCGGAGGAGGTGGCGGCGGTGCAGGCCTCCATCCAGAAATCGCTGGCACAACTGCATTTGAAGCGCAAGCGGCGAAGGCTTTAGCCCTGTGCGGGACAGGGAAATGGGGACCGGAGTCCGCGATCACGCCGTAACTTCGCGCTTCGGGCCGCATAGAATGCTGCTATGATCATGGCTATCATGGAGCGATTAGGGGGTTTCCTGTCGGAACTTCTTCCCGAGGAGGAACGGGAGATGGTCCAATTGGGCGAATTTCGCGATTTCGCGAGGGGCGAGGTGTTGATCAAACAGGGGGAGTCGCAGCACGGGTTGTTTTTGGTGTTGTCGGGTTCTCTGGCGGTCCGGGTGGACGGGTCGATGAGCAGCACGGAACTCAGCGCCATCAAAAAGGGGGAATCGGTGGGGGAGATGTCGGTGCTCGATCCGATGAATGCGAGCGCCTGGATCATGGGAAAGGAACCGGGCCACCTCTGGTGCATCAGCAAGAGCCGGTTCGACGAGTTTTTGGCCGAGCACCCAGTGGCGGCGGTCAAGATTCTGCGGGCAATCGCGATAATGTTGTGCCGGAGACTGCGCAAGACGGACGACAAAATCATCCGGGGCGTCGAGGAATCGCTGCCCAATGTGGGATTCGAGGACGACTACTAACCCCCGATT
>DATKCT010000184.1:0-24498 GCA_035513055.1 Verrucomicrobiales bacterium | reverse complement strand
CCGCCATGCTGCACAACTCGGTCAACGTGATGTCGGCGAAGCGGGAAGAGCTGGGAATTCTCGATTACCCTTATTTCACGCACCGGGAGCTGGATGTTCTCGAGCGCGTCTTGGAACGTCGAGCCCTGGAACGTCCCTTTACCGTGGGCGGCATGACCTGCCGCTTTCACGATGCGGGTCACATCATGGGATCGGTTGGCCTGCACCTCGAGATACCCGGACACAGCGTGTTTTACACCGGCGACGTGAACTTCGAGGACCAGAGCGTCAGCCGGTCTGCCTCTTTTCCCCGCGACCACGTCGACACACTTATTTTGGAAGCGACCCGCGGGGCCGTGGAACGTCCTTCCGGTTTTTCCCGGCAAGGCGAAATCGACCGGTTAGGCGAATGGATTCGCAGGGTCCTGAGCCGGGGCGGATCGGTCCTCATTCCGGTGTTTGCCGTGGGCAAAACGCAGGAGATCCTGGTGACCTTGCACCGGTTGCGGCGTTTCGGCCGCATTCCCTCGTGTCCCGTGTTCATCGGGGGACTGAGCACGAAGATGACCAGCATTGTGGACCGGTTCGCGGACCGGGTCCCGCGCCAGGAGACCGGGCTGCGCATTCTCGATGCCATGGATCTCCAAATCACCTCGCGGCGGCGAGGCGGAGAACTGCGCTATTCCCCCGGCTGCGTGTATGCCTTGTCCAGCGGGATGATGTCGGAGAACACGGTCTCCAACCGATTCGCGCACCAGTTTCTCGATAATCCGCGCAACGCCGTGTTGTTTGTCGGGTACACCGATCCGGAATCTCCGGCGGGCTTGATCCGGCGCGCCGGCAAGGGCGATCTGCTGCAATTGGATGCGCGCCAGGAACCGGTCGCCTTGCAGTGCGACGTCGAGACCTTCGATTTTAGCGGCCACGCCACGCGTGAGGATCTGGTGCGCTTCGCCCGCGAGGTCGATCCTGACAGAATCCTGCTCGTGCACGGGGACGACGACGCCGTGGAATGGCTTCGGACCGCGCTGATCCAGGAATTGCCGCGCGCGGAAGTGTCGGCGCCGGCGCCGGGCCAATCCGTGTCGCTCGCTTGACCTGCGGTTAATCCGGTTGAAACAAAGGCAGGAACTCCCCGTAGCCGAGTTCTGCGAGCCGTTCCTTGGGAACGAAACGCAGGGCCGCCGAGTTTAGGCAGTAGCGCAGACCCATGGGCGGCGGTCCGTCGTCAAAGACGTGTCCGAGATGTGCGTCGCCGGCTCGGGACCGGACCTCGGACCGGACCGTCCCCAGACTGTGATCGTCCCGGAGGACGATCTCCTCTGGGTCAAGGGGCCGGGTGAAGCTGGGCCAGCCCGTTCCGGAATCGTACTTGTCCTCGGAGGAAAACAATGGGGCGCCGGAGATAAGATCGATGTAAATGCCTTCCGCTTTGTTGTTCCAGTAGCGGTTTTTGAAGGGCGGTTCCGTTCCCTCCTGGCGAGTTACTTTGTATTCGAGTTCGCTCAGAGTGCGGCGCAGTTCCGCATCGGTCTTGGCTAGGTAGCCGGATCGATGGGGAAGATCTGACGGATCGAGTTGAGAAGCGGCCGGTCCTTCGGGTTGACAACTCGACTGCGGGAAGAGCAATCCCAAGAAGCCGGCGACGGCGAGAAGCCCGCCCAGGGCTTGGGGAGCGAATGTCGCGCGGGTCATGGTCAACTATCGGTCGAGAGCGAATCTGCGCAAGGGCCGGCGGAGGACCGCGGCCGGATTGTTTGTCCATCCGGCTCTCATTGCTTTTGGAACGATCCAGGCCGATGTTCCCCAGATGCGAGAGCTTTCGAGCATGGGGTTGTGCTGCCGCCGAATGGCTGCGGCGCTGGGGATTGCAATCCTGGGGTTGGCGGGGTGTTCAAGACCAGCGGAATCGACCTTGGCTCTCCCGGACGAGCCCGGTTCGCTGCCGGAAGGCGCCGAGATCGCGACATTCGGCGGGGGATGTTTTTGGTGCGTTGAAGAAGCGTTTCACCAACAAAAAGGAGTGATCTCGGCCGTGTCCGGCTACATGGGCGGCACGGCGGAAGAAGCGAATTACGAGGCGGTGTGTTCCGGCCGGACTGCCCATGCTGAAGTGGTGCAGATTGCGTTTGATCCCGAGGTGGCGAGCTACGCGGAGCTACTGGATTTGTTCTTTCTGGTTCACGATCCGACGACGATAAACCGCCAAGGAAACGACGTGGGGCCACAGTATCGCTCGGTGATCTTTTATCATTCTGAGGCCCAGAAAGAAGAAGCGGAGGCGGCAATCCGGGCGCTGAACGGCGAGGCGGCATTCGGCGCTCCCGTGGTGACGGCGGTGGAAAAGGCGGCCGAGTTCTATGTGGCTGAGGAGAAGCATCAGGACTATTACCGGCGCAATCCCGATGATGCTTACTGCCGGGCGGTGATCCGGCCCAAACTCAAGAAGCTCGGCTTGGAGTACTGAATTCTGCCCGAGAAACGCGGACTAGTCCTTGAACTGGCCGGCGAGACTGGAGACCGTCGATTTGGCGTCGCCGTAGATCATCCTGCAGTTAGGTCGAAAGAAAAGGCGGTTTTCCAGACCGGAGAATCCGGTGCCTTTGCCCCGTTTGAGGGCAAAGATGGTCTTGGCTTCGTGGACGTTGATGATGGGCATCCCGTAAATGGGGCTGTCGGGGTCTTCGGCGGCGGCGGGATTGACCACGTCATTGGCGCCGATGACGATGGCCACATCGACAGTGGCCATGATAGGATTCACATCGTCCATTTCGCAGAGTTTGTCGTAATCGACGTCGGCTTCGGCGAGGAGGACGTTCATGTGCCCGGGCATCCGGCCGGCTACGGGGTGGATGGCGTAACGGACTTCGGTTCCGTTGGCCTCGAGAAGCTCGCCAAGTTCCTTGACCGCATGTTGCGCCTGTGCCACGGCCATGCCGTAGCCAGGGACGATGACGACACTGCCCGCGGCTTCCAAAACGAAATAGGCGTCTTCCGGGCTGACGCCCTTCATTTCTCCGTCCATAGCGGCGGCGGGTCCGGTCTTGGGCGCGGCGCCGAATCCTCCGAAGAGCACGTTGGCGAAGGAGCGGTTCATGGCCTTGCACATGATCGTGGTCAGAACGAGACCGCTGGCTCCGACGAGAACGCCGGCGACGATGAGAACATTGTTGAAAATGACGAACCCGGCGGCGGCGGCGGCAAGACCGGAACAGCTATTGAGGAACGCGATGACCACGGGCATGTCTCCGCCGCCGATGGGGCTGACGCCGAGAATTCCCAGCAGCAGAGCAAGACCGATGAGGGCATAGAGCGCGATTGCGGAGTGGGGGCTTTCCGGCGCCAAAGCGAAGTAGAGCATGGCCGCGGCGATGACGAGGAAGGCGGCGGCGTTGACCAGATGTTGACCGGTGTAGAGGGCCGGTTTGCCGGAGATCTTGCCAGAGAGCTTGAGAAAGGCCACGACGCTTCCAGAGAAGGTGACGCCGCCGATGAAGACGGCGAGGGCGATGACCGAGCAGGTGAAAATGGGGTGCACCGTTTCGTATTTGTTCCATCCGACAGCGAGAAGGTGATCGTGCTCGGCCCAGCCCACGAGAAGGCTGGCGAGTCCGCCAAAACCGTTGAAGAGGGCCACCAGCTCCGGCATGCCGGTCATGCGGACGCGACGAGCGGCGACGGCGCCGGCCAACGCTCCCAGGGCGATTCCCGCGATGATCCAAGTGTAGGAGATGATGGCGCGGTCGAGGAGGGTGGCGACGACGGCGAGCAGCATTCCGGCGGCGGAAAGGCGGTTGCCGCGGCGCGCCGTAACGGCCGAACCGAGCATTTTGATCCCAAAGATAAACAGGATCGAGGCGGCGATGTAGGCCAGATTGATGAAGACGTCCATCAGTGCCGGGAGTCCTGGTCTTTGCTGCGGAACATGCTGAGCATGCGGTCGGTGACGAGGTAACCGCCGACGACGTTGATGGTGGCGAGGACCAAGGCGGCGAAGCCGATCCAGGAGGCGAGCGCTCCCTCGGTTCCGCCGGTGGCGATGAGGGCGCCGACGATGGTGATTCCGGAGATGGCGTTGGATCCGGACATGAGCGGAGTGTGCAATTGGGATGGCACCTTCGAGATCAGCTCGAAGCCGAGAAATGCCGCGAGCGTGAAGATGAACAACAAGATGATAAGTTCCATGTGAGGTCGGGTGGAGGCGTCTGGGAGGGGTTGTCGAAGGTGCGGCGGCCCGTGCGGATCAAGGTTTCCGGAATCGTTCGTGGATGATCGCGCCGCCATGGGTGATGACGCAGCCCTGAAGGATGGGGTCTTCCAGGTTCAAGGAGAGCTTTTTGGAATCCTTATCCCAGAAATGTTCGAGGAAATGCTCGATATTCGAGGCGTACATGAGACTGGCGTGCTCGGCGACGCGGCCCTCCAGACAACCGTGCCCAATGATGCGGACGCCGTTGGGGGTCACGGTTTCCTCATCCAGCACCGTGCCTTCAACGTTGCCGCCGCCTTCCGCGGCGAGATCGACGACAATGCTGCCGCGCCGCATGCCTTCGATCATGGACTTAGTGACGATGACAGGCGCTTTGCGACCGAAGAGTTTGGCGGTGGTGACGACGATGTCCGACCGTGCGCAGACCTTGGCCATTCCCTGACGCTGCAACTCCAGTTGTTGCGGCGTCAGTTCCTTGGCGTAGCCCTGTTCGGATTGGCCGGTTTCTCCAAGGTCGATGGCGACGAAGCGGGCGCCCAGCGATCTGACTTGTTCCTCGACGACCGGGCGCGTGTCGAAGGCATCAACCCGTGCGCCGAGACGTTTTGCCGTGGCGATGGCCTGGAGCCCGGCCACACCGACGCCGATGACGAAGACGCGGGCCGGAGACAACGTGCCCGCGGGAGTCATCATCATGGGCAAGATGCGCTGAAGCCGGTCCGCTGCGATGATAATGGCGGAATAACCCGCGAGATTGGCCTGCGAACTGAGCGCATCCATTTTTTGAGCCAGCGTACTGCGCGGCATCATCTCCAGACTGACCGCGCTGACCTCGGCTTGGGCGAAAGCTTCAATCAGCCCGCTTTCATTGAACGGATCGAGAAAGCTGATGTGCACGGCGCCGCGCTTTTGGAACGGAATCTCTTCCTGGGGCGGTTTCCGGACCCGGACGACGATGTCGGCCGAGCCGAGGGCGGCGGCGCGTTCGCGGATCAGGCTCGCGCCGGCTTCTTGGTAGCCGGCGTCGCCGATTCCGGCCCGGTCGCCCAGCCCTGCTTCCACTGCGACTGAGGCGCCGAGTCCGGTCAGCTTTCGGACGATGTCGGGAACCAGCGCTGTCCGGTTTTCCTTGGGCTCGGTTTCCTTGGGGGCGAAGACCTGCATGCTGTTCTTTTGGAACTGGTTCCAGCGTTTGGCGGCTGCTCCCTTTTCCAGTGCGGGAAAGAGTTTGTCCAGACAGAGTTTGAGCGGCGGCGCGTTCAAGGAAGGACACGCCCGGGGACCGGGGCTCGAATTGCGGGGCCGGCGACGCCGGCTGGAACCCTGCGGGACGACTCGCTTTTTCCGGAAGTATGCCGGAAGATGGGCGCATGCAGCGCGCTATTCGGGTGGTCTTTCTCGGCGTGCTTCCGTCCTTTGTCCTTGGAGCGCGGCCGGAAGTCATCGCGCATCGCGGGGCCTCCTTTGACGCCCCGGAGAACACGTTGGCGGCCATACGCGAAGCTGTCGCGCAAGGGTCCGCGGCGATCGAGCTGGACGCCCAAATGAGCGCTGACCAGGAAGTTGTGCTGGTTCACGACGGCCACGTGAACCGCACCACAGACGGGCAAGGAGCCGTAGCCGCTTTCACGTTGGCCGAGCTGAAGGCATTGGATGCGGGTTCATGGTTTGGATCAGAATTCGCCGGAGAGCGGATTCCGGCGTTGTCGGAGGCGATCGCGGAGATCGGCGGACGGGCCCGGCTGATGGTGGATAGCAAGGGCGCGGATCCGCAGCGGGTGCGGCAGGTGCTGCTCGCGGAAGGCGTGGACCTGCGCGGCGTGACCGTCTTCAACTGGGGAGGCGGGCAAGCTAGCGGATTCCTGAAGCATCTTCCGGAGGCGCTCTACCTGCCTACGCTGCCGCGTATGCCTAGCGATTGGGGTCCCGAGTTCGTAGCCAGATGGCAACGCCGCGGAGGCGGCGGTTTCGCGGTCAATCACGGCATGGCGACGCGCGCCTTTCTCCGCGAGACCGGGCGGAGCGGAATGATTGTGATCGCCTGGACGGTCAACGAGCCGGCGCGGGCTCTTCAGTTAGCCTGGCTCGGTGTCGACGGGATCATCACGGACAAGCCGGGCTTGATTCGCCAAGCTTTGGAGGAAGCCGATGCCGATGGCGACGGACTGGAGGACACGTGGGAAGAGGATAGGTTCGGGAGCGGCGGGCTGGCGCAGGGGGAGGATGGCGACGAGGATGGCGACGGACTCAGCAATCGCTGGGAACAAAGCGCGGGCACGCATCCGTTGCGCTTTGATTCGGACGGCGACGGTTTGGGCGACGGTTGGGAATGGAAACGCGGTTATGATCCCTTGGACGAGGCCAGTCCGGCTCCCGAGGAGAACTTGATGGATTGGGCTTTCGGGCCCGATACGCCGCGGAGCGGCAACGGGATGGGACCGGCGAGCCTCGGGTTCCGGTTGCGGAAGGATTCACGGTTGAGATGGTCTTTGGAGAGCAGCCAGGGACTGGAAAACTGGGACGAGGCGGATGCCGGGTTGTTCGAAATGGCTTTGGTAGAGCAGGACGGATGGCTTCGCGTTCGGGTGAAGCCGCGCGCGGCGTGGCCCGGGTCCGGTCTCTACCTGCGGGTCAAACTGCGTTACCAGCCTTGAGGGCCTGTTGATTGATTCGGTGATGCCGCGCGGGACTTCGTTGGGAGAGTTGGCGCGACGCGAGGAGGAAGCCAAGTGAAATTCGTGACCGGCGAGCAATAAAGCCAACGCTTTCAACTCGTTCCGCCCGAAGGGCCGCGCCACCGGCCAAGTCGCTTCTCCCCTGCCCTGTAGTCTCGGGGCGCGGCGTTGCAGAATACATCAACAGGCCGTTGAGGCTTGGCGGCCGGTCACTCCCGGCCGAGGCGGTCGAGGATGTTCCGCGTGATACGTTCGACGACGGGATCGCGGTCGCGGAGGCCATGGGCCCAGTCTGTTGTGCCCGCGGTGAAGACCGTTCCGCCGCGCGTGTAGAGACCGGTGACGGCGGCGCCGGCGCGGCCTTTTTCCCAGCGTTCATACCATTCGCAATCGTCCGGATGCCAGCGGGCCGGGGCCGTGCCGAGAATGACGAAGGACTCCGGTGTGCCGTCGCGATGGGTGGGCGCGGGGAGCCCATCTTCGATGGTGAATTCGCAGCCGTCGCATTCGTAACCGACGATGGTGCTGGCTCCGCCGAAGGCGTCGCCGGATTGGAGGTCCGTTCCTTCGAAGACCCAATGGTCCGGCCGGTGGACCGTGAAGGCGCCGGAACCGTCCATGAATTGTCCGTGGCTGAGATGATAGCCGCCGTAGAGGAATCCGACCCCAGTGAGCGTGTTCTCTGGTCGTCCGACGAGATGATGGCTCCAGAGCGTAGTGAGAAAACGGTGGTCGCCCGTGGGGAAAACGGAGTCGCGTTGGTAGGCCTGTTTCCAGGAAAGAAGCGCGCGTCCTTCGTCTTCAGACCGCACCTGCCAGCAGACGGCGTTTCCGCTGAAGAAGGCAGCGTTTCCTCCGCCGCCGATGAAGGTTTCGAGCTGATCGCGCATGCCCGCAGACCAGTATTCGTCGTGCCCGACGCTGAGCGCGAGGAGATAGGGGTCGAGGAGACCTTCGACGAATTCCAGATCGGTATTGACGGCGTAGTCGAAGCGATAACCGCGTGCTTCGGCCCAAGTTAGGAAAGGGATCTCCCAGTTGTGAAAGAAGCCGGGATCGAGGGGCCGGTCAAAGGACACGCGGTGTCCCTGGAGTCCGGCCCGGCCGTGGAAGGCGTAGAGACTCGAGCCGCCCCAGTTGTTGTAGGCGTTGGCGGTGTTGAAAGCGAGTTGCAGGAGGATCCGCGAATCCCGGCCGGGAGCCGCGGAGCGCACGACAAAAGCGAACTGGGATTCCGCGGTCCTGCGGTTTCGTTGGGTGTAGCGTCCGCCCTGATCGCGCACGCGGAGAGTCGCGAGGTAGAGACCGGATTTCCAATCGGCGGGGATGGTGAAACGCAGCGCTTCGGGCCAATGGCAACCGTGGGAGGAAGCGTCCTCCGGTATGGGCGCTAGCGTTGCGGGGATCTGGTCGCGCCGGAGCAGGGGTTCGGGCGGTCCTCCCGCGCGGACGACTTCGATCGCGAATTCCGGCGCCGAGGAACTGAGATGCAGGACGAGTTCATCGCCTGGGAGGTAGCTGAGCTGGTGGGTATAGCCTTCGACGAAGAGCGACGCGGCTCCATCGGCCGCGGGCAGCACCCCTCGAGAAGTAGCGAGAAAGGCGAGGACGAGGGTGAGGCCGGAGAGGCGCGCCGGGTTCATGGGAAGTATTCTGCCATGGAAAAAGCAAAGCTTGATAGGAGGAAAAGCTGGATTGGGAGTTGACCGGCCTTTCTCAAACCCTTTCTTCCTGACTCCATGAAGAACGCACCCCGGTCGAGAGTCGCCCTCGTGCGGAGCGCCATCGTGGCCGCCCTGGGAGGTCTCCTGTTCGGTTTCGACACGGTGGTGATCTCCGGCTGCCAAGATCAGCTCAAGGAGGTGTTCAACCTCTCCGGGTTCTGGCAGGGATTCATGACCTCGGCGGCGTTGATTGGGACCGTGGTTGGAGCGATGCTGGCGGGCATTCCAGGCGACCGGATCGGGCGGCGCGACAGCCTCAAGTGGATGGCGGTGCTGTTTTTCGTTTCGGCGGTGGGTTGCGCGATGGCCTGGGGCTTTTGGTCGCTGGCCACGTTTCGCTTCATCGGCGGGTTGGGCGTCGGCGGAGCGTCGGTGCTGGGTCCGATGTATTTGGCTGAGATTGCTCCGGCGCATTTGCGGGGGCGGCTGGTGGGATTCTTTCAATTCAACGTGGTGTTCGGCATTCTCGTGGCCTTTTTCTCGAACTTCGTCGTCGGCGGATTTGGGTTGGGGGACGCGGAATGGCGATGGAAACTGGGCGTCGAGGCTTTGCCGGCGCTTTTGTTTTTTCTGATGCTCTTCGGCATTCCCCGGAGCCCGCGTTGGCTGGTGAGCCGTGGAAACCACCGGGAGGCTCGCGCCGTGCTCGAGCGGATCGGGGAAGACGAAGTCGAGCGCGAGCTGCAAGCCATCGTCCGTTCTCTGAAAGGGGAGCAGGGCCGCCTGGGCGAAGCGTTGTTTCAGAAGCTCTACCGGTTTCCGATTTTTCTGGCTGTCTCCATCGCCATGTTCAATCAGCTCTCGGGGATCAACGGCTTGCTCTATTATCTCAATCCCATCTTTAAGATGGCGGGGTTCGACAAAGTATCGGGCGACCTCCAGTCCGTGGCGATCGGCGCGACCAACCTCGTTTTCACCGTGCTGGCGATGTCGGTGATCGACCGGGCGGGGAGGAAGGCGCTGCTGCTGATCGGTTCGGTGGGGGTGACGCTGGCTTTGGCGGGCGTGGCGTGGATTTTTCATTCCAGCACGAATCAGGGTTGGCTGGTGTGGTTGCTCATTGGCTACATCGCCTTTTTCGGGTTCAGTCAGGGTGCGGTGATTTGGGTCTACATCAGTGAAGTGTTTCCAAATGTGGTGCGGGCGAAGGGGCAAGCTCTGGGGGGTTTCACCCATTGGATCATGGCGGCGGCGGTCTCTTTCGCGTTTCCGCTCTTGGCGCGTGAAGCGGGCGAGTCTCACAGCGCGCCGTTGGGCAGCGCGGCGACCGCGATGGTGTTGCGGATCGATCTGCCCAAAAACTCGAACTACGAGTTGCAGGCCCGGGCGCAGTCGGAAACGGAAAGCGCTTGGCAGGTTGAGATCGACGGTGAAGTCCTGGAGGAACGGATTGAACGCGACGCGACCGGAACCGGGTTTCGCTGGCTGAACTTGAAAGACTACAATTTGGAAGCCGGTTCTCACGAGCTGGCGGTGCGATCCTTGGAAGGAAACGCCGTCATGGATCAGATCCGGTTGAACCGGCCTCGGGCCTTGCCCTTCGCCTTTTTTGCGGCGATGATGGCCCTGCAGTTTATTGTGGTGCTGATGATTTATCCGGAGACGCGAGGCGTGCCTTTGGAGGAGATGCAGAGAAAATTCGGCATCTCCCGGTCTTCGGCCGGGAAGGTTGGTCCCGGGAACGCGAAATGAACATCTCGACGAGATCTGGGCTCTGGATTCTGACGGCGGCGCTTTTCGCTGGGAAGGCGGCCCTGGCCCAAGAAGGAAGCTATAATGAACCCTACCGGCCGCAGTTTCATTTTACCCCGCCGAAGAACTGGATGAACGATCCGAACGGGCTCGTGTATTTCGACGGTGAATACCACCTGTTCTACCAATACAACCCCTCTGGAGATCGCTGGGGCCACATGAGCTGGGGGCACGCGGTGAGCCGGGATCTGGTGCATTGGGAGCATCTGCCCGTGGCTTTGCCCGAAGAGGACGGCGTGATGATTTTTTCCGGCAGCGCCGTGGTCGACGTCCACAACACCAGTGGATTCGGCCAGGGAGGGAAGGCTCCTCTGGTGGCGATCTACACCGGCCGGCGAAACGAGGATAATCGCCAGCATCAATCTTTGGCCTACAGCAACGACCGGGGACGGACGTGGACGAAGTATGAGGAGAACCCGGTGCTCGATATCGGCTCGACGGATTTCCGGGATCCGAAAGTGTTTCGTTATCCTCCGGGCGAGGAAGGCGACGGCCGCTGGATCATGGTCTTGGCGTTGTCCGTGGAACGAAAGGTTTCGTTCTATGCGTCGGACAATCTGCGGGAATGGGAGCACCTCAGCGATTTCGGTCCGGCAGGGGCGACTGAGGGCATCTGGGAATGCCCGGACCTTTTTCCGCTGGAGGTCGACGATGGGGGGAGCGCGAGCGGGCGTGAACGGAAGTGGGTGTTGGAGGTGGATTTGGGGTCGGGAAGCGTGGCGGGGGGCTCCGGGGGGCAGTATTTCATCGGCGACTTCGACGGGAGGTCCTTTGTGCCGGACGAAGAGGCGATGCAGGTGAAGACGGTTCCGGAGTTTGTGCCGGAAGGACGAGTCCTCTATGATTTCGAAGGAGAGAGTTACCACGGCTGGACCGTCGAGGGGGGGGCCTTCGGAGAGGGCCCGGCTCGCGGAACATTGGATGGGCAAAACCCCGTGAGCGGATTTCGGGGCGGCGGTTTGGTGAATTCTTTCCGCGGAGGCGACGCCGCGATCGGACGTATGGTTTCACCCCCGTTCCTGCTCAGCGCGGATTATCTGAGTTTTTTAATAGGAGGCGGCTCGCACGCAGGACAGACGTGTATGAATCTGTCGGTGGACGGCCGCGTTGTGCGCACGGCGACGGGAGCGGATAGCGAGACCCTGGCTTGGCAGTCTTGGGACGTTTCCGAATGGGTAGGACGCGAGGCCGTGCTCGAGATCGTGGACGATCACCGCGGAGGCTGGGGTCATATCAATGTGGACGAAATCGTGATCGCTGAGGAACCGCCGCGCGCTGGCTCGGAAGCGGTCTTGTGGGTCGATTACGGAAGCGATTTTTATGCGGCCGTGACCTGGTCCGGCGTGCCGGCAGCGGATGGCCGGACCTTGTGGATCGGCTGGATGAGCAATTGGCAGTACGCGCAAGATGTTCCGACCAGCCCGTGGCGGAGCGCGCAGTCGGTGGCGCGGGAATTGGGCTTGCGGAGAACGGCGAACGGAGCGCTGCGACTGCTGCAGCGTCCGGTGCGAGAGCTGACTGCGCTGCGGGATTCTTACTGGCGAGTGACGAACCGGACCGCGAAAGAGACCTCGGCGTGGTTGGCGGAGAAAGGGGCGCGGGGGCCGGAACTCGAGATTGTCGCCGAGTTCGAAGCGCGGGATGCGGCGAAATTTGGCATACTTGTGAGGCGAGGGCCGGAGGAAGAGACGGCCATTGGTTACCGGGTGGACCGGCGGGAGATTTATGTGGACCGGACGAAGTCCGGAAAGGCGGCCGTGCATCCCGTCTTTCCAGCGGTTCACGCGGCTCCTCTCGAGGCGGCGGATGGCCGGCTCCAATTGCGCGTGCTTGTGGACCGTGGCTCTATCGAAGTCTTCGCCAACGACGGAGAAACGGTGATCACCGATTTGATTTTTCCGCAATCGGATAGCGACGGGATCGAGGTGTTTTCGCGGGGAGGAGAGGCGATGGTGCGGGAGATGGATGTGTGGCGACTGCGGTCCACCTGGAGATAGGCCAGGCCATGGTGGTTTGAGATGCGATGGAAACGGCGCATCGCGCCGCCCGCGTCATGGTTCCTGGAACCGCGTCAGAAATCAGATGCGCGGGAGTATTCCCGGGCGAGAGTGCGGCCGTTTATCCCCATTATTTCCATGAAACGAATCTCGAAGATTGCGGCGCTCGTCTCGGCGGCGATGGGGCCTGGTCTGATTTGGGCTGAAGATACCGAGGAGCAAACGCTTCCTGCGGAGGACGCCGCTCTCCGGGTATTGATGTTCACCGGCGGGTGTTGCCATGACTACGACCAGCAGAAGGTGATTCTTTCGAGCGGGATCAGCGAGCGAGCCAGGGTGGAATGGGAGATCGTTCATGAGGGTGGCACGGGCACGAAGCACGAGTACGCGAGGCTGCGGGAGAAAGACTGGGCGAAAGGCTTCGACGTGATTGTGTACAACTTTTGTTTCTCGGACGTGACTGACCGCGAATACATTGAGGGCATCACAAACACGCACAGGGAAGGGCTCCCGGCGGTCGCGCTGCACTGCACGTATCATTCGCATCACTGGAAGACGGACACCGATGCGTGGGAAGAGTTCCTCGGAGCGACGTCTCCGCGTCACGGCCGGCACGCTCCGATCACGGTGACTCCGCTAGTCCCCGACCATCCTGTGATGAAAGGGTTTCCCGAGAATTGGACGACGCCGAAAGGGGAACTCTATCACGTGGACAAGACCTGGCCTGAAGCTATTGCGTTGGCGCAGGGAACGATCGATGAGGGGCGTTCGTCGCACGCCTGCGTTTGGGTGAACCAGTTTGGGAAAGGTCGAGTGTTCGGCACAACCTTAGGGCACCACAACGAGACCATGGCTGAGGATGTGTATCTGGACTTGGTGACCCGGGGCCTGTTGTGGGCGGCGGGCAAGCTGAGCGACGAGGGGGAACCCCTTTCGCAAGCGCGGGTGGAGGCGGCGGAAGAAAGCGGGAATGCGGCGGCGGAATCGGAATGAGTTCCAAAAATCAGTCTCAGTTTTCCTTTCTCCAAGATCAGCGCTGATCCGAAATCCTCGGCATCGAATTCTGATCCCTTGGTAACTTCCGAACGGAAAAGGAGGATCATTCCGTCTTTGGGATACCAATACCCATTTTCCTCAATCAAGAGGAATGGCGCGCTTCGCCACTGGAGCGGCCGCTCTCATCCTGGACACTTCCTTGGCAATCGCCTCCTGATCATCGCTTCCAGGTGGGCGGCGTCCTCGACGGGATTCCACGAAGATAGTCCGGCTCATCTTGCGCTGCGGGGACAAAGGATTGAGGGTGCCTGGATGGAGAGCACGGCTTGGACATGGAGAGTGAGCGTGTTGCTTGCCGGCGGGTTGGCCATGGGGTGTTGGGGATGCGGTCCGGCGAGAGCGGATCCGGAGAAAGCGGCGAGCGAAAGACCTCCCGTGCAGTGTGAGTTGAGGCGTTCGGTGGGGAAGGGTCACGCTCCGCGAGTGTGGGGCACGGCGGATCAGGCCTTTGTCGAGGTCGCGCGCGAGATCGGAGCATTGACGCTGCGAGCGCCGGAGGGCGGACGTTTTCCGAAGGCGATCCGGTTGCTTTTGCGCGTGGCGGGACTGGAATCATTGAAACTTCGGAAGGGGGATAGGACGGCGGAGTTTGCCCTGTCGAGCGTGGATCCCTTCGGGCAGCGGGCGACGTTGCGAGAAGACGCCCAGGCTCCGGAGCGACCGATCGAGAAAGGACATGCGTGGTGGGCGCGACTGGAGATCATCACGAAGGAAGGGCAGTTGGAGAATGGGCCCAAGCGCATTCCTCTGGGGGAAGGCGAGTGGATCGAAGTTGGGATTCCTGCCGCCCTGCTCGAAGGCGAGGAAGAGATCGAGGTTGAATGGGTAGATTTCTATCGTTGAGATACCCGCGGAAATCATGAGGAGCCGGAGGTTTCGGCGGATGCGAATCGTCCTGGCGTTGCTGCTGCTGGCGGGGTTAGTGGGCCCTTTGTGCGTGGCTTGGTGGAGGAGTCGAGACGCATTTGAAGCGGTGCAAGCCCGGTTAGCTCCTGGGAGCATCGGCCCGGGCCTGGATATCGCGTGCAGCCGCGGGGTTCTCGACGTCTGGGTTGGGAAGAGGACCAACGGGGCATCGAGGTTCGAGGCGGTGCGGATGGCGTTGCCCGGCGCCATGCCTGAGAAGAGCGCCTTTCATGTATCCATTGCTGAAAGCGAAGCGCGGCTGACGGCGCCTCTTTGGTTGCCAGTGACGCTGGGACTGGCCCTGACGGGGTGGCTGATATGGCCGGGGTTTCGCCCGGAGCCGGGCGGGGAGCGAGGTCGAACCACGCTGTAGCTGCAGCTACCAGAGAACGGCCGCCGGAGGGGAACGGCAATGCGATGAAGGACCAGACAGCCGGCGGACCCGTCTGCGGTGAGTTAGAACGGGATGTCGTCGTCTTCGTCGACGCTATCGTCCAGGATGTCGCCGGCAAATGGGGAGTGTCCCTCGGGATTGCCGAAATCCTCATCTTGCGCCAGGGCGGAGTCCGCGCTGACCTGTTGCTTTTCCTGCCGGCGCAGATAGTCGAGGTAAGTCAGTGAGGCGCGGATGGCGTCGGCGTCCTCATCCCGGCAGGAGACGAAGAAGTCGTGGAGTGAAGCGGGATTCAGTTTCAATTCCCGGGCGAGCCGAAGGAAACGGGAGCGATGACCTTCGTCAACCAGCTCGACATCCTTCCACCACTCGGGGCCGGCTTCGTCCGAATCGCGCCAGAGCGATTCGCGAATCGTCAGATTGTTCACACGGCTGCTTATGTTCTCGTGGGCTGAAGAGCCCTGCCGTGAGACTGCGCTCCGGGAAAGGCGCCGGGAGACGGGGGCGCGGAGTTTGCCGGACACGACTTCGAGGGCGCGCGATCGCAGGGCGAGGTCCCGGCGTTTGAGACGTCGTTTTCCGCGGACGAAAGTGGGGTCAGCGGTTCCTTCGACGGCTTCACGGGTGATGTTGATGCGAGTGACTCCATCATCGGCCAAAGCGGCGAGCCGGTGGCTTACGGTGTCGAGGACGCGTTTGACCAAGCGATTGAGAGCCCGGGCGCCGGTCCCGAGTTTGCCGGCTTCGCGCGCCAGGGCGACGAGCGCTGGATCTTCGAAGGTCAACTTGATTCCATGCAAGGCGAAGAGACCGGACTGCTGTCGAAGCGCCGATTCTTCCCCTTGGCGAAGGATCTTGACGAGGTCCTCCTCGGAGAGTTCGTGGAGGGCGGAGATGGTTCCAAAGCGGCCGATCAGTTCGGGGATGAAGCCGAACTGCACGAGGTCGCGAGTCTCGACCTGGCTGAGCGCCTCGTAGTCACTGGACTTTGAGGAGTCGGCGCCGGAGCTGATGTCGTGGCGGAAACCGGCCGTGCGTTGGGCCGTGCCGAGACGGCGACGGACGATCTCGGCGAGTTCCACGAAAGCGCCGGTGCAAATGAAGAGCATGCGGCCCGTGTCGATGGGATCGTGATTGCGGTGGTCATGTTCGCGGGGATGGACGGTCCGGCCGTCGAGGAGGGTCAACAGACCGTTCTGAACTCCTTCGCCGCTGACGTCGCGGATACCGCCGTTGCAGCGGCGGATCTTGTCGATCTCATCGAGGAAGACGATGCCGCATTCGGCGCGCCGGACATCGCCATCGCAGTGGGCGAGGACCCGGCGAACGACGCTGTCGACGGGATCGCCGACGTAGCCGGTTTCTACCAGGGAGGTGGCGCTCGAGAAGCCGACGGGGACGCCGAGCAAGTCGGCGAGGCAGCGGACCAGGAACGTTTTCCCGCTGCCGCTGGGTCCGAGGAGAAGGATGTGTTGTTTTCCGAAATCCCGGCGCGCGGCGACGGCCAGATAGTGGTTGTAGACGGCGACGGCGAGTTCGCGTTTGGTCTGGGACTGGCCGATGACGAAACGGTCGAGGCGGCGGACGATCTCTGCGGGATCGGGCAACCGGGCCGGGACCGGGGCGGGGGGCATCGGTGTACCTACCGCAGGCGGGGGAATCTGGCAACTGCTTGGTTAGGGGAGGCGACGATTCGACCGCCGGACTTTTTTCCGCTGTTCAGCCTTCGGGGAAAGAGCTAGCATCCGGTTTATGGATTGGATCGCGCGAAGAGGCGCCCTGGGCCTGTGTGGCGCCCTGGTCCTAGGCGCCGGGGGTTGCGTCTCGACGGACTATTCATCGGGGGGCAGCCAAACGGCGTCCGGCGGGGCGTATTCTGTGGGAATCGCCGGAGAGTGGGAGGGGACTTGGAGCAGCGAGGTGATGAAAGCCCGCGACCGGTTGCGTTGCACAGTGAGGCCGCCGGCTCGAGGATCGGGGAACTGGGAGTTTCACTTTAGATTCACATCGGAGGGGCAGGAAGGCGATTACCACGTGATCTGTCCGGTGCGTCAGAGTGGCGCAGAGTACACGTTTTCGGGAGAGGGAAAGGTGGCTGGGCACGGAACTTACCGGCACCAGGGGAGGATCTCCGGCAATACATTCCGGGTGACCTACCAATCCGAGCACGATCACGGAACTTTCCTGCTGACCAGGGCCGGCGGAGCGGCGGGGCGGTGGAGTTACGGGACTCCCCGGCGCAATCCGGCGTCTCCGGCCAGCAATTCCCTGACCCGGACGAAGCGCTACCGGCGTTGAGGTTGACGGGCTGAAAAAGGTGTCTCCGCGCGAAGTCGATCGCGGGCCGGAAACGGGAGTCGAGGAGCGGAGCGGGCACGGAGGGCGTGAGACGTCTTTCTTGGACGGTGGAGCCCTGATCCGGGTGGCGATACCGGAGGGCGGAAGGCGGCAGTGCCTATGCGCCGATTGGGCCGAGGCATTGGCGTTGAACGTATTTATGCGTTTGGAATCAACGGCCAAGGGAAGCCGGCGCCTTCCGCCGCCGCTCCCCTTCAAAACGCGTCCTCCCAAGTCCCGGTGGCGCACAGGCGGCGGCAAGACGGCGATTCTTTGCTTTTTCGCTTTAAGGTCCTCCCGCAGTTCTCGTAGACTGGGAAACTCTCATGAAAACTCGAATCACGTTGGCGTCGGCGGCAATGCTGATGTTTTTTGCACTTACAAACGCACATTCGGCCGAAGTCATATGGGTCGTGCAAGATGAAGGTCCGGCCGGCGAGGAATTCGTCGAGATGCTGAGGACCGAAGGCCTTGACGTGACGGTGATGGTCGTCGCGGGCGCGCCGCCGGATGCGTCCCAACAGGCTGCGATGAACGGGGCGGATTTGGTCATAGTAAGCCGCAAGGTGAACAGTGGGGATGCCGCCTACAACACGTTGGTGTGGAACGACACGATCACGAGCCCGCTCATTTCGGCCACGCCCTATATTTTGCGGACGATGGACGACGAACGCTGGCGATGGCTGCAAGGCGTGACCGTTATTGACGAGACTCCGTCCACGGTCCTGGCGAATGACGCGACCCACAAAGTATTGGAAGGGATACCCTTGATAGGCGATGTGTCTCCGCCTTGGCACTTCGCGATCGACCGGAACACGACGGTTTCCACCGATCCACTGGCTGGGGGCGGGAGATTGATCGCCACGAAGACGGCTGGGCCTGCGGGAGGGATTCTGGTCGCCGAGTGGGATGCCGGGCAGGTCGCGCTGGGTCCTCGCATGATGTTTATGATGGGATCTCGAGAACCGGCCGGGCAGCCCGACATTGGCGACAGTTATGGCCGGTTCAACCTTACGGAGTACGGTCAGATCGCTTACTTGAATGCGATCAGTTATTATGCCGGACCGTGGGGCGCGGCTCATCTTTTCACGCCGGCGTCGAAAGACCTTGGAGAGGTGGATTCTGCGCCCGGCGGTCAAGATGTGTCGATTCTGGTCAAGAACATCGGAGTCGATCTTCCGGTCAACATCTTGGGCATTACATTCACGGGGCCCGGCAAGGATCTCTACTCGGTCCGGTCGGCTCCCGCGGCCTTGGCGCCCACGGAGACGGCCGAGATTGTGATCAACCTGGACGCCCAAGGACAAACGGGCGCCTTCGATGCGGACATGATCATCGAGAATGATTCGACTCTGGAATCACTGAGAAACCGCAAAGTGTCGCTATCGGCCCGGGCCTTTAACTTTGCCGGTCCTGGAGCGCATTACACGTTGGATGAAAGCGAGGGCGTAGAGATCCGGGATATCACCGGATTCGACCGGCATGCCGTCCTGTCGGGAGACGCTGCGTTGGGAGCGGAATCGCTTTTCCTAGACGAGGTGAATGGAGGAACGGCGGTGAGCTTCGCGGGCGGGCAGATCACAGCGGATCTTTCCACCATGGCGGCGCTTGTCGATTTTTCAGTCTCGCTTTGGATCAACGTCGAACCCGGCGAAGCGGAGTTGCAGACCCTTTTTGCTCGCGATGACGGCGGAAGCCCCGCTTTCGCGTTGCTGCTCTCGGGGGTTAGCGAGCTGCAATGGTTTGTCGGCAGCGAAGCGGTCTACCAGACGAGTTCTCAGCCGGTAACATCCGGCGTCAATCACCATATCACGGTGGTCTACGAGAAAAGCAAAGACGAGACGCTCAACCTGTATCTGGATGGCGAATTGCTGGAGTCCGTTTCCGGTCTGCCGGGCTTCGACGATGACCCCTCCCTTCCTTTCTACATGGGATCCTTTGGAGGTGTGTTCAGTTATTTTGGAAAAGTGGATGATATCCAGATTTACGACCGGGCGCTGTCTGCTGCGGACGTCGAGTTTCTTTTCAACAATCCGCCGTTGCCTATCCAGCCAGCCCTTCCGGACGTGACCAGTCCGGAGGATCCGATTCTTATTGTCAATGGAACTGACGATGGGGATGGGGAAGCCGGCGAACCACCCGCGAGCGAAGGCGTGGTGAACGCCATCAACAACACGGCCCAGAAATACCTCAACTTTCTCGATTTGGGTTCGGGTTTCATCGTTACGCCGGTCATGGGACCGACGGAGATATCGGGCGCTCGTTTTTATCCGGCTAACGACAGCGTCGAACGCGATCCTGCGAGCTACGAGATTTGGGGATCCACCGCAGGCGCCGGAGGCCCCTTCGAACTGATCGCCAGCGGCGACTTGAGTTTGCCGGACGAACGGAACCCCGCTGGGGGAACTCCCGTCGACTACCGGACGCTTGTGCATCAGGAGATCGCCTTCGACAACGAAACAGTCTATGTTTCCTACCAAGTGGTGTTTCCGACGCTGAAGGATGCGGCTACAGCCAACAGCATGCAGATTGGGGAAGTCGAGTTGCTGGGCGCGCCGGGATTCCTGCCGCCTTCGGGCCCGACGGCGGTCTGGGTGAGCAGTGCGCTATCTGAGGCGGGAGAAGAGTTTCTGGAACTGCTTCGGGCCGAGGGCTTCCACGTGATAGAGATGACGGTGGGCAGTCCGTCGGCGGAAGAGCAAGCGATCTTGAATTCTGCGGACGTGGTGATTGTCAGCCGGAAGGTCAACAGCGTGGATTTTAACAACGCGATCTGGGATGAGCAGATCACGGCGCCTCTGATTCTGATGAGCGCCTACCTAAGCCGGGCCAACCGATGGGCGTGGCTGAACCAGGATGAACTCGTGGACATCACTCCATCGGCGATCGTCGTGGAGGAGCCTGGGCACCCGGTGTTTGAAGGACTGTCGATCGTGGCCGGAATGACGGCGGGCTGGCATGTGGCTGTTGATCGCGGAACATCGGCTCCGGCTCCAGAGGTTCCCATGGCGAACGGGGGCAGGGTGATCGCCTCGGGCGATGGCAGCGTCATTGTCGCCGAGTGGGACGAAGGCGCCGTGGCCGCGGGCAAACGGATGCTTTTTCTCGCGGGGAGCCGTGAAGCCGATGGGGCCGGAATCGACACCGCCGGAGCCTATGATCTCACAGCGGACGGAGAGATCGCCTTTCTCAGCGCGGTCCGCTATTTCGCCGGGATCGAGCCTTCCGGTGATCCGCCGCCGGTGCTGCGCGACGTTGTGTGGACCGGTGACAGCTTCCGTTTCGGCTTTACGGGGAATCCGGGGAAAACCTACGACATCCTCTGGTCTCTCGACCTTACCGGTTGGAGCACCATTGAGACTGGCCTCACCGGAGAGGTGGTCTTCACGGATTCGGACGCTGAACGCCTGGCCGCGCCGTCTGGATACTATCGGGCGCTGGAACGTTGAACTTCTGGAGTAGCAGCCCCCGCCGGTCGCCCGGAACTTCAGCAGGGCCGCAGTCCGATGACGGTCAAGGGGGCGTCAGTGGCAAGATCATTTTGCCTGACTCCTGCGGGCAAAGTGGCTTAGGGTGGGCGCATGACGGCGACGGTGGGGCAGAGGACGCTATTGTTTCTCACTGGTCTATTTCTTCTTGTTGGAGCAGGTTGTTCGGCTCCGAAGTTTGAGCGGGAATGGAAGCAGGCTCTGGCGCGAGGAGCGCCTGCGAAGGGCATCGAGGGGCCTTGGGAGGGCTTATGGAAGAGTGATGCCACGGGTCACACTGGAGGGTTGCGCTGTTTGGTCAGCGCTCCGGAGGACCGGCCGGCTCCATGGGCTTTTCATTACTGGTTTTCCTGGGGTGGCCTTCAAGGCAGTCGTGGCACGTCTTACACCGTGCGCGAGGACAACGGAGTATTCCGGTTTTCCGGTGAAGCGGATCTGGGAGTCCTGGGTGGTGTCTACCGGCACGAAGGAAGGGCGACAGCGGACAGTTTTGAAGCCAGTTACCATGCCGAGAAAGACCGTGGGACATTCCGAATGATGAGACCTGCGCCGGCAGCGGTGGCCGGAGGCTCATCGGCGAGATCGATCCGGCGCTACCGGCGCAGGCAACCATGAGCGCGAGTCCTTCCTGCATGCTGTTCGCCGGTCTGACGCTGTGGATGACGGCGTTTCCGCCGCCCTCTGTTTCCGCGGCCGGGACGCTGCGCGAAACGGGAGTGGCCCGGATCGATATCACGCCGGATTATCCCGTGCGCTTGAATGGCTTTGGGTTCCGGCGAGAGGAATCGGAGGGTGTGCAGCAACGCATCTGGGTCAAGGCGCTTGCGATCGGGGCCGACGAGGAAGGTCCGCTGATCCTATTGACTGTGGACAATCTCGGGTTGCCCCGGGAAATGGCCGAAGAAGTGGCGCGGAGGTTGAAGGCGAAGACCGGCATCGCCCGCGAGCGAATCGCATTTACCTTCACCCATACGCATACGGCTCCCATGCTTGAGGGAACGTGCCCGACCATTTTCAGTTCTCCCATCCCGGCGGAACACCGGACTCGGATAGCCCGTTACACACGGGAGATTACGGATGCATTGGAAGCGGCTGCGCGGCAGGCATTGCTAGACCGGCGGCCGGCGCGTTTGGAGCATGCGTCGGGCGAGGTTGGCTTCGCCAGGAACCGCCGGACGGAAGGGGGGCCGGCCGATCATTCCCTGCCTCTGCTGGTGGTGCGGGCGCCGGATGGAACACCGCGAGCTGTCTACCTGACCTACGCTTGCCATTGCGTGACCCTTTCACACAACCTTATCGGGGGAGATTGGGCGGGCTACGCCCAGAGCGCGGTCGAGGACGCTGTGCCCGGCGCCGTCTGTCTGGTATCCATCGGATGCGGCTCGGACGCGAATCCGGAATCCGGCGTAACGGGCGACGGGATCGAAGCTGCGGCGCAGCAGGGGGCGCAGATACGCGACGAAGTGCTGCGCATGCTTGGGGAACCGATGAAGGCGATCGAGGGGAGGGTTCAGGCCCGGTTCGAGACCCTCAAATTGCCTCTGGCCAGCCCGCCGCCGGTGGAGGAATGGGTTCGCGCTGCGGAAGGAGAGGGTCCGGCAGCTTACAGTGCGCGCTGGCATTTGAGTCAGTTAGGACGGGGACGCGGGCCGGCACGCCACATCGATTACGCGGTGCAGAGCTGGGCCTTCGGAAACGATCTAGCCATGATCTTTCTCGCGGGAGAGGTCTGTGTGGACTACGCGATCCGGTTGCGGACGGAACTGGATGCGGAGCGGCTTTGGATCCATGGCTACAGCAATGACTTTTGCAGCTACATCCCGTCCGAACGCCTGTTGAGAGAGGGCGGCTACGGGGGAGGCGCGGAGATGGTTTACTTCGGGCTGCCGGCGGCGTTTCAGCCCGGGTTGGAGGACCGGATCGTGGAATCGGCGCGGCGCCAGCTTCCTGAGAGCTTTGCGAGTCAAGCGAATGCAGGGGTGGTAACTGAGGGGGAGGATGGCGCTTTGGATCCGATGGAATCGCTGAAGCGGATCCGTGTGCCAGAGGGGTTGGAAGCGCGGCTGGCGGCGGCGGAACCGCTCGTGGAAGATCCAGTGGCCATCGACTTTGGAAACGACGGCCGTTTGTGGGTTGCGGAGATGCGGGACTATCCCGAGGGGATGGATGGCAATTTCGCCGCCGGCGGGAGGATCCGGGCGCTGGAAGACACGGACGGCGACGGAGTGTACGACCGGGCCACCGTGTTCTTGGATGGGCTGCCGTTTCCGACCGAAGTCGCGGCTTGGGGAGAAGGTGTCTTGATCGGTTCGGCCCCCGAAATCATTTATGCTGAGGATCGCGATGGGGATGGGCGAGCCGACTTCCGCCGGACGCTGTTCACGGGATTCGCCACGCATAACTATCATGCCCGTGTCAACAGTCTGCGGCCCGGTCTCGACCGGTGGCTCTACGGATCTTCTGGGTTGTTCGGAGGCGAAATCCGCGATGCGGGGGGCCGGTTGATCGATTTGCGGCATCGCGATTTCCGGATGGATCCGGAGCAGGGAACCATCGAAGCGGTGAGCGGAAACAGCCAGCAGGGCCGGGTCCGCGACGCTTTCGGGGAGTGGTTCGGCTGCGAGAACGGAGTATTGGCGCGGCATTACCCGTTGGAGGAGGAGTGGTTGCGGGCGAATCCGCGACTCGTTCCGCCTCCCGGATCGGTGTCGCAGATCGAGGAGGGGCAGATTCGTCCGGCGCGCCTGGTGCAACTTTTTGAGTTGTCAGGCCCGCAGGGATCGGTGACTTCGGCGTGTGGGTTGGATTTCTATCGCGATGCCTTGTTAGGCGAAGAGTATTCCGGCGACCTGTTTGTTTGCGAGCCGGTCCATCACGCTGTGGTCCGGCTCCGGCCGGTGCGGGACGGCGTCACCTGGCGTTGGGAGCGGCCCGATGCGGGGGCGGAAACGGAGTTTTTCGTTTCGGAAGATCCCTGGACGCGGCCGGTTCAAGTCCGAAGCGGGCCGGACGGAGGATTGTGGGTTGTGGATATGTACCGCGGCGTCATCGAGCATCCCATTTGGATTCCGGAATCGGTCCGGGCTGGTCTCGATATGCGGGCCGGGAGCGGGCGCGGCCGCATTTACCGGATTGTCCCCAAAGGATGGGAGCCCGAAGCGCCGGCTTCGGTGCGGGGCTGGAGCGATGAGCAACTTGGGGAAGGGATGGGCTCGAGGAACGGGACATTGCGCGACATGATTCAACGCGAGTTGCAGCAGCGAGACCAGCCGCAAGCCGGAGAAGGGCTGCGGCGAATCGTGCGGGAGGCGGAAGACGCCGGGGCCAGAGCGCAGGCTCTGGCGATGTTGGATACGTTAGTCTTGCTCGACGGGGAAACCGTGATGGGGGCCTTAGGGGATCGTCATCCGGGGGTGCGGGCGCGGGCGCTGCGGCTCGCGGGGCCTCGCGCGAAGGAGGACCCACGGATGGGGGAGGCCGTGAGCGCGAGCCTAACGGACGAGCATGCCCGGGTGCGACTCGAAGCCGCCGCTGCGGCGCGCTGGCTTCCGGTGGAAACGGCGGCTCCGGGGTTGGCGCGGCTCCTGCTCTCCGAGAACGATGTGTATGTGAGGGCCGCGGCCTTGACGGCTGTCCCTCCTCATTTGGCGGAGGTTTTGTGGGAACTGGCGCGGGAAGGAGGAGACTCCTGGTCGACTTCGACCGCGGCCTTGGCGGCGGAGTTGACCGGTTGGGCGCTGGAGGACCAGCCCGAGATGGTGACTGCCGAGTTTCTAACGGAAGCAGAGGAGCGGGCGGCGATGGCGGGAGGACAAGTTTTATGGGAATTCCGGGCAGGCTTGGCGGAAGCTGGGCGAGGGCGAGAGTCTCAGCTAGCAGGCTCCTCTGTCTGGCTCCGGCTGAGGGCGTTGGCGCTGGGAGCCCGTGAGTTGGCGAAGATGGATTCCGCGGATCCGGCGCTCCGCAAGGCGGGGTTGCAA
>DATKCT010000183.1:0-5825 GCA_035513055.1 Verrucomicrobiales bacterium | reverse complement strand
TGGCTATCTTGCCCGCGGTTCCGGCCGTCGTCTTTGGTTATTTGGCGCAGGGCAAGATCGGCCGGTCGGGGGGCAAATTGGGAGGCATCGCGCTGGCGAAGGCGGGGATGATCCTGGGTTATGTGGGGATTGGGTTCGGGGTCGCGATGGCGTTGGTCTGGGCCTTGTTTGTCGGAGGGATGGCGTTTTATTTTTCCGCAAGCCGCCCGGGCATGCCGATGGGACCGGTGAGCGGACCACCATCTCTGGCGGCCCCACCCATTGCCGTGGAGGCGGAACTTTTTGGGCCGGAAGATACGGGGAACGGCCAGGCTGGGGAAGACGGAGAAGAGTCTGATCCCGGAGGCATGTTCGAGCTGGAGAGCGATTCCGGAATCCCGCTGGATCTCCCTTTTGATCTGGAGTTTGGCGGCCCTGGCGACATGGAGTTGGAGGTCGACGGGCTGATTCCGGAAGCGGAGGCGCTCCCGGAGCAGGACTCGATATTGGACGCGGAGGGGATCCGGTGACGGTCAGACGCGATTCGCTGTGTTCTGGCCTTCCGGCCTGGAATCGGCCGGCCATCCGCGTTCAGCGATGATACATCCGGAGAGCGCCAGCGTTCCGAGTATGGCGGCGAGGAGAAGAAAACGGCGCATCGACACGCGTGAGCTGTGGTTTGTGCCTGACCTTCGCAGGGGGGCAAGGCTTCGGCAAGAGAGAAACGGGACGGGGTGTCTTCGCGCCAGTGCCTATGCACCAACGGGGCGCCGGAGGGAGGAAGGAGCCTCCGAATCTCTGGGGGTCGTCTCTGAGCGGCGGTGGAGCAACCCCCGGTTGGGAAATACTGGGGCGCGGGTACTCCTGCCTGTGGCGCTGGCACTCCTTACTACATGCCTGCCCGCGATCTTGTGCGGCCCAGGCCCACTGGCGGACAACAGTGTCCCGCCCCCCGGTAAGGGATATCGTGGCGCGGGCACTCCTGCCTGTTGCGCGGGCACTCCTGCCCGCGATCTTGTGCGGCCCACTGGCGGACAACAGTGTCCGCCCACCCGGTAAGGGATATAGTGGCGCGGGCACTCCTGCCCGGCTTGGTCTTGACAAGCCAAGCGCCAATTGCGATTGGCAGATGATGAGCGCGATGCTGCTGCCGGATCAGGGCGGGAAAGGCCGCGGTTTGAGGATGTGGTTGGTCTGCGGGGTAGCCGTGGCGGCGGGCATGGCGGCGCCGGGCTGCACTGGACCGGAGGACCCAGGCGTCAGTGACGGTGGGGTCGTTTCGCGCGGTGAGGCGGCGGGTCCGGCCGGTGGGTGGACTTTGCCGGTCGTGTTGGCTCAAAGGGACGTGGCGAGCGGGGCGCGACAGTCCGTTTACACGGTGAGCGCCACCGGCCGTCCGAGCACGGGAACGGCCGGGCAGGAATTGAGACTGACGGTGTCGTCGGTGGGTTACACGTTCGACGCGGTCGATCGCCACCGCCGAGAGTTCACGCTGCGATCGGGCCGGTCGAGGACTTTAGCTCAACTTATCGGCGATCTGCGCGGTTACTTCGATGCGATCTTGGGTGGAGCGGCGGAGGGTGTTTTGGTCGGAAAACTGGGGGATGTGCGTTTTGGGGGAGAAGCGCGATTCTTTGCGGTCCGGGGTGGAGCGCGGATTGTCTTTTTGGATGACAAAGGAGCGACGCGCGAGTCGACGGAGTTGCCGGAAGGGGATCTCCGGGTGTTTCGATCCCTGCTAGACGAGGCGGCGGGACGCTGATTGGAGGGGTCAGCGCGCCACAGCAGAAAGGGTATGAGAAATACGGGCTACCCCCGTGCGCTTTTCACCGCCAGCACCGAGCAGGGAGCGTCGTGGATAAGGCGTTCCGCATTGCTGCCGAGCAGTGTGCCTAACATTCGACTTTTGCCGGTCGTTCCCAGAGCAACCAGATCGCAGTTTTCCCGCTTGAGATGGCTCGTGATTTCAAGGGCCACATGGGTTGCATGCAGAATGGTGGTGTGGAAGTCGATCCCGGCTAACTCGGCGCCAAAGGGTTCGATGAATTGCTCGATGGTCTTTTCCACTTCCTGCTGGACTTCCTGCTCGTAGGTGAGGCGGTCATCCATCCGTTGATAGAGGGCTTGTCCGGCGTAATCGCGTCCGGGGGGATAAATCGCGTGCAACAGCTCGAGCCTGGCTTCGTCTTGACGCGCCAGGCGGATCGCATAGGCCAGAGCGCGTCTCGAGGTCTCGGAGAAGTCGACGCAGGCGGCAATGCGCTGATAGGGTTGGGCATGCCAGTCCCTGACGAGGAGTATGTCGGCGGGGACGCGTCGCACGCAGCGGGAGGCGACCGGGCCAAGCCGGCGTTCTTGGGCATCGTGGGCGCTGAGGGCCACGAGACCAATGGCCTGCGTTTCGACCAAGTCGAGAATGACCTTGTAGGGGTTGCCCAACAGCACTTCGATGGAGGGCGCCAGGCCGGACAGATCATGCTGTGCCAGCAATTCCGCCATGCGGTCTTGGGCCGGCCTTAAAATCTCCTCGACTCCCGGTGCGGGAAGTCCTTCTCGCCTGGGGACGCGGGACCTTTCGAACCGGTCATCGTCGACCACATGCAGAACGGTCAGCTTCGCACCGTTGGCGCGGGCCAAGCGAATCGCTTTTTCGAGAACGAGGTGGGAGGTGGGCGTGAAGTCGATGCCGGCAAGAATCGAAAGGAGAGGTTCCATGAGTGACTCGAGGGTTCAGAGAACTGCGGATGAAGGAGGCGCTCCCGTTGAACGGGCAATGGGAAAACCCGTCCCGCAAGCGAAAAGTCCCCGCCGGTCCTGTGGGAGGGCACGGAAAGGGTCCGCGCTGGTCGACGCTGCAAGCCACAGCAGACATCGTCTGAGGAATGGGCGGATACACGAGGAAGCTCCGCGAGTCCCGTTTGACAGGCTTGCCGGGCCGGCGTGGAATGGTTACAAGCTGGGAATGAACGCCTTGGCCCGAACCTTGCTCTTGGCCCTGGGCTCGGGCGCCGCGATCGGCTTCTCGCCGGGCCAGGATGTGCCGGAGCCTGCCGGTTCGGCCTGCGGCGTCATGGCTGGGGACGTGGTTGCGGATGCCGCCGTGATCTGGGGCAGGGCCGACGGTTCCGCCCGGATGCAGGTCGATTGGCGCAGGCGTGGAGAGCAAGACTGGGCGACGGTGGACGGTCCGGCGGCCCTCGAGACCAGTGATTTTACGGCGAAGACCGTCCTGCGCGGCCTGCCGCCTAGTGCGGAGATCGAATACCGGGTGCGCTTCGCCAGCCTCGAGGATCCCGGCGGCGTGACGCATTCCGGCGCCGGGAGTTTTCGCACGGCGCCGGCCGCCGAGGGAGGCCGGGAGACCCAACGCTTCGCTTGGTCCGGCGACACGGCCGGTCAGGGTTGGGGCATCGATTTGGACCGCGGCGGCATGCGCATCTACGAGACCATACGGGCGGCCCGGCCCGATTTTTTCATCCACAGCGGCGACCTCATTTACGCGGACAATCCCCTCCAGGACGAAGTGGTCTTGGACGACAGCTCGGTGTGGCGAAACCGGGTGACGCCTTCGAAAAGGAAAGTGGCGGAGACGCTGGAAGAGTTTCGGGGAAATTTCCGCTACAATCTTCTGGATGAGAACCTTCGCCGTTTTCACGCGGAGGTGCCGCTGATTGTGCAATGGGACGATCACGAAACGACGAACAACTGGTATCCCGGCGAGCGGTTGCTGGAGGATGCCCGTTACACGGTGAAAAGCGCGGCCCTCCTCGCGGCGCGGAGTCGCCGCGCGCTTTTCGAGTATACCCCGATCCGGGTGCTGCCGGATGATCCGGAGCGCATCTACCGGCGCATTCCTCGGGGCCCGCAGCTTGACGTCTTTGTCATCGACCAGCGCAGTTATCGGGGGGTCAACACTTTCAACCGGCAAGGGGAGCGGGACTCGGATACGGCATTTCTCGGGGACGCTCAGCTTTCCTGGTTGCAGAAGGAACTGGCGGCATCCCGCGCCACTTGGAAGATCGTGGCCAGCGACATACCCATAGGACTGGTGGTGCCGGACGGCGAGGAGGCCTTCGAGGGAATGGCCAATGGCGACGACGGGCCGCCGCGTGGCCGCGAGTTGGAGATGGCGGAACTGCTCTCCTTCCTCAAGCGGTCCGGGGTTCGCAACGTGGTTTGGTTGACGGCCGATGTGCACTACGCCGCCTCGCATTACTACGATCCGGAGCAAGCCGCCTTTCAAGACTTCGATGGATTCTGGGAGTTTGTCAGCGGCCCGCTCCACGCGGGCACGTTCGGTCCGAATCCCGTGGATGGCACCTTCGGTCTGCAGGCGCGCTTTGTGGGCATCCCCGAGGGGATGCGTCCGAACCGGTCGCCTGCCGAGGGGCATCAGTTCTTCGGGTTCTGTACTCTAGAGGGCGAGACGGGATTGCTGCGGGTGGAGCACCGCAACGCGGCCGGGAAAACCTTGTGGGCCATTGAACTGAATGCGGAGTAGACACAAGGGCGATCATGGCCACGATCCGCCTTCGGCCGCAATGGCGCTCCGCGCCCGGAGCGCGAGCGGCGCCGCTCGCCGCAGTCCGAGAGCCTGCGCGCCTATTTTGGCCGAGGAGACCCGAGATCCGTGCCTGCCCCATGAGCATTAACGCATTACGTAACTTCTACAGGCCAGCTTCGGAGGGACCGCCGAACAATCCCTTCCGCTTCAGCACGAAGTATACGGACGACGAGAGCGGGCATCTGTATTACGGCCACCGCTATTTGGATCCACGGCATGGCCGGTGGCTCGGGCGGGATCCCATCGGGGAAGTAGGCGGGTTCAATCTGTATGGGTTTGCGGGGAATGATCCACCTAACATGACCTTTCGTCACCGACGAGTACAATTTCGACCATAACCACATGTGGAAGAAAGTTGAGCGTAATGGCCAGATCACTCCTTTTGACATTCACATTGAGCTTAGACCTGTGAAACATGATCGTTTCAATCCATGAAACTAGTTACTTTGATAATGTGTTGTATTGTGCTTTCTTCTTGTGATTTTAGCCGTTGGAGTCTCCGGAATCCTAGTGGAGAGTTCTCTGTGACGCTAACCCATGGGATTAGCTTAGAGAAAACGAGCGCAACATCCGTCTATCTTGTTGAGAGCCGTACCAGTCCACTGTTATCAGAAAGAATAATCGGTCTTGTTCTCCTCGAAGACTTTCTCATTTGCTTAGTTGAGAGGGATCCTCTCAATCACGTCGTCCTAGAGTTGAGTACAGGCCACCTGAAAGAAGCTGACTCAGAGATGTTGCATCAGATGACGGGCAAGAAGCTCGAAGAATTCAATTTTGTGGATCTTCGGTCCTTGGTTGAGGATCCCAGGTTCGTCAAACGGAAGGGGGACGTCTATGAGCTGGTTGTTCCCAATCCAACCAAGAAATCTTCGAGCCAGCGGTAACTGCGCGCGACTGAAGCAAGATGTCACATATCGGTGTCAGGGACAACACGACTCTGGTGAGCACGACGGCGAACACCTATGACTATGACGCGCAGATCGACCGGCTGGCGAGTAGGGCGACCACGCGGAGCGGAACCACGGTGAATTCCTATAATTACCTTGTTTACGACGGCCGTGAACTCGGGGTGCCAGTGTGCAAATCTTGACTAATCCAGGCGGCCTCACGGCGCCCTTCAGCGCGGCTGACTGACTGAACGGACTGAACGGGTTGGAGGCAGAAGTTCTTGCTTTCTGCGCCGATAGTATTACCATCAAAGAATGTTTACTCTTACGATCAAGCTGCCTGAGGAAATGAAGGCCCGTTTGGAGATCGAGGCTGCGCAGTCCGGGAAGTCCGT
>DATKCT010000182.1:0-9526 GCA_035513055.1 Verrucomicrobiales bacterium | reverse complement strand
TTGCCGCGGGAATGTTTCTGTTCACCTCGGTCGAAACCCTCCAACGCAGTCTCCGGGGCGCCACCGAAGTCGCAGCCGCCGACACCACTCTCGTCGTCTACCGGGAGAACCGGTTTTGCCCGGCCACCAGCCGCCTGCCGGAATACTATGCCGAATCGATCCGGCGCATCGAAGGGGTGCGCGAGGTCATTCCCATCAAAGTGCAAGTCAACAATTGCGGCGCCAGCCTCGACGTGGTGACGTTCCGGGGGGTGCCCCCGGACGACCTCTTCCGCTACGGAGCAGAGATCAAGATCGTCAAGGGCTCTCTGGAGGAATGGAAACGCATTGACGACGGGGCCTTGCTAGGGTCCCACTTCGCCGCGCGCCGCGGTCTCGAGCCCGGAGACCGCTTCGATGCCGCCGGCATCACCGTCCAAGTCTGCGGCGTCATTGAATCGCCCTTTCCCCAGGACGCAAGCGTCGCCTACGTGAAGTTGCCCTTCCTGCAGCAAACCTCTCGGACCGGCCTCGGCGTGGTCACGCAATTCAACGTCCGGGTCGAGTCCGCGGCCCTAGTCGAGCCCGTCGCCGGCCGCATCGATGAGGAGTTTCGCAACGCCGCTGAACCCACCGCAACCCGCCCGGAGAAAGCTTTTTTTGCGGAAACCGCCGGCGAACTCATCGAGATCGTCGCCTTCACGCGCTGGCTTGGACTGGGCGCCGTGCTCGCCGTCGCCGGTCTCGTCGGCAACGCCCTCCTGCTCATCGTCCGCGCCCGAGTCCGCGAACACGCCCTGCTCCGGACTCTCGGATATCCTGACAATGCAATTGGAATCCTCGTCCTCACAGAAGGCGCGCTGCTCGGCGCCCTCGGCGGCATCGCCGGAGTCGGTCTCGCCATCCTGCTCCTCAACTTGAAAAGCTTCACCTTCTCCAACGAAGGCCAAAGCCTCGCCATCCGCGCCGACGCCCAGGTCCTCCTGATCGGCCTCGCCGCCGCCCTGGGGCTTTCGCTCCTGGCCAGTCTCTGGCCCGCCTGGCGCGCCCTCCGCAGTCCCATCGTCGAAAACCTCCGGCGCTGATCATGCTCCCCTTCGCCTACGCCTTGCGCAATCTTGTCCGCGATCCGGTCCGGCTCCTCCAAACCGTAGGCGGCAGCGCCCTCGTGGTTCTCCTGATGATGACTGCTTGCTCCCTAACCAGCGGCATGCGCCGCGTTCTGGGCGCCACCGGCTCTCCGCGCAACGTGTTGCTTCTCGGCGCCGGAAGCGAAGAAAGCGTTGAACGCAGCGAGATTCTCCAATCCGCCGCCGGGATCGCGGAAACCAGCCTGCGCGGCATCGCCGCTCCTCTGGATCAACGCGCCGTTTCGCCCGAGATCCATTTCATGACTTTTCTGGAAGCCGATGGCTTGCCTCGCCGCCAGGCTCGCGTCCGCGGGGTTACCCCGATGGCCTTTCTCACGTATCCAGGCGTGCGGATCCAGGATGGGGCCTTTCCAAGATCGGGCGAGATTCTCGCCGGGCGCCTGGCCTGGCGCCGCCTCAATCTGCCCGAGGAAGTTCTGCAGCCTGGAGGACGCCTCCGCCTCGACGGTGTTCCCGTCTCGGTCTCCGGGGTGTTCGCCGCTCCCGGCACGGTCATGGAGTCGGAGATCTGGGCGGACCTCGGTGACCTCCGCACCTTCGCTCAGCGAGAGACGCTGAGCTGTGTCGTCCTTCGGCTTGGAGACGCCGCCTATCAAGACATCGATCTTTTCACCAAACAACGCCTCGACCTGGAACTCAGCGCCGTCCGCGAAAGCGATTACTACGGACGTCTCGCCGAATTCTTCGCGCCCTTGCGCGCGATGACCTGGATCACCGCCGCCCTCGTCGCCTCCGGCGCCGTTCTTGGCGGCCTCAACACGCTCTATGCCGCTTTCGCCTCCCGCATTCGGGAGATGGCCACCCTTCAGGCCATCGGTTTCGGCCGGCCGGCCCTCGCCTTCTCCCTCGTCCAAGAGTCGCTCGTCGCCTGTCTGCTGGGAACTTTGCTCGCCAGCGCCCTGGCCCTCGCTTTTCTCGACGGACGGACTGCGGCGTTCTCGATCGGCAGTTATACACTCGAGATCTCGCCCGGGGTCGCGCTGACAGGACTCCTGACCGGCGCAACCCTCGGCATTCTCGGCGCGCTGCCGGCAGTCTGGCGCTGCCTCCGTCCTCCGCTTCCGGAAGCCCTCCGTTCCTGACGTCCGCTCGTTTTCTAACCGATTCTCTAACCAACAACCATCCAACAACCGAACTCACACCGAACACTGCGATGATCACCCGTAACCCAAACTTCGCGACCGCCGGTTTCGCCGCCGGCCTTTTCATCCTGAATCTCGCGGGCTGCACTCCGGAATCTGCGACACCCGGATCCCCGGCGATCTCTGTTCCCCCTTCTCTCGAAGCCGTCTTCACCTCCACCGCGCCTCCCGGCGCCGTGTCCATTGCCGAAGCCAGGCGCAATCCACAACCGGGCGAGCCCATTGTGCTCTTCGGGAAAGTCATGGGGGTACGGGAACCGTTCGTGGCTGAACGCGCCGTCATGGTCATCGGCGACGACGATGTCCTCGCATCCTGCGACGAATCCGGCGAAGATCCCTGCAAGACGCCCTGGGATTGCTGCTGCGAGGACAAGACCCTCATCCGAAACCACATCGTCACCGTGCAGGCGCTCGATTCGAGCGGCAGTGTGATCCAACACACTCTCGAAGATCTCCACGGGCTGGACAAACTCAGCCGCGTCGTCGTCTCCGGAGTCATCGGCGAAGGATCCTCGCCGGAGACTCTCATCGTCAATGCCAGCGCGATCCACGTGGAACCTTAGCGCACATCTCTCGCGCCTCCTCAACGGCCAATGCCGCGTTCGCTGCCTTCCACGAAGGTCAAAAGGTGATCGATATGCTCATCCCTCTGGCATTCTCCCTTGATACGTTCGATAGCGTCTTGCCGGTTCAAGCGGGAGCGGCACAGGATCCGGTAGGCCTGCTTGAGATTGCGAACCGCGCCCGGAGAAAATCCGCGACGTTCCAATCCCACCTGGTTGAGGCCGCGGATGCGCGCGGGGTTGCCATCGGCCAGGAAATAAGGCGGAACATCTTGCACGATCTTGCTGCAGCCGCCGGTCATGGCGTGGCGTCCGATCCGGCAGAACTGGTGGACGGCGGTGAGACCGCCGATGACGGCGTAATCCTCCACCCGGACGTGGCCGGCTGCGGTGCCGTTGTTCGAGAAGATCACATGATCCCCAATAAAGCAGTCGTGAGCGATGTGGGAATAGGCCAGGAAATTCCCGGAATTCCCGACCATCGTCGCGCCGCCCGCTTCGGTGGAACGATTGACGGTGACGTTTTCCCGAAAAACGTTGCCGGCGCCGATCTCGAGCCGGGTCGGTTCGCCCGCGTACTTGAGATCTTGCGTGCGCAATCCGATCGCCGCAAAGGGATAGAAGGTGTTGTCCGGTCCGGCCAGGGTTTCCGGGCCGATATGGACGTGACTAACGAGTATACACCCATCGCCCAGCCGCGCGCTCGATTCCACCACACAAAAGGGTCCCACCTGCACCCCAGCTCCAAGCTCCGCCTTTGGATGCACGGACGCGCTAGGGTGAATCGCAGTGGAAGCCATTCGGGATGATTCGGAATGAAAACGCGGTTCCAGCGGGGCCTCCTCAGGAACCTAACAGGCTGAACTTGAGTTCAGCCTCGGATACGGCGGCGCCAGCGACCACGCAGCGGCAATGGGCGCTCCCAATGTTCCTGCGGATCCTCAAGATCACCGCTTCAATAAAGAGCGTATCGCCGGGATGCACCGGTTTGCGGAACTTGACGTTGTCGGCGCTCATGAAATACCCGATTTTTCCCTGACTCTCGACCTTGCGGAGCAAGAGGATGCTGGCGACCTGAGCCATCGCCTCCAACTGCAGCACACCGGGCATGATCGGATGTCCGGGAAAATGCCCCTGAAAGTAGGGTTCGTTGATCGTCACCGATTTAACTCCGGTGCATTTGTTCTCCCCTTCGAAGTCGACGACCCGGTCGACCATAAGAAACGGGTAGCGGTGTGGCAGCACTTGCATGACCTCATCGATATCGAGCACGCCCTTGCCGGTAGGGATGCGCACGGGCGTGACCAACGAGATCATCCGTCCGAAATGCTGGGCCAAGATGCGCGCCATCTCCGTGTTGGCCCCATGACCCGGGCGAATGGCCACCACATGACCCGTGAAGGGCCGACCGCAGAGGGCGAGATCTCCAATGATGTCGAGAATCTTGTGCCGCGCGAACTCGTTGGGGAAACGCAGAGGCTCTTTGCTTAGGGTGGTGTCGCCGCGGATCACGATGGCGTTTTCAATGCTGCCGCCCCGGATGAGGCCCTTGTCGAGAAGCGGCTTCACATCTTCGTAATGCACAAAGGTGCGGGCGCCGGCGATCTCGCGTTCGTAGATCTCCGGCGTGATTTCGAAACTGGCGAACTGGGTCAGCGAGCCCTCGGGCCCCATTTGGGTGCAGGAGACGCGAAATTTCCGGTCGGGCAACACCACGAGCATGGCTCCCTGGGGCGTCTCGTAGTGCAGGGTTTCCCGGAGTTCGTAGACCGGGCGCGGAACGTCCTGCTCGACCGTCCCGGCCTGTTTGATACATTCCACGTAGGGAGCGGCGGACCCGTCGCCAATGGGCGGTTCGTTGGCGTCCATTTCAATGACGGCGTTGTCCACGCCCATCCCTCGCAACGCGGAGAGGACATGTTCCACGGTGTGCACCTTCACACTGCCTTCGGCCAAGGTCGTGGCTCGCTCGACCATCTGGACCTTGCTGACGTGGGCCTCGATGAAGGGTTGATCCTCGAGATCCATGCGCCGGAACTTCAGCCCCTGGCCCGGGGACGCCGGCTTGAGAGTCAAGGTGACCTGCTCCCCAGTGTGAAGGGAAGTGCCGGTGAGGCTCGACGGCTTGGCCAAGGTCCGCTGACGATCCGGTAGGGAACTCACTGCCGCCTCTATTGACAAAGGAAACCAGGCCTGGCAAGCGCGGACGTCGCCCCCATTTCTCGAACGGCTTCTGCGCAGGCCTGTTGCGCCCTCCCGGCGAAGCCGTTTGAGAACGGCGGACCAAGCTAAGACCAAGCTAATTCCCGGAATCCACCCGGTCACTGGCCACCCGGAGCAGCGGTCCGAATTCGCCGGCGGACGCCCAGGGCCGCTTTTGGACCTCGATCGAGAAAGGCTGCCTGCCCCCCAAAGCCTCCGAGTCCCAATCGCCGCCCCGCAGAATACAGTGCCGACCCAGGAATGCCCGGCCCGTGCGAGCCCGGAATTGCCCCGGACCCGCCTTCCAGAAGATTTGCGCGGAATGCGGCTGTGCCTCCTGCCCGAGCCCGCACAACGTGACACTCCCCTGCGTCGTTCCCAGCAGCCACAGGCGCAGGCCAGGAAAAAAGTCTCCGGTCCCCGCCCCTCGCACCTGCACGCGCTTGTAGAAAAAGGCCACCTCCTCGGGAGGAGACAGCAGCTCGAGAGATGCGACGGCGAGGGCGCCCGGCACAGTGGATTTCGGCGCGTCCTCCGCCCAATGACGCCGGAATCGCTCTTCGCAGGCTTCGCGGAAGCGCTCGATGGCCTGGTCCGTCCGGCATCCCACCGCGCCGGCGGCCTCTTCCAGCAACTCCGTCCCGCTCTCGAAGGGGGCGACCTCGACTTGAAGCCGCGCCAAATCTTCGATATAGGCTCGGCCTTCGGGCGCCGCCGGTCTGACGGAAGGATGATCGAAGAGCATGGGCGGATGCGCTGTGAGGCTCGCCCAGGCCTCCAGGAGAGCCTCCGGTCCTAGCAGAGCAGCGATGCGCGACGCTTCCACAGCGCCGCGCGCCTGCTCGATTTCCATGCCCTTGTGTCCGACCACGTAGCTGACCAGAGAGACCAGCAGCGGCGCGAGCGCTTTGCCGGGCGCCAGCGCAGTATCCTCACAGCCTTCTACCTGAATCCCGGCGCCAAGGCGCCCTTCCACCTCCTCTTTCCACCGGCAAAGCGCAACCAGACCGGACGCGTCCCTATGCCGCGCCACGAGCGCCTCCAAGCGCCGCGCCAGCGCCTCCCGCTCATCTCGCCGCAAGGTAACAACAGCCTCGAATCGTCCGGGATGGCCGCTCTCGCCCCGCGCCAGACAGCGATAGAGAAAAATCCGGTCATACTCGCTGCGCAGGGGCATGGACCCGACCTCTTCCAATAAGGTGCGCAACAGCCGGCGCTGGGCTGGAAGCGCTTTCTGCAGCTCCGTCAGCTCGAGTCCGTAGATCCAGTTAGGATCGCGGTGCCGGTAGTCGCCGCCGTAGACCGAAGCGGCCTCTGTCCCGATGATCCGGATTGTTTCGTGAAATAGCCGGAGACCGTAACGCCGGCCGTAGTGCTGGGAAAGCCGGCGGCCGCCCCGCGTGGCGATCTCTGTCAGGGTCCAGGACAGCCCGAGGGTCAAAGGATTCGCGCCCAGCGCCAGACGCCCGAGGAACCACATCGGCCGGGCGTGATCCCAGTAAGAACTGACTGACTTGTAGAGGCCGTAATAGCTGAGGGCCCTCTGAGACAAACTATGGGCCTCGCGCAAATTGTAGCGCTTCACGTCGAGCGGAAGCTGCTCCAACTGCACCAGGATTTGGAGGGAAGAGCGCTGAATGAACCGCAGAATGTCCTCCACGCTGGTTTCCAATAGAGGATGCTTGGCGCCTGGCTGGTAGATGCGGGCCACACCCTCGAACAGCCGCCCCACATCGGTTAGGATCTCCCGGGGCTGGACGATCCCGTCGACAACGTAACCGTTCCGAACAATCTTGTTGAAGATGCGCTCGGACTCCGCCCGGCAGAAGTCCAGCACCTTCCCATCGGCCTCCGCCAGCGCGGCAACGGCTGCGCCCTCCGGAGCGGCATCCGCCGCAGTGCGGTCGTTCTGATAAAGCTCATGATGGACGCTGTCTGCGGCAACGCGGCGGCGGCGTCTCTCCAGAGCGGCGCCTTCCCACTGGAGACGTTTTCCCAGATTGCGCAATCTGCGCCCGCGCCGGCGCAAGGCGGTGAGCCGCAAGTCCTGCCGCCGGCGGCTCCAGCTCAAGAGCCAAACAGACCAACCTGCTCCAACGAAGGACAGCAAACCCCCGGCCCAGAGCGCCGCATGCCAATGTTCCCATTGGGGCCCAGCGAACGCGGCACACAGCAGGATCACGACGCTCCCAATCACGCCGAGAGCCGGCCCTGCCCAGTCTATACGCCCCTGTATCTTCGCCATCAGCAGTTTCCTCGCAGCCGGGAACTTCTTCGCGGGAGGCGGACGCCGCAACCGGAGGAAGCCGTCCATCCTCTGCCGCCCAGCCCGCCCCAAACCGCCTACCGTTCACTCGCGGCCGCCGCCGCCCGGGGGGGCCCCGAAGTCCATGGGCCTCACGAGTCCGGCGCACCCCATCCGGCCGCCGTTCCCGCGGCGGATATCGACCAGAGGCACCGGCTGCTGGAATAATCATTTCAACCACTTCCACCTGCTGCTACATAATATGTCAGACACCTAATACAAAAGTTGACGGACGGGCGCGGCCGGGTCCAGGATAGAACGGGCCCTGGCCGGTTGGACCCAGGAGGACTTCCTGCAACGCCTCCAACTGCTGGCCGATGAACCCTACACCCGCAAACTCCTGGCCGAAGTAGCCCAATGCCAGGCCGATGGCGACACCGGCCGCTTGGCCGAAATAATATAATGTGTCAGACACTAAATCCAATTAGAACTGTAAAATGCGGGCGGGGCTTAACCCGTTCTGGACAAACCCACGGTCCCGCCGAAAGCTCAAAGAACCCGCCCCGGTTCCCTCGATGGCTCTTCCGCCCAACGCCTTCGATCATGCGCTCGCCGCCGCGGCCGCAGCAACACCCCTGCAGCGCGGCGACCCCGGCGTGCTCCAACTCAATTTGGGCAAGCTCTGCAATCTCACGTGCAGGCATTGCCATGTGAACGCGGGCCCGCATCGCCGCGAAATCATGTCGCAAGAGACCGCGGACCGCATTCTGCCCTGGTTCGAACGAAGCGCCATTCCTCATCTCGATCTCACCGGAGGAACTCCCGAGATGGTCCCCTGTTTTCGGCCCCTCATCAAACGGGTGCGCGCCTTCGAGCATCCCCGGCGCATCACCGACCGGCTCAATGCCACGATTCTGATGGAACCGGGATTCGAGGATCTCGGGGAATTCCTCGCCGCCCACGAAGTGGAGTTGATCGCCTCGATGCCATGTTATGCGCCGGAGAACGTCAATGCCCAGCGCGGGGACGGCGTTTTCGAGGCCAGCATCGCCGCCTTCCAAAAGCTCAATAGACTCGGCTACGGTTCCGATCGGCGGCTTCCGCTGCACTTCGTCTACAATCCCGTCGACGCCTCTCTGCCCCCCGATCAGCTCGCCCTGGAAGCGGATTACAAGCGGGAGATGCAGCGGAACTTCGGGATCATCTTCAACCGGCTCTATGCGTTGGCGAACATGCCCATCGCCCGATTCGCCTCCTGGTTGAAACGTCAGGGACACTATCATGCATACCTCTCTCTTTTGGCGGAGGCCTTCAACCCCGCCACCCTGCCGGGACTGATGTGCCGGAACACGATCAATGTGGGTTGGTTAGGCGAAGTTTTCGACTGCGATTTCAATCAAATGCTCCATCTCGGGCTGGAACATCCGGGCAAGCCCGGCCACACGCTGTTCCTCTGGGATATCGATCTCCCGGCTTTTCGCCGGTTGGCGATTCGCACCGGCGCGCACTGTTTCGGCTGCACCGCGGGAAGCGGCAGCAGTTGCGGCGGCGCCCTCGTTCCTTGAACGGGCTGTCCGTTAGGCGGTTATCCAAGACTGCCTCAAGGCGCGGAGCGCCATAACGGGCCAAGGCGAAAGTGGCCATGCCCCGGTCCTCCCTACCGGGGGGCGGACAGTCCTGGCCGTCATCTAGCCGCAAGGCCTCGCGGGCAGGAGTGCCCGCGCCACGATGAGAAGAATGGGACAGGCGAGACGCCTTCAATCGAAGGAGCTTGCAGAGCCTCGGGAGAAGCCGAAGGGATCACCGCATCTTCGGCCTCGCGGGCAGGCCAGAAATGTAAAAACTCCAGACGTGGGCAGGAGTGCCCGCGCCACGGTGTTCCCCCACGGCGGCCTGCAGTCACACTGCCTGTCAAGCCGGCAGGGCACTCTCAGCTCTTTCGAATCACCCGAACCCTGAAGTAGATCTCGCCGCCCGTCATCTCCGCCGGTGGTGAAACCATGACCGAGACCAAGCCGAGATTCTCCGTTTCTGTAATCATGCCGCTGCCCTGAAAACCGGCGCCCGCAACGCTCTCGGCGATCACCTCCCAATTCTCCTGGGTGGCGCTGACCTCGACCCGGTAAGTGAGATCCATCGCCTCGGTATGGCGAGTCAGGCGCAGAACCGGGATCCCCGGCCCCACCTCAAGCCGGGGTCCGCCTTCCGCGTCCCGGGTCTTGGGATCAAGCGTGAAGGCGTATT
>DATKCT010000181.1:0-7110 GCA_035513055.1 Verrucomicrobiales bacterium | reverse complement strand
TGGTGGGTGGTACGCGGTCTTCACCCGGCCTCGCGGGGAACACCTTGCGGCGCTCAGCATTCGAAGCGCAGGGCACCAAGTTTTTCTGCCGATGGCGCGGAAGGAACCTCCGCCCTTCGGCTCGCGGCGGCGGCGAGTGCGTCCGTTGTTTTCCCGCTATCTTTTTGCCCGCTTTGGCTTGCCGGATCTCGACTCAGTGCGTTATGCGCGGGGCGTGGTGCGGATTCTTGGGCGCACGGGCGCTCCGGTGGAAGTGGGCGCCCACTTGGTCGAAGGCATTCAGGGGAAGCTGTCGCCGGAAGGCTACTTCGAGATACGGGAGGCCCCGGTGCGGGCTGGGGATTTCGTGAGAATCAATGGCGGTCCCTTTGACGGAATGTTGGGAAGAGTGCAGCGCGAATTTGACGACGGCAAGCGCGTGGCGCTCTTGCTGGAGAGCCTCGAGCAGGCACAAGTAGTTGTTGAGAAACGCTTCATCAGAGCTGCGGCCGGAGCTTAGACCAGTCGTCGGCTCTCTGAGGGGGTCCCGGCCGCGTTGGCGGACGGGAATGGCGGAGCTTGGCGAGATTTCGCGAATGAATCCCAAAGCGGGAGGCGGCCCCTTCCCTTTCTAGGAGTTCGAACTAACCCGTAACCCAAACTGACCATGCCTATCGCTCCCACCTATCCCGGGGTATACATCGAGGAGATTCCGAGCGGCGTCCGGACTATCACTGGAGTCGCGACTTCCATCACAGCCTTTCTGGGCCGGGCCCGGCAAGGGCCTGTCAACGAACCGGTTCGCATCAACAACTTTGCCGATTTCGAGAGGACTTTTGGCGGGTTGTGGGTGGATAGCCCCACGAGCTACGCGGTGCGCTCTTTCTATCTCAATGGCGGAAGCGCGGCGCTCATTGTCCGGCTCACGGGCGCGGGAGCCGGGAGCGCGACGATCGAATTGCCGGCCGAGGGCAGTCCTTCCGGTGCTCTGGAGTTGACGGCGGCCAACGCGGGTTCGTGGGGAAACGGACTGAGCGCCGCGGTGAATCACAACACCAGCGATCCGCTCGATCCGGTTTCTCCGCCCGATCCCACGCTGTTTAATCTCATTATCTTCAACAACGGGGTTGAGGCGGAGACCTACCTGAATGTGACGATGGAGGCCACATCGACGCGGTATTTGCCGCGGGTGCTGGAACAGGCTCAGTCGCTCGTGCAGATCCTCGGAACGCCCAGTGACGCGCGTCCGCTGGAGACGGTTAGCGGTTCGCCGCCCGAGAACACGCCCCTTGCGGCTGCCGACGGGGACGACGGAGATGCTCCGGGAACCAACGTTTACTTGGGGAGCCAGACGAACAAGACCGGGATCTTCGCGTTGGAGAAGGCTGATCTCTTCAACCTGCTCTGCATCCCGCCCGCGACGCGGGGGGGAGATACTGACAACAGCGTCTACCAGCAAGCGATGAGTTATTGTGTCCAGCGGCGAGCCATGTTGATCGTGGATCCCCCGTTGTCGTGGGGCGCGGCTGCCGCGGCGGCGGCTTCCACAGCGGCGGCTAATGTGGGCACGTTGGGCCTCTCGGGCCCAGCGGCGCGCAATGCCGCGCTCTATTTCCCGCGGGTGCGGCAGCCCGATCCGGAACGCGACGGGCAAATCGACACCTTCGTCCCTTGCGGCATGATCGCCGGAATCATGGCGCGGACGGACACGCAGAGGGGTGTATGGAAGGCTCCTGCCGGCTTGGATGCCGCGCTTAACGGGATTCAAGGGCTGCAGGTCAATTTGACCGACGACGAGAACGGTCAACTCAACCCGCTTGGAATCAACTGCCTGCGAAGCTTTCCCGTCAACGGCCGCGTAGTCTGGGGAGCCCGGACGTTGCGTGGAGCCGATCAATTGGCAGATGAATACAAGTACGTGCCCGTTCGGCGCTTGGCGCTGTTTCTCGAGGAGAGCCTTTACCGCGGCACGCAGTGGGTCGTCTTCGAGCCGAACGACGAGCCGTTGTGGGCTCAAATCCGGCTCAACGTCGGAGCCTTCATGCACAACCTCTTCCGGCAAGGCGCGTTTCAAGGCACGACTCCGCAGCAGGCTTACCTGGTGAAGTGCGACGCCGAGACGACGACGCAGTACGATATCGATCGCGGGATTGTGAATATCCTGGTCGGATTCGCGCCTTTGAAGCCGGCCGAATTCGTGATCATCAAGATCCAGCAATTAGCCGGGCAATCCGAAGCTTGACCCTCAACCTCACGAGCTATGGCACAGTTTACCGTCAACTCCGACCGGTTTGATCCTTACAAAAACTTCAAATTCCGCGTAAAATGGGATGGCCGTTATGTGGCCGGCGTCAGCAAGGTGAGTATCTTGAAGCGGACCACGGAAGTGGTGACGCACCGCGAGGGCGGCGATCCGAGCAGCAGCCGCAAATCGCCTGGGCGCACGGAGTACGACGCCGTCACCCTCGAGCGCGGCGTCACTCACGACGAGGAATTCGAGCGATGGGCCAACATGGTTTGGAATTTTGGATCCGGTCTGGGATCCGAAGTTTCCCTCAAGGACTTTCGCAAAGACATCTCCATCGAGGTTTATAACGAGGCGGGGCAATTGGTGCTCACCTACAACGTATTCCGCTGCTGGGTTTCCGAGTTTCAAGCCTTGCCTGAGCTGGACGCCAACGCCAATGCTGTGGCCATTCAGACGATCAAGCTGGAGAACGAAGGCTGGGAACGGGATTACGCGGTCACAGAGCCATCCGAGCCATCGTTTACGGAACCGTAGGCCGGAATGGGGGTCCCGACAGCATTGCGGCTGCTGGAAGCGTGGGAGGGTGCGGCTACCGCGCCGGCGTGGGAGCGTCCCCTCTGGCTTCTCGGGGCGGCGGAGTACGATTTCCAGGAGGCTGCCGGGCTGGCCTTGGGGGAACGCGACGGACGGCTGTTGCAATTGTGGGAAGCTGTCTTTGGACCGGAACTGAACGGGGTGACTGTGTGTCCTCGCTGCGGGGATCGATTGGAATTGAAGCTTCCTACCTCCGACCTGCGGAGTTCCAACGGCGAGGCGGAAAATCCTCCTTTCGATCTTTGCTTCGACGAATTCGCCGTTCGTTTCCGGCTTCCTAACACTCAGGACCTCGCGGCGGGGAGCGCATGCCGGACAGAGGAAGAGGCGCGCCGCCTCATCTTCCAACGGTGCGTGCTGGCGATGGAACAGCGGGAAACAGCGATGCCGGTGGAAAGTGCACCCGAGGAGGTCGTGAAACGGGTGGCGCGCCGCATGTCGGAGGCCGACCCCCTTGCCGACAGCGAGTTGGCGCTTTCCTGCCCATGGTGTGATCATCGATGGACCGTTCCTTTTGACGTCGGCAGCTTTGTGTGGACGGAGTTCAACGTTTGGGCGCAGAAACGTCTTGAGGAAGTGCATCTGTTGGCATCGGCCTACGGGTGGAGCGAAACGGCGATCCTCGAACTCAGTCCGCTTCGGCGCCGTTATTACGTGGAGGCCGCGTGCAGGTGAGTGATTTTCTCTCCAGGCTTGCCGCCAAAGCGACCGGCTCCTTTTCGCCGGCAGTGCAGCCGCGCTTGCCATCGCGATTCGAGGCGGAAGACAGGGGTCCATCTCATTCCAGATGGTTTGCGCCGCGATCTCCGGACGAAGGCTCGCTCGCAGAAGACCGGAATAGCGGTGGAACAGGAGAGGAGGACGTCGGTGCAGATGGTTACGGAGAAAACACCGAAGCCAGCTCCATGCGGAAGGAGAGGGAGCCAAAGGTGAAGCGGCGTGAGGCGAATCTCCGCGGAGATGAGGGACAACGGAGGCAGGCCGCCCGCGAGGTCAGGCTAACGGATCGAGAGACGCTGCCGGCCGGCGAGACGAGACCGGGAGGGGCAGACCTCTTTGATTCCGGCGGCCCGCACCGCGAAACGGAGCGAAGGGGTTGGGCTGCGCCCGAGCCGTTCCCGGAGCGGAGCCGGCCCGCTCCCGTAACACGGCATTCCGCAGAGGAACGTGCCTCGGTTCATGCGGCGGAAGGCGATTTCGCGAAACCCAGCGCCGCGGGCGAGGAGCCGCCAATCCCTGGTCGACCGGATCCCACGTTTCAACGGGCCCTCGACGAGGGGACCCTATCGAGCCCCCGCATCGCGCCGCGCGAAGCCGGGATTCGCATTGCTCCTTCGGTAAAGCGAATGGATGAAGCGCCCGTCATGGACAGTATGCAGAATTCGGGCCGGCCTCCAGAGGGTCCCGCCGTTCGCGTTACGATAGGGCGGATCGACGTGCGGGCCGTCACGCCGCCGCCTGCGCAGCCGCCGCCACGCCCGGCGCGGGCTCCGCGGCGCCCCCCGTTGTCGTTGGACGAGTACTTGCAGGGACGCAGCTCCCGCGGCCGATGAGCAACGCCCTCGCCATTGCGTCGGTCACGGCTGTGTTGAAGGATCTGCTCAACAATGGCGTGATCGATCACGACCTCCCTTCGGTCGTCGGTTCCGACGTCGCAGTAACCGCTCTCCCGCCCGATCGCATTGAAGTCGAGGGGCCGAGTGCGCAAAGTCAGCTCAACCTCTTCCTCTATCAGGTGACGCCTAATCAGGGTTGGCGGAATAACGGCTTGCCTTCGCGCGACTCGCGGGGTCAACGCACAGCAAATCCGCCTTTGGCCCTCAATCTCCACTACCTCCTCACCGCGTACGGCGTGAACGAGTTTCACTCGGAGATTCTCCTTGGGTATGGGATGCAACTGTTGCATGAGAACGGCGTCTTAACCCGGGACGCCGTTCGCACCGCGCTGGCTCCGCCGACGCCGGTCGGAGCGGGATTGCCGGCTGAACTGAGCGCACTCTCGACTTCCCAGCTCGCCGAACAAGTGGAGTTGATCAAACTCACGCTCGAGCAGATGAACACCGAGGAGATCTCAAAGCTTTGGACGGCGTTTCAGGCGAAGTATCGCCCCAGCGCAGCGTATCAGGCTTCGGTTGTCCTCATTGAAAACGATCAGCCCACAAGATCGTCGTTGCCGGTTCAGGCGCGCAACCTCTATGTCCGCACCTTCCGGCAACCGGTGATCGGAGAGATCCGGTCCCAGGCGGGCCCCGGCGACCCGGTCGTGGCTGGGCAGCCTATTCTGCCGGGATACCGGCTTGTGATCCTCGGTTCTCAACTGCGAGGGGACGACACGCTCGTGCGCGTGGGCGCCTTTGAAATCGTTCCGGATGACGCAGAGGTGAGCAGTTCCCAGATTATCGTGCCCTTACCGCCGGACTTGCCTGCCGGTGTTCACGGGGCGCAGGTGCTGCACCGGATTTTCATGGGCGCCCCGCCTGAACCTCATTTGGGCATGGAGTCTAACGTATGCCCCTTTGTCCTGCGGCCCGAAATCACAGCTCCTGTGAGCATCATCGATTCGTCCACGGCTGCGGACGGGACGATTTCCGCTACGGTGGAGATCAGCGTCAATCCGGCGGTCGAGGACTCTCGGCGCGTCGTGCTCCTGCTCAATGAGTTTCGTCCCGATGAAAGTCCGCCTGTGAGCAGCGGACTGCCCCATTCCTACCGGTTTGCCCGTCCGGCCGAAGCTCCCGGCAGTCCTTCGGGGCCTTTCGCTACGATCACGATTCCCATCGCAGGCGTTGAACCGGGCGACTATCTGATCCGGATTCAGGTAGACGGCGCGGAGAGCCTGCTGGAGACGAACGCCGACGGCCGGTTCAATGCGCCGCAGGTCGCGATAAGCTAACGACACACCATGATTACCGCGTCTGCGCACGATACAGACTGGGCCGAGGCCAACAAGCGTTGCCTCATGGCCGAGTTGGACCTCGTGCGGCGTGCCCTCGAACATCACGCGGGCGGGGGGCCGGCCTCAGACGGGGCTTCCGAGCGAGACTGCCAAGGCGCGGGTTCGCTGTTCGCCGAAGCCGAAGCAGTCCTTCCGGCTCCTTCAGCTTTATCTCATCTCTGCCGTGCTTTCGCGTTGTCGCGCTTCGAGCGCAGCGTTCTGTTGCTGGCGGCGGGCGTGGAACTGGATGCTTCGTTCGCGGGAGCCTGCGCTCGGGCGCAGGGCGGCGGGCAGCGTCCGTTTCCCACCTTCGGCCTCGCATTGGCGGCCTTGCCGGAGCCACACTGGGACGCACTTGCTCCCTCGGCTCCGCTCCGCCGCTGGAGGATGCTCGAGCCCGCCGCTGGGGAAAACCTGGTCGACGCCCGCTTGCGAATCGACGAAAGGATACTCCATCATCTCACCGGGATTTCCTACCTGGACGAACGGTTGCAAGGGTTGATCCAGCCGCTGGGTACTGCCGCTGGCTTGGTGCCTTCCCAGGAAGCATGCGCCGAACGGACAGCCGCGATTCTCCAACGGCATCACGAGAAGCATCGGCTCCCCGTCATCAACCTCTGCGGACTCGATCCCAACGATCTCCGCGGCGTAGCCGCGCGCGCGTGCAGCAGGCTGGGGTTGCGGGCGTTCCTGCTCGAGGCCGCCGGCATTCCGGGGTCGCAAACTGAGCGCGACGTCTTCGCCCGATTGTGGGAACGCGAAGCCATCCTGAGTCAGGCTGGATTGATTCTCGCCGCCGACGAAGGGCAGGCCTGCCGGGATTTTCTCGACCTGCTAGGCGGTGTGTTGCTGGTTGCGAGCCGGGATCCGCTCGGAAGCAGCAGCCGTCTGGTTGTCCGGCTTGATGTTGCCGGGCCCAGCGTCGCCGAACAACGCGAGCTTTGGCAAGCTGCTCTCCCGAAGGGGCCGGAAGCGTTGAATGGAACCTTGGACCGGGTGGTCGCACACTTCAGATTGAATTCACGAGCCATCCAGTCCGCCTGCGCCCAACTGGAGGAAGCGTCCGCCGCCGGATCCTCTGATTCCCTTGCCCGGCGGCTGTGGACGGCCTGCCGCGTCCAGGCCCGGCAGCGGCTCGATGAACTGGCGCAGCGATTGGAACCGGCTGCTCGGTGGGAAGATATTGTCCTGCCGGACCGGCACCTGCACACACTGCGTGAAATCGCCGCTCAGGTGCGGCATCGGACTACGGTCTATCACACCTGGGGGTTCGCCCGGAAATGCCCGCGCGGGCTCGGCATCACCGCGTTGTTTGCCGGTCCGAGCGGCACGGGGAAGACCATGGCCGCTGAGG